>DXKH01000099.1 GCA_019415335.1 Citrobacter sp. | reverse complement strand
CCCCGCCGCAATGATAATCTCCCCCCCCGCCCCCATCATTTTGCCCATCAGCCCCGCCATTGACGGGTTACGGATCTCCGCCAGTTCCGGGCGGGCAACCACGCCAAGCGAGAGCAGGGTGACCAGCAGATAAACAGCAAGCGCGGAGAGCACCGCTAACAGCGTGGCGCGACCGACATCGTGTTTGTTACGCGCCCGCGCCGAGACGACGACTGCGCCTTCCACACCGATGAAGACCCACAGCGTGATAAGCATCGTGTTCTTAACCTGCTCCCAGACCGGGACACCCAGCGCGAGGCCGGTAAAGTCGAGGCTGAAAACCTCCAGCTTAAACGCCATAAAGGCCAGCACGATAAACAGACCGAGAGGCAGCAATTTCGCCAGCGTCGCCACCAGGTTGATGCTGGCCGCCGTTTGTACGCCGCGCAGCACCAGAAAATGCACCACCCACAGCAACACCGACGCGCCGACGATCGCCTGCCAGGTATTGCCGTCGCCAAACAGACGCAGCTCAGGTGTATCGGTAAAGAAACTGAGGGCAGAGAAGACAATAACGAGGTAGGAGACGTTGGCAATCACCGCACATAGCCAGTAGCCCCAGGCCGAGCAGAAACCGATCAGCTCACCGAAACCTTCGCGGGCATAGGTGAAGATGCCGCCGTCCAGTTCAGGACGGATACGGGTCAGGATTAACATGGCAAACGCCAGCAGCAATATCCCGGCCCCGGTAATCGCCCAGCCGATAAGTAATGCAGACGGGCTGGCAACAGCGGCCATGTTCTGCGGCAGACTGAAAACACCTGCGCCAAGCATTGAGCTTAAAACCAGCGCGGTGAGAGCGCTCAGTCCCAGTTTCTTTTCCATGGTTATCCCGTGGTACAAACGATCGATGGAGAATAATTATTGTGGCAAAGCGCATAAAAATGGTGAAAGCCACTAAGGCGCGGGATTTTACGGAGAGAAGAGACTGCATGCAATGATCAGAGGAAAATTTGTGACTGATAAAGCGAAAGGCGGCATAAAGCCGCCTTATTTTATGACAGGAGCGCCTTACTTATACAGATCGGCGCTGATGGTCATGTTGTTACCACGTTCCTGCCACTGGCGGGTAATGTGGTAATACTTAGCCCCTTGTTTCGCCGCACGCTTGGCGACCTGATAAGAAACTTCAGTCATGCTGCTGTAGTTGCCGGTGAACTTGATGCTGTCGAACGGCACCATCATGGCCGCCGTGGCTTTGTTCAGTTCTTCGACTTTGGTACCATCCGGAAGGGTGACAGTGTAACGTCCACCTTTAGTGGATTGCGTTTCGAAGAAGCGACCGACTTCAGAACTTGGAGACGCGGTGGTGGCGACACCCGGAATTTCGACGTTCTTCGCGGCTTCGCCACCGGCAGCTAACGCTGCGCGACCGGCATCGGAATCCGCTGGAATCGCGTCAGGGCTCTGCACCACGCGTTTCTTCGCATCTTTTTTATAGATAAAAGCGGTAATACGCTGGTTGCCACCCTGGTTCGCATCGATCTGACGCACGATGTAGAAGGCGTAGGCGCCTTTTTCATTTGCCGCTTTGGTGATGGCGTCATTCACTTCCGGCTGGCTGCGGTAGAAACCCTGCACCGTGACGGTATCAAACGGTTCCAGCATCACCGCTTCTGATTTCGGCAATTCAACCACGCCATTGATCACGCGGTTTTTGCTGGCTTCTGCTTTCTCGGCGTCGGCTTTGTAGAAGTCTGCAACAACACGCCAGTTACCGCTGTTACCAAAATCAGATGTATCGACAACATAGAATGAGGCGGCACCTTCTTTATCTGCGCGGCGGTTAACAGCCTTCACCGCATCGCCAATCGCATTAAAACGGCCTGTGACCGTGACACGGTCGTAAGGTTTCAGTGCTGCCGCTTGCTCCGGCGTCAATTCTGTTGCTGCGTTTACGGAAAAAGCCGTCGCAGAAAGAAGTGCGGACGCCAGGAGAGTGTTCTTAAGCTTCATAAAAATAATCCTTCGCCTTGCGCAAACCAGGTACTGGTATTGTTATTGACTAGAAACGTGGCTGATTATTGCATTTAAACCCGGTGACTGTCTGCGTGATTTTTCACTCGACACAGCAGATGAGGTCACAAGGTCGATAACAAATTATGATATGTCGAAAAAATGGTCATTTCACAGTAAAAACTGATGAACGTACTGAATTTTATAAGTTAATTTAATGTTAATTAGTTGATCTGCCGTGGCGCTTAATCATGTTTTGCCGCTTCGTCTGAGCGAATTATGGGCCTTTCGCGAGGAATTGGAGGTCATTATCCCGGTCAGAGGGCCGAATCGTTCCTGTTTTGCTGATAACCCGACAAATACTGTTTTTTGGCGCTAGATCACAGGCGCTATTTTCAGTACGTTATACGGAGTTTGTTACTGTTTTATTTTTCCGGGGTAACCTATACCTCCTGCGTGAAATTGCCTGCGCAATTCCACGTTAACTGACAAACCATCATCAAAAATACCGATGGAAGGGAACATTATGCGAATTGGCATACCAAAAGAACGGTTTACCAATGAAACCCGCGTAGCAGCGACGCCGAAAACGGTTGAGCAACTGCTGAAGTTGGGTTTCACCGTCGCGGTTGAGAGCGGCGCGGGTGGACTGGCGAGTTTTGACGATAAAGCTTTTGTGGAAGCGGGCGCGGAAATTGTCGACAGCAGCGCTGTCTGGCAATCAGAGATCATTCTGAAGGTTAACGCACCGGAAGATGAGGAAATTCCGTTACTCAATCCGGGCACCACGCTGGTCAGTTTTATCTGGCCTGCGCAGAATCCAGAGTTAATGCAAAAGCTCGCCGAGCGTAATGTGACGGTGATGGCAATGGATTCTGTACCGCGCATTTCACGTGCGCAGTCGCTGGATGCATTGAGCTCGATGGCAAACATCGCCGGTTATCGGGCGATTGTGGAAGCGGCGCATGAGTTCGGCCGCTTCTTTACCGGGCAGATCACCGCGGCAGGCAAAGTACCGCCAGCCAAAGTGATGGTCATTGGTGCTGGCGTTGCCGGTCTGGCTGCCATTGGCGCAGCAAACAGCCTGGGCGCGATTGTGCGTGCCTTTGATACCCGTCCGGAAGTGAAAGAACAGGTCCAGAGTATGGGCGCTGAATTCCTCGAACTGGATTTCAAAGAGGAAGCGGGCAGCGGCGACGGTTACGCCAAAGTGATGTCTGAAGCGTTTATCAAAGCGGAAATGGCGCTGTTTGCCGCGCAGGCAAAAGAGGTCGACATTATTGTCACCACCGCGCTGATTCCGGGTAAACCGGCACCGAAATTGATCACCCGTGAGATGGTTGACTCCATGAAAGCGGGCAGCGTGATTGTCGATCTGGCGGCGCAAAACGGTGGTAACTGTGAATACACCGTTGCCAATCAGGTCACGACCACTCCAAATGGCGTCAAAGTGATCGGTTATACCGACTTGCCAGGGCGCCTGCCTACACAGTCCTCGCAGCTTTACGGTACCAACCTCGTTAACCTGCTCAAACTGCTGTGCAAAGAGAAAGACGGCAATATCACCGTTGATTTCGACGACGTGGTCGTACGTGGCGTGACGGTGGTGCGTGACGGCGAAATTACCTGGCCGGCGCCGCCGATTCAGGTATCTGCACAGCCGCAGGCCGCAGCGAAAGCCGCACCGGTCGCAAAAGAGCCGGCAAAACCGGCATCGCCGTGGCGCAAATACGCGCTGATGGCGCTGGTGATCATTCTGTTCGGCTGGCTGGCAGACGTCGCGCCGAAAGAGTTCCTCGGTCACTTTACGGTGTTCGCACTCTCCTGCGTGGTGGGTTACTACGTGGTCTGGAACGTCTCTCATGCTCTGCATACGCCGCTGATGTCCGTGACCAACGCCATTTCAGGGATCATCGTGGTTGGCGCGCTATTGCAGATTGGCCAGGGTGGCTGGGTTAGCTTCCTGAGCTTCATCGCGGTCCTGATTGCCAGCATCAATATTTTCGGTGGCTTCACCGTGACTCAGCGCATGCTGAAAATGTTCCGGAAAAACTAAGGGGTAACACATGTCTGGAGGATTAGTTACAGCTGCATACATTGTTGCCGCGATCCTGTTTATTTTCAGTCTGGCGGGACTTTCAAAACATGAAACGTCTCAACAGGGTAACAACTTCGGTATCGCCGGGATGGCGATTGCGCTGATTGCCACGATTTTTGGCCCGGACACCGGCAACGTTGCCTGGATCCTGGTGGCGATGATTATTGGTGGCGCGATTGGTATTCGTCTGGCGAAGAAAGTTGAAATGACCGAAATGCCGGAACTGGTGGCGATTCTGCACAGCTTCGTCGGTCTGGCTGCGGTACTGGTCGGCTTTAACAGCTATCTGTATCACGAAGCGGGCCTTGAGCCGATTCTGGTCAATATTCACCTGACCGAAGTGTTCCTTGGCATCTTCATCGGTGCGGTGACCTTCACCGGTTCCGTGGTGGCGTTTGGCAAACTGCGCGGCAAGATCTCTTCTAAACCGCTGATGCTACCGAACCGTCACAAAATGAACCTCGCAGCGCTGGTGGTCTCTTTCCTGCTGCTGGTGGTCTTTGTCCGCACCGAAAGCGTTGGCCTGCAGGTTCTGGCGCTGCTGGTGATGACCATCATCGCACTGGCATTTGGCTGGCATCTGGTGGCGTCCATCGGCGGGGCGGATATGCCGGTCGTGGTTTCTATGCTGAACTCCTACTCTGGATGGGCGGCAGCGGCGGCGGGCTTCATGCTGAGCAACGACCTGCTGATTGTAACCGGCGCGCTGGTCGGTTCGTCCGGTGCGATTCTGTCTTACATCATGTGTAAGGCGATGAACCGCTCGTTCATCAGCGTCATTGCGGGGGGCTTCGGTACCGATGGTACGGCGTCCAGCGGTGATGAAGAAGTGGGCGAACACCGTGAAATCAGTGCGGAAGAGACCGCGGATATGCTGAAAAACTCGCATACGGTGATCATCACCCCGGGCTACGGTATGGCGGTGGCGCAGGCACAGTATCCGGTCGCGGAAATTACTGAGAAGCTGCGCGCGCGCGGTATCAAGGTGCGTTTCGGTATCCACCCGGTGGCCGGACGTTTACCGGGTCACATGAACGTATTGCTGGCGGAAGCGAAAGTGCCTTATGACATCGTGCTGGAAATGGACGAGATCAACGATGATTTCGCCGATACCGACACCGTGCTGGTTATTGGTGCGAACGATACCGTGAACCCGGCGGCGCAGGACGATCCGAACAGTCCTATCGCCGGTATGCCGGTGCTGGAAGTGTGGAAAGCGCAGAACGTGATTGTCTTCAAACGTTCGATGAATACCGGCTACGCCGGCGTACAGAACCCGCTGTTCTTTAAAGAGAACACCCATATGCTGTTTGGCGATGCCAAAGCCAGCGTAGATGCGATTCTGAAATCGCTGTAATCGGTTATTCAATCAAAGCGGCCTCTGCGGAGGCCGTTTTTACGTCGGTCACTCTTTGTTTGTGTCGCCTAACAGAATGGCGATACTCTGCCCGCCAACGGATTGTTCAAGCGCAATCTTGACGATAATGGTCAACGGTACCGAAAGCAGCATCCCCACCGGCCCCAGCAGCCATCCCCAGAAGATCAACGACAGAAACACCACCAGCGTAGAAAGCCCCAGGCCGCGTCCCATGATGCGTGGTTCAAGGATATTACCAAATACCAGGTTGATGATTAGATAACCCGCCAGCACCACCAGCGCATCGTACAGGCCGCCAAACGCCAACACCTGAATGATGGGCGGGATCGCCGCCAGCACCGATCCGATGTTGGGGATGTAGTTGAGCGCAAAGGCCAACAGTCCCCAGATAAAGGCGAAACGAACGTCCAGCGCCGCCAGCATGCCCCAGACCACCAGCCCCGTGACCAGACTGATTGCCGTTTTCAGCACCAGATAATGCGATACGCTATCGATGGCGCGCTGAATGGCGGCCATCCCCTCGACCGGACGGACCATGATCTGCTGGAATTTCGTGGGGAGTTGCGGCACTTCCAGCAGCATAAAGACCACTGTCAGCAGCAGCAAAAATATTGATGACATGGCATTGGTTAACTGCGCCAGCAAATTGGTGATCAGGGTCATGGCCGCGTTGGGATCGATATACTTCACCATCTCATCCACCGAGACGCCGATGCCTAAGCGGACCAGCCAGGGCTCGAGATTTTTCAGCGGGATGACCAGTGAAGAACGATACTGGGGCAGGGTGCGCGCCAGTTCGTTGAGGGACGTACCCAGATAGGCCAGCAGCAGGACCATCGCCATAACGATGATGATCACCAGCAGGGAGATCGCCAGCACGCGCGGAACGCGCAGTTTCACCATCCGCTGTACCAGTGGACTGAGGACGACGGCAATAAATAACGCCAAAATAAATGGCACAATAATATCCGCCGCAAAGCGGATACCGGTAAGAATGATCACCAGCATTCCCAGCATAATGACGATCTTAAGACCGTTCAGCGTGATGATTGGTTTTGCCATGGGGCGTCCTGTATTTTTCTGCGTGCCGCGTATAATAATGTGATTCTGGTCGAAACGCCCTTACAAAAATCAAACGATTCGGGTAAAGAAGTGAAAAGGTTTTGAGTTAATTCCTGGCCTATGATACAAATCAAGCGTGTTCAACTACCGAGGACAATTATCATCCGCGATGACGAGAAGCAACACTGCGGATAATTGTAATATTATGGACAATATGTTCAGGACGTTTTTTTCTACACAAATTCTTCTTCGCACTTCCTCCTCTTTCTTGCTTGCAGGTGAGCAACACTGGCGCAACGCGCTTTAGTCCCTTCTTCTGTTCGAGCTGACGCCATGCGTCTGGCTAACTGATTTTATTTTCTGGTTTGCTGCATCTGGCAAGCCCAAAGGATTATATTCTCAAGCAGGAGAAGCACCATGTTTTACTGGATTTTATTAGGTCTGGCGATTGCCGCTGAAATTACCGGCACATTGTCGATGAAATGGGCAAGCGTGAGCGATGGCAACAGCGGGTTTATTTTAATGCTGGTGATGATCGCAGCCTCGTATATTTTCCTCTCTTTTGCCGTTAAAAAAATCGCCCTCGGTGTGGCCTACGCATTGTGGGAAGGGATCGGTATTTTATTTATTACGCTGTTTAGCGTGCTGTTATTTGATGAGTCGCTGTCGGTCATGAAAATTGCCGGTCTGGCGACGCTGGTAGTGGGGATTGTGTTGATCAAGTCCGGTACCCGCAAGCCGCGTCAGTCAGCGAAAGAGGTGACTCATGCAACAGTTTGAGTGGGTTCACGCTGCCTGGTTAGGGATGGCGATCGTGCTGGAAATTATCGCCAACGTCTTTTTAAAATTCTCTGACGGCTTTCGGCGTAAATTTTACGGCATTCTCTCGCTGGCCGCGGTACTCGCCGCGTTCAGTGCGCTTTCACAGGCGGTAAAGGGCATTGACTTGTCCGTTGCCTATGCGTTGTGGGGTGGGTTTGGTATCGCCGCGACGCTGGCCGCCGGATGGATACTGTTCGGTCAGCGTCTGAATCACAAGGGCTGGATCGGCGTCGTCCTGCTGTTGGCCGGTATGGTGATGATTAAACTGGCTTGATACTTCGCTGCCCGTGCTCGCGGGCAGCACAATGCACCTTATTGCTCCCCGGCTAACGCATCCAGTTTTTCCCGAAATCCCGTGACTGAAATCGCCCGGTTATCCGCGCGCCAGCGATCTTTCGCCGCCGGGGCAGAACTCTGTACGCCGATTAACTGCCAGCCCGCTTCGGTTTTCTGCATCAGTGGTGAACCGCTGTCGCCCGGCAGCGTGTCACACTGGTGCGATAACACCGAATTTTGCGCCCAGCCGGTGACGATACAATCCTGATGAGAATAGAGCGTATCCAGATGATCTTCCGGATACCCCGACTGCGTGACTTTGCGTCCGGCCTCTTTGAGTGCGGCGGTCAGCGCGGCTTTATCGCCTTCAAACAGCGGTAACGGCGTGATGCCGGAAGGGGGATAGCGCAGAACGATCAGGCCAAAGTCCCACGGTGCGGCTGCCGGAGGCACAATCCAGCCGTCGCCATCGGGTTTCAGTCGTTTCCCCAGACCGGGATCCACCCGTCCTTCAATACCGTGAATTTCATAGCGCCAGAGACCTTTTTTCGAAACAAAACGCAGGACGACGGCTTTATCCGGTTTCCCTTTTGGCGGCGTTAATAAGCAATGTCCGGCAGTGAGCGCCAGATGTGGGGAGATTAGCGTCGCGGTGCACAGGTTTCCGCTGGCGGTTTCCAGTTGTCCGATGGCATCCCACGGCGATTGCGTAGGATCGCTCACCGGGGCGCGATCGTCCTGACCAAAAAATAATGTTTTGACTTCACTGGTCCCGGTATCCGCGTCAGGCTTATCCGCATGCGCAATACCCGATGAAAAGCACAACGAACCCAGTAATACTGCAACGGTTTTACGCATATCACACTCTGTGTGGGTAATTATGATTATTAAAAGAGAACCCTCAGTAATTACTATAGACGTAACGGCGGGAAAGTGAGAGCAAAATCAGGGTGCTACGATCAGGAAATATAAAAGCGGGCAGCAATAAGTGCACATAAAATAAGCGTGATAAGGATGAACTCAAAGCGATAACGGCGCACCATGTTACCCTCCGAAAAAGACGGCGCTAAACCGGGGAAGCGTTTAGCGCCGTGGAATAATGGCGCGAGGGGGCGCACCAGTCTACAGATTCAGGACTTAAGCAGCCGGTTGAGCGGCAGGCTTAGCGGCCGGTTTTTGGCTGTGTTTTTTGGTGTGCTTTTTAGCGGCTTGAGCTTTCTGTTCAGGCGCTTTCTGCTCAGTCGTGGCTTTGGCTTTTTTCGGCTGTTTTTTAGCGGCCTGCGCTTTTTGTTCTGGCGCTTTCTGAGTGGTCGCTTTGTGATGTTTTTTGTGGTGCATGGTTTTTGCCGGTGCCGCTTTCGCAGCCGGTGCGGCAGCCGGTGCGGTTGTCGTGGTGTCAGCAGCAAATGCAGCAGAAGACAGACCCATAGCAGCGGCAACAACCAGAGCTAATACTTTTTTCATTCTCATACCCTCGATTTGGTTTTTCATTCAACCCCACTGCGGGGCCGTTGAAATAACTATATCGCTGGATGATGAGTGCTTCCGTGAGTCATTGGTTTCGGCGTGTAACGATATGTACAATGCCGGGCGCAACGGCCCGGCATTGTGGTTTACAGATAGCGAGATTCAAGATGGGCACGGAAATGGCGACTGCTCAACGCTTCTCCGGTAGCCTGAGTGATTAACTGCTCTGTGGTAAAGCGGCTGCCGTGCTGCCAGATATTCTGCCGCAGCCAGTCAAACAACATGCTGAAATCGCCGCCCGCAATTTGCTGACTAAGTCCCGGCAATGCGCGATTCGCGGCGCTGAACAACTGTGCGGCGTACATCGCGCCCAGCGTGTAAGACGGGAAGTAACCAAATCCGCCATCAGTCCAGTGAATATCCTGCATACAGCCGTCGCGATAATTCCCTTTTGTCGACAATCCCAGCCAGGCCTGCATTTTTTCGTCCCATAGCGCCGGAATGTCGTCTACTTCAATATCGCCATTGATCAATGCGCGCTCAATTTCATAACGCAGGATGACGTGCGCCGGGTAGCTGACTTCATCCGCATCCACGCGGATGAAACCCGGTTTCACCCGCTGGTTCCAGGCGATGAAGTTTTGCTCTTCAAACGCAGCCTGATCGCCAAAATGATGTTTAACGGCGGGCAGCAGACGCTGTAAAAACGCATTGCTGCGACCTACCTGCATTTCAAAAAACAGACTCTGGGATTCGTGGATCGCGGTGGAGCGGGCAAGGGCGACCGGCTGACCCAGCCAGTTACGCGGCAGGTTTTGCTCGTAGCACGCGTGGCCGGTTTCGTGGATCACGCCAAACAGAGCGCTGAGTAACTCGTTCTCGTCATAGCGCGTCGTGATACGCACATCTTCCGGCACGCCGCCGCAGAACGGATGCGCGCTGATGTCGAGGCGACCGGCGTTAAAATCGAAACCGAGTACCGACATCGTCTCCAGCCCCAGCTCGCGCTGAACGGCAGTCGGGAAGGGGCCGACGGGGGCAACCAGAGACTGCTGTGATTGCCTGGCCACCACGCGGTTGAGCAGATCCGGCAGCCACGATTTGAGATCGGCAAACAGGCCATCCAACTGTGCGCTGGTCATTTCCGGCTCATAAATATCCAGCAGCGCATCATACGGCGAACCGCCTTTGACCTCTGCACGCAGTCTGGCCTCTTCGCGGCTCAGTTTTACCACTTCCTTCAGATTCGCCGAAAATCCCTGCCAGTCGTTGGCGGGGCGCTGGCTGCGCCAGGCGTGTTCGCAGCGACTTCCGGCGAGAGATTTGGCCTCCACCAGCGACTCCGGTAACAACGCGGCCTGGTTATGCAGTCGCGTCATTTCCCGCAGATTGGCCTGTTCCACATCATTGAGATCTTCATCGGCGGCAGCGGCAAGCCATTGCGCCACTTTCGGTTCGGTCAGGATTTGATGTTCCAGCACGCTCAGTTCCGCCAGCGCTTCACCGCGCGCCGCGCTGCCGCCGGGCGGCATCATGGCGAACATATCCCAACTTGCGATAGCAGAAAGGTGAGAGAAGCGGGAGAGTCGCAGGAAGGTGCGGGTAAGTTGTTGATAGTTTTTATTGTCCATGTAACCTCATTGACGAAACAGGCAGGTTGAGTTCCCACCATAATGGGTAGTTATGTTTATCGATAGCCTTTTTTATAGTAGCCAACGGGAACATCGTACCCGTCCAATAACAATAAACACACACAGCAAAATGAATCCACTCCACTGGGTTGTCTTTGCTCTTCTGGCACTGGATGCCGTCAGAGAATTGATGGGGTTTTCATCAATCTTAGGAATTTGGTAACCACTGTTGGTCGAGAGGCGAGAAGCCCGGTGAGCCCCGGGCTTTTCTTTCAGACTAGACGTGAAGACGATGATGCAGTTGTGTGCCGACCAAAATAGCCAGTACCAGCATAATCGCGATAAATCCCCCGACGCCGCTCCAGCCATAGTTATGCCAGAACACACCGCCGAGCGTACCGGCGATACTGGATCCCAGATAGTAGCTGAACAGATACAACGAAGAAGCTTGGCCTTTGGCGCGACGTGCGCGCGGGCCAATCCAGCTACTGGCCACCGAGTGCGCGCCAAAAAATCCGGCGGAGAAGAGCAGCATGCCGGCGAAAATCAGCCACAGCGAACTGAATAAGGTCATTAACAGACCGAACAGCATCACGGCGGTGGAAAAGAGCATCACCGGACCACGTCCGTAACGTACCGTCATCGAACCAGCCTTAGGCGAACTCCAGGTTCCGGTCAGATACGCGACGGAAAGCAAACCGACCACGGCCTGGCTAAGTTCCCACGGTGAAAGCATCAGACGATAGCCGATGTAGTTAAACAGGGTGACGAACGACCCCATCAGCAGAAAACCTTCGGCAAACAGCAACGGCAGTCCCTGATCGCGCCAGTGGAGTCGGAAGTTAATAAACAGCGTTTTGGGGCGCAGTGACGTGGGACGGAAGTGGCGTGATTCCGGCAGAATTTTCCAGAACATCAGGGCCGATGCCAGTGCGAAGCAGCCAATGGCAGCCAGCGCAATGCGCCAGCTAAAGAAATCGGTAAACACGCCGCTGATCAGACGTCCGCTCATCCCGCCAATCGAGTTGCCGCTGATGTACAACCCCATTGAGAATGCGACAAAACTGGGGTGGATCTCTTCACTCAGATAGGTCATCCCGACCGCCGCCACGCCGCTGAGTGAAAGGCCAATCAGCGCACGCATCACCAGAATGCCGTGCCAGCTGGTCATCATCGTTGAGAGCAACGTACAGCAGGAGGCGAGCAGCAGCGCGGTCACCATCACCGGCTTGCGCCCGATGGCATCCGACAGCGGGCCGGTAAACAGCAGCCCAACGGCTAACATTCCAGTGGAGATCGACAGTGAAATACTGCTGCTGGCGGGAGATACGCCAAACTCATGGGACAACACCGGCAGAATAGGCTGGACACAATACAGCAGGGCGAACGTCGCCAGCCCGGCAGAAAAGAGCGCCAGCGTGACGCGCATAAAGGCAGAAGTACCGCGTTGAATAAACTGAACCGGCTGAGAAATGCGTTGGTCGTCAATATCGCTCGCCGTCGCGTCATTGACTGTAGTAGTACGACTCACTGGAAATCCTTGCGTAACAAACCCGTGTTTTGAGGGGACGGGCATAACCTTATTGAATAGAGTAGGAAAATCTCATTATTCTGTCTAATATATTAATAGTCTCAAATGATACTTTAAACATATGAATATTGAACTGCGTCACCTTCGCTACTTTGTTGCCGTGGCGGAAGAACTGCACTTTGGGCGTGCCGCGGCCCGCCTTAATATTTCGCAGCCGCCGCTGAGCCAGCAAATACAGATGCTTGAGCAGCAGGTCGGCGCGCGCCTGCTCGCGCGAACGAACCGCAGCGTCGCCCTGACCGCCGCGGGCAGGCAGTTTCTCGCCGACTGTCGACAGATCCTTGGGCTGGTCAATGATGCGGCCGCCCGCGCGGAGCGTCTACATCAGGGGGAAGCCGGAGAACTGCGTATCGGTTTTACCTCGTCGGCACCGTTTATCCGTGCGGTGTCGGATACCCTGTCGCTGTTCCGCCAGAAATATCCGGACATGCATTTGCAGACCCGCGAGATGAATACCCGGGAACAACTGGCACCGCTCAGCGAAGGGGCGCTGGATCTGGGCCTGATGCGCAATACCCCGCTGCCGGAAGGCTTACACCATGAGGTGATTTTGCATGAACCGCTGATGGCGATGATCCCCAGGGTGTATCCGCTCTCACAAAAGCCGGTGGTGACGCTGGCTGAACTGGCGAAAGAACCGTTTGTCTTCTTTGATCCGCACGTTGGAACCGGTCTTTATGACGATATCCTCGGCATGATGCGTCGTTATCAGTTGACGCCAGTGATTACTCAGGAAGTCGGTGAGGCGATGACGATCATTGGGCTGGTCGCGGCTGGCTTAGGGGTATCAATCCTTCCGGCCTCATTTAAAAAAGTGCAACTCGATGAGATGTGTTGGGTACCGATTGCACAAGAGGATGCGGTTTCGGAAATGTGGCTGGTCTGGTCGGCACATCATGAACAGAGTCAAGCGGCAGTACGCTTTCGTCAGCAGCTAATTCAAGCCGTCAGGAGCGCTTAAATTAATTTAATAACGGCTGAAAATGTGCAGTTAATCACACGGCTAAGTAAAAAGTTGACGTTGTGTATTGAAGTGCTTCACCATAGCCTACAGATTATTTCGGAGCGCGAAAATAAAGGGAGTCAGAGGTGGTTGCTGATAGTCAGCCTGGGCACATCGATCAAATAAAGCAGACCAATGCGGGTGCCGTTTATCGCCTGATTGATCAGCTTGGACCGGTATCGCGGATTGATCTTTCGCGTCTTGCGCAACTGGCGCCCGCCAGTATTACGAAGATCGTGCGTGAAATGCTTGAAGCGCACCTGGTCCAGGAACTGGAAATTAAAGAAGCTGGCAGTCGCGGACGCCCTGCAGTGGGGCTGGTGGTGGAAACTGAAGCCTGGCACTATCTGTCCCTGCGTATCAGCCGTGGGGAAATCTTTCTCGCCCTGCGCGATCTTAGCAGTAAGCTGGTGGTGGAAGACTGTCTTGAACTGCCGCTGAATGACGAGACGCCGCTGTTAACGCGCATTCTTACGCTGGTCGATCAATTTTTTATTCGCCATCAGCAGAAGCTCGAACGTCTGACCTCCATCGCTATTACCTTACCCGGCATTATCGATACCGAGAACGGGATCGTGCATCGCATGCCGTTTTATGCCGATGTGAAAGAGATGCCGCTTGGCGATACGCTGGCGCAGCACACCGGCGTGCCGGTCTACATTCAGCATGATATCAGTGCCTGGACAATGGCAGAGGCGTTGTTTGGTGCATCTCGCGGTGCGCGTGATGTGATTCAGGTGGTTATCGATCATAACGTCGGGGCCGGGGTGATAACCGACGGCCATTTATTGCATGCGGGCAGCAGTAGCCTGGTGGAGATTGGCCATACCCAGGTCGATCCTTACGGAAAACGCTGTTACTGCGGCAACCACGGTTGTCTGGAAACCATCGCCAGCGTAGAAAGCGTGCTGGAACTGGCGCAACTACGACTGGCGCAATCCATGAGTTCTTCGCTTCACGGGCAGCCGCTGACGGTCGATTCGCTGTGCCAGGCGGCGATGCAGGGCGATTTACTGGCAAAAGACATTATCAGCGGCGTGGGAACCCACGTCGGACGTATCCTCGCCATTATGGTCAATCTGTTTAACCCGCAAAAAATACTGATTGGATCGCCACTCAACAAGGCGGCAGACGTGTTGTTCCCGGCGATTGCGGACAGCATCCGACAACAGGCGCTACCGGC
Organism: Citrobacter sp.; assembly: GCA_019415335.1. Next base: position 31,697 of record DXKH01000099.1, on the reverse strand, counting down.
CTACAGCAAAAATATGGTCGTGGAGAGCACTCAGTTCTCAAATCAGGGGACGATGGCGGGGGCCGCGCTGGTAAAAGACGCGATGTATAATGGTTCTTTGTTGATTCGTCTATTACAGGGTTAACATTTTTTAACTGTTCTACCAAAAATTGCGCTAACTCAAGCTGATTCCACCTGGCATACCTTAGACTTTCTACACTGTATTATTTTCCTGGCTTATATTTTCGAAGCATAACGGTGGAGTTGGTGATGCTGAAGCGTTTCTTTATTACAGGTACAGACACTTCTGTCGGGAAGACGGTTGTTTCCCGCGCATTGCTACAAGCGTTAGCGTCGGGGGGGAAAAGTGTTGCAGGATATAAACCGGTTGCGAAGGGCAGTAAAGAGACGCCCGAAGGCTTACGCAACCGGGATGCACTGGTGCTGCAAAGCGTGTCGACGCTGGAATTACCCTATGAGGCGGTTAACCCCATCGCCCTGAGCGAAGATGAAAGTAGCGTAGCCCACAGTGGCCCGATCAATTACACCTTGCTCTCTAATGGGCTGGCTAGCCTGAGCGAAAAGGTTGATCACGTTGTGGTTGAAGGCACTGGCGGCTGGCGCAGCCTGATGAACGATCTACGTCCGTTGTCCGAATGGGTGGTGCAGGAGCAGTTACCGGTGTTGATGGTGGTGGGGATTCAGGAAGGCTGTATTAACCATGCGCTGCTGACGGCCCAGGCGATTGCTAACGACGGCTTACCGCTGATCGGTTGGGTCGCCAACCGTATTAATCCGGGGCTGGCTCACTATGCGGAAATTATCGATGTACTGAGCAAGAAACTGCCTGCGCCGTTGATCGGCGAACTGCCTTATTTGCCGCGCGCCGAGCAGCGCGAACTGGGACAGTACATTCGCCTGTCAATGCTGGGGAGCGTGCTGTCGGTAGATAGAATCATGGCGTAACGTCCTCGACAGGACAGACGCGAGCACGCAGGCCATCAATAAGCCGGGGAGCAGACGATACTCCCCGGTCATTTCACAAATCATCAAGGCAGACATCACCGGCGCATGCGTCGTCGCCGCCAGTAACGTCGCCATTCCCGTTAATCCCAGCAGTAATGCCATCGCATCCGCTTCAGGCAACCAGCCACCGCCAAGTCGCCCGAGCATCATGCCCATCGCCAGCCCGATAAACAGCGTCGGGGTAAACACACCGCCCGGCGCGCCGGAACCGCTGCTGGCCAGAACCGCTAACAGTTTGCACAGAAAAATACCGGCAATGACCGATAATAGCGGTGGCGCGAGCAGAAAAGACTGCACCACACTATAACCATTCCCCCACACCGTGGGCGCTTTCAGCGAAAGCAGACCGACCAGCAGCCCCCCGAGCGCCAGTTGCCACGGCGGAGTTAAATTCATCCGCAGAAAACCGCTGTGGCTGGTGGACATCAGCCACATCAATAAGGGGCCGCAGAGTCCGGCGATCAGTCCGGAGCCGAGGATCACGCCATACTGGACATAGTGCAGTTCGGCGTTCAGATGGACCGTATAAAGGAGATCGTTGCCGCCGCTTAAAAAACGGGTGGCAAGCAGGGCGACGACAGCGGAAACCACCACCGGACCAAGCGAAGCCAGCATCAGCGTGCCAAATAATACTTCTGCGATAAACAGACTACCCGCCAACGGGGCATGGTAGGCGCTCGCCATCCCGGCGGCTGCGCCGCAGGCGATCCACAACTTCCACTCCTCGCGCGGGGTAAATTTTTGCGCAAAGCAGGAGGCCGCCAGCGCGGCGAGTAAAATCATCGCCCCCTCGCGGCCAATGGCGCTACCGCTGGCGACCACCAGCAGCGAGGCAAGGGATTTGACAAGGCTGGCGCCGTAATCAAACTGACCATCGGTTTGCAGGGCTTCCATGTAATCGGTGGGCGCGTGCGGGTGTTGTTGATGAGACTTTTGCCAGCCCCAGAGCAGCAAACCTGCCGCCAGTCCGCCCAGCGCTGGCGTCAGGACACGCCGCCAGGGAGCTAATCCCGTCGCGGCGTTGACCAGACTGCCGGAATCATTACTCAGAAAGGCCCATTCCAGTACCAGCATGGCGTGACGAAAACCGGAGACCGCCAGCGCGGCCAGCACGCCGACCAGTGCAGCAATCAGCAGGCGGCGGAACATAGCGCGCAAATCAGGCCAGGAATGAAGACGGTGCATAGACGGTTACACAGAGAGTCAGAAACCGCCTATTTTGCGGGGAAAGTACGCAGGAAGCAAAAGCTGCGCGTGCTAACTGCTTTCGTGAATGTTCAGCGCCCGGCGAGTGCGTCCAGAGCTGAGATAATCGGCGATATAATCCTGTGAGATCTCGCCGTTGTAACGTCCTTCCTCGTCAACGATCGGCATCCAGCTGGTATTACTTTCATACAGTTTGGACAGCACAATGCGCAGGTTATCTTCGGCCTTACCGGTAATGCGGAAGGGATGAAGGATATCGGCGCAGGTGCCGGCAGCCTGGCGCGCCTCGCGACGCTTCACAAAGCCCAGTGGTTTCCCTTCACCATCCACCACCGTAATGGCGCGAATATCGTTGTCATCCATAATACCAAACGCTTCATTCAGCGATGTGGATGGCTGGGCAGTCAGGGTCGGCTGTTGATCGGTCACGTCGCCCGCCGAAACCAGCAGCAGACGTTTAAGCGTGCGGTCCTGACCGACGAACGACCCGACAAAGTCGTTGGCCGGTTTGGCCAGCAGCTCATCCGGGCTGGCGCACTGGACAATTCGCCCCTGACGGAACACGGCAATGCGATCGCCGAGCTTCAGCGCCTCATCGATATCATGGCTCACCAGCATGACGGTTTTTTTCAGCGCGCGTTGCATCTCAAGGAACTGATTCTGGATCACTTCACGGTTGATGGGGTCGACGGCGCCAAACGGTTCATCCATCAGCAGGACCGGCGGATCCGCCGCCAGGGCGCGAATCACGCCAATACGTTGCTGCTGACCGCCGGACATCTCTTTTGGATAGCGATGCAGAAACTTTTTGGCATCCATCGCCACCATCTCCATCAACTCTTCGGCGCGGCTTTTACAGCGGGCTTTGTCCCAGCCCAGCATGCGGGGGACGACCGTGATGTTCTCTTCAATCGTCATATTTGGAAACAGACCAATCTGCTGGATCACATAGCCAATATTACGGCGCAGGGTCACGGTATCCAGCTCATTGGTATTTTCACCATTTATCAGGATGTTGCCACTGCTCGGGGTAATCAGGCGGTTAATCATCTTCAGGGTGGTGGTCTTACCGCAGCCCGACGGCCCAAGCAGAACACACATTTCTCCCTCCGGTACGTTCAGATTGACGTTATCGACGGCCTTCAGTGGCTGACCATTTTTCTGTGAAAATTGTTTGGTGAGGTTTTCCAGTTTTATCATTATCGTATCCCCTTAGGTGTCAGGACGACTTGCAGGCGGTGTAACAGCCAGTCGAGCACAATCGCTAAAAGACAAATCATCAATGCGCCGGCAATCAGCATGCGAATGTCGCTGCCGCCGATGCCGTTCAGTAACAGTAATCCCAGGCCGCCTGCGCCAATCACCGCGGCAATCGCCATGACGCCGATATTCATGACCACGGCGGTGCGAATACCGCCGAAAATCACCGGTAACGCCATCGGGATCTCCACCCAGCGCAGGCGCTGCCAGAAGGTCATGCCAATCCCGCGACCCGCTTCGCGTAGGCCCGGTGGGATGCTATCCAGCGCGGTATGGGTGTTACGCACGATAGGCAACAGCGAGTAAAGAAACACGGCGGTAATGGCGGGCAGTGCGCCAATTCCGTGACCGATCAGCGAAAACAGGGGGATCATCAAGCCGAACAGGGCGATGGAAGGTATGGTCAGCAGCAACGTAGCGGCGCTTAACACCGGCGTTGCCAGCCATTTGTGGCGGACAATCAGGATCCCCAGCGGTACGCCAATCACAATCGCCAGCCCAACCGCCAGCGCCACCAGCCACAGATGCTGAAAGGTGAGCGTCGCCAGATAACCCGCGTTATCGGTCATGTAGTGAATCGTATCCATATGCGCTCCTTACAGCAGGTTCTTTTGTTGCAGGAATTCACGAGCAACCTGCTGAGGTGACTGGTGATCGATATCGACCTTCGCATTCAGCGAACTGATCACGTCATTGTTCAAGTGAGCCGAGAGGGTATTGAGCGCCTCAGCAAGTCCCGGATGGGCTTCCAGCGTATCTTTACGCACCACCGGCGTGACAGCGTAACTTGGGAAAAATCCCTTATCATCTTCCAGCACTTTGAGATCAAAACCTTTCACACGGCCATCAGTGGTGTAGATGAGACCGGCGTCAACAAAGCCATCGCGCACGGCGTTGTAGACCAGCCCGGGGTCCATCTGGCGGATTTGCGGTCGATCGAGATCCATCTGATAGGCCTGCTGCAACGGCTTCATTCCGTCACTACGCCCGGCAAATTCCAGGTCGAGCCCCAGTAGCCAGTTGTTGTCGGGATCGGTCTGGCGAATATGTTCAATTTTCGCCACCATCTCCGACATGGTGTTGATGTTCTCTGCTTCGGCACGCTTGCGCTGCATGGCGAAGGCGTAGGTGTTGTTCATATCTGCCGGTTTCAGCCATACCAGTCCCAGTTTGGCATCAAGGCGTTTTACCGTGTCATACGACTCCTGCGGGCTCATGCGCTTATTGATGTGGTTAAAAATAATCAGTGAGGTGCCGGTGTATTCCCACGTCATATCAATCTGTTTATTGATCATCGCATTACGCGAGATCACCGTGGCGATATTGGTCTGCGGCTGAACCTGAAATCCCTTTTTTTGCAGATACTGAACGGTCATTGCCGAGAGAATGTGCTGCTCGGTAAAGCTTTTGGTGGCGAGAATAATGGGGGCCGCCTGGGCCTGCGCGCTGATGAACAGCGCGGCGGCGAACCATCCCAGCCATTTTTTCTTGAGATTCATTTAGCGCTCCTTGTTCTTATCGTTGTCATCAGGCCGTGTGTGGGCTCAGGGCACGTCCAAGCCAGGCAAGCAGACTGTCGAGGATCAGGGCGAAAAGCGCGGTGGCGGTCGCACCCAGAATCAATGTCGGGAAGTCGTTAAGATAGATGCCTGGGAAAATCAGTTCGCCGTAGCTGCTGGCGCCAATCAGGAAGGCCAGCGGCGCGGTACCTACGTTGATCGCGGTGGCAATGCGGATCCCGGACAGCATGACCGGCCAGGCGTTAGGAATTTCTACTTGTCGCAACCGTTGCCATTTCGTCATACCGATGCCGTTTGCTGCTTCAATCAGCGACGACGGCACAGAACTCAATCCCGCGTAGGTATTACGCACAATCGGCAGCAGCGACGCCAGAAACAGCGCCACGATGGCGGGCATGTCACCAATGCCGATAATCACCATCGCCAGCGCGAGAACGGCTAGCGGGGGCAGCGTGTTGCCAATGTTGAAGATCTGCATGACGTATTCGGCAATGCCCCGGGCGGCGGGACGACTGAGCAGAATACCGCTTGGAATACCGACCAGCAGGGCGAAGAACATCGAGGTAAGGACCAAAATCAGATGCTGTTGACCGAGATAGAGCAGATCGACCTGACGCGATTTGAGAGTGTCGACGCCAATTCCCCAGACCAACAGCGCCAGTAGCAGAATGATGACAAAACTAAAGCCCAGCACGCGTTTTAACGTGGATGTGTGCATTGCAGTGTGTCTCCCTGTTTGCATGCGTTATAGCGGCGAAAAATTCGTCGCATGTTGTTATGCCATGTTTCGGCAGGGTGTTTTGAGCTATAGCAACAGGGCGGGAAGGATTCCAGCGTGAAGGAAAATTAGCTTCGCAGACGATTAATCGCGAAACGCGATTTGGCCTTATGCCGTAAAGGATAAGCAGCGTTTGTAAAGAATTGTCTTAAAAATGCAGATAATAAGTGACACCGTAACAATAAAGAATAATGCAGGTATCAGAAAAGGCAGGAAAAACCTGCCTTCAGAAGATCAGCGGAACAGCGGTTTTTCCGCGACGGGCGTCACTAACTGAGACTGCCACTGTGCCAGGGTATGGCGGGCCAGTGAACCAAGCGCCTGATAAAAAGGATGCCCGGCGTTCTCAATGAACACGTCGAGAAAACGGGATGACCACGGGAACAGATGCCACGCCAGCAGTTGTTCGCATTCGCTGTGTCGGCCGCTTTCGGCCAGCCACGCCGCCATCAGTAACAACGAGCCAAAGTGATCTTCGGGTTCGTTTTGCTCTGTCTCGACGTGAATGCCGTTATCGCGCATCCACTGACGCAGGGCCAGCGTCGATTCGCTAAACAGGACATTTTCACGATCTAACCAGACGGAACCCCAGGGCGGCGATGGTAATGCATATGGACCGACGAACAGGCGCTGAAATGCCTCGGGGAGTGACTCATCGCTGACGCGCGTAAAGTCCGTCGCCAGTGGGGCCAGTGTTTCCGCTGCCAGCGGCCATTGTGTCTGCCAGTTATCAGCGGTTAACGCTGACACCAGAGGGGCGGCTTCGGCGCTGTCAGGCGGGTAGTAAAACAGTGCCCCCAGCACGCGTGCCGTCATCGCAAAATCATCACGTTGAGTAAAATCAGTCATCTGAAACATCCTGAAAAGTGCGGGTTTCCCCGCACGGATTTGTTAACCTGCCACCGCCATACCGACGGTCATGTGCAGGCCATAAAACAGGCCGCGGCCAATGATTTCACCGCCAAGCACGAGGATCAGTCCCAGCAGCAACCCGGCAACATGCGGTTCTTTACGGCGCACCAGCGGGCAGATCCAACAGCCCAGTCCGGCAGCGACCAGCACCACGCGCCACACCTGCACAGCGGCGTAATCCGGCACCAGCGCAGAGGCCTGCTGAACCGAACTGTGAATGGTCGCCAGCGACATGCCTTGCAGAACGATGACCACCACGCTGATCAGCAGCGCCAGTACGCTGATACTGGCGAACAGGGTTCCATTAAAGGTTACACGGGACGCCCGCAGCAATAATGCCGCGAACAGCGGGCCGCTAAGCAACACCGTCATGAAGAACGCCAGCGTCGTATAGCCAGTATACCAGGTTGGTACGGTATCGATCAGGTAAACGCGGGTCATCGCCCAGACGAAGACAATCCCCAGCACCATGCTAACCAGCAGCCAGAGTTTTCCCAGTGCGGGCGGCATTTTACCCAGTACAGCAACCAGCCACCAGAGTCCGCCCACGGCGAAAAAGACAGAGCCTGCGGCGATTTCATTGCTCAGCCCGGATGCGCCAATGCGATTGAGTGAGTTGAATGCCCGCATCGGTGACCCCAGGTGCATGATCGACGCCAGGAATCCCAGCCCCATCACCAGCCAGAGGAAAAACATGCTGCGAACCAGGCGCTGTCGGGCGGCGGCATCGTCTTTCATCGCAAACCAGCCAAGTCCACTGACAATCAGTGCGCCCACGACGCACTGGCCGAGTACCGTAAACAGCACCAGCGGCCATTCATGCCATCCATTTCCCATTTTACACCTCCTTCGGATTCGCCAGATAACCGGTGGTATCCCCGGTCGGGCGACTGTTGGCATTCGGTTTAATCACAATACTCGGCTTCGTGAAGTGCGCGCCCGGCAGCGGCGCAACCGCCGCCAGATCACCGTGTTTCTTGCGCAGTTCGTCGATGGGACCGAAATCCAGCGCGCGCAGCGGACAAGACTCGACACAGATCGGTTTCTTGCCTTCCGCCACCCGGTCATGACAGCCGTCGCACTTCGTCATGTGACCTTTGGCGGCGTTGTACTGCGGCGCGCCGTACGGACAGGCCATATGGCAGTAACGACAGCCGATGCAGACATCTTCATCGACCACGACAAAGCCATCTTCCCGTTTGTGCATCGCCCCGCTCGGGCAGACTTTAGTACAGGCCGGGTCCTCGCAGTGGTTACAGGCAATAGAGAGATAGTAGGCAAAGACGTTCTGATGCCAGACGCCGTTGTCTTCCTGCCAGTCACCGCCCGCATATTCATAGATGCGGCGGAAGCTAACATCCGGGGTTAAATCCTTGTAGTCCTTGCAGGCCAGTTCGCAGGTTTTGCACCCGGTGCAACGGCTGGAATCAATAAAAAATCCATACTGAGTTGTCATCGGTTACTCCTTAGACCTTTTCAACCTGAACAAGATTACTGTGCGAAGGATTGCCTTTGGCCAGCGGCGAAGGGCGGTGCGACGTCAGGATGTTAATGGAGCCACCGTGATCGATCTGATCGCCAAACATATCGGCTTTGAGCCACGCCCCCTGACCAATGGCCGTGACGCCGGGCAGAATGCGTGGGGTCACTTTGGCGGGGATCAGCATTTGTCCGTTGTTGTTAAACACCCGGACGGTGTCGCCGTGTTGAATCCCACGTGCGCTGGCGTCAATTGGGTTAATCCAGATCTCCTGCGGGCAGGCCTGTTGCAGGACGTCGATGTTACCGTAACTGGAGTGGGTGCGCGCCTTGTAGTGGAACCCGGTGAGCTGCAGTGGGTACGTTTTGCGGATCGGATCGTCCCAGCCGTCAAAACCGGGGGCATAGGCGGGCAGAGGATGGATTATCTCATCCTTCTTCAGCTCCCAGGTCTCGGCAATGGTGGCGAGTCGCGCAGAGTAAATTTCAATTTTCCCTGACGGCGTTTTCAGCGGGTTAGCGTTTGGATCTTCGCGGAAGGCGCGGAAGGCGACGTAATGCTCCTCCGGGCATTTTTTCTTGAAGATACCGGTTTGCTTCATCTCTTCATAACCCGGCATTTCCGGATTGCGTTCTTTGGTCTTCGCATGCAGGTATTTCACCCATTCATGCTGCGAACGTCCTTCGGTGAACGTCTGGTAGACGTCCGGACCGAGTCGGCGGGCGACTTCACTGAGCATCCAGTAGATTGGCTTTCTTTCAAACTTCGCTGACGTCGCGGGCTGACCGAGGATCACATAGCCCATGTTGCCGGCGGATTCGTGGGAGATCAGGTCTTCCTGTTCGGTCGGCATTAAATCCGGCAGCAGAATGTCGCAATACTTCGCCGACGCCGTCATAAAATGTTCGATGCCGACAATCATTTCGCACTTGCTGTCGTCCTGTAGCACCTCGTGAGTGTGGGCGATATTGCCGTGCTGGTTAATCAGCGTATTGCTGGCGTAACACCACATGAATTTGATGGGAACATCCAGCTTATCTTTACCCCGCACGCCGTCGCGTGTGGCGGTCATTTCGGTGCCGTGATCGATAGCGTCGGTCCAGGTGAATACGGAGATTTGCGTTTTCACCGGGTTATCAAGCATCGAAAACCATTCCACACCGAGATCCCAGGTGCCTTCACGGACGCCTGAGTTGCCGCCGTTGATACCGACGTTACCGGTGAGCACCGACAGCATGGCGATCGCCCGCGCGGTTTGCTCGCCGTTGGAGTGACGCTGAGGTCCCCAGCCCTGGCAAATATAGGCCGGTTTCGCCGAACCAATTTCACGCGCCAGTTGAATGATTTTATCTGCCGGAATACTGGTGATATGAGAAGCCCACTCCGGGGTTTTGGCGATGCCATCCGGGCCTTCACCGAGAATATAGGCCTTGTAGTGCGCGTTACGCGGCGCGTCGGCAGGCAGGGTGGTTTCATCATAGCCGACGCAATATTTGTCGAGGAACGGCTTGTCGACCAGATCTTCTGTAATCAGCACCCAGGCAATCGCAGCCGCCAGTGCGCCGTCGGTGCCGGGGCGGATGGGCAACCATTCGTCTTCACGTCCGGCGGCAGTGTCGTTATAACGCGGATCGATCACAATCATTCGTGCATTTGAACGTTCGCGTGCCTGCTCAACGTAGTAAGTGACGCCACCGCCGCTCATACGAGTTTCCGCAGGGTTGTTGCCAAACATCACCACCAGTTTCGTGTTGGCAATGTCATCCGGGCTGTTGCCATCGTTACTGCCAAACATGTAGCTCATGGCGGCGCTGATTTGCGCGGTACTGTAACTGCCGTAACGGCTAAGGTAGCCGCCGCAGGCGTTCATCAGACGGTAAGGAACGTTGGAGTTGGTAATGTTGCCACCGTCAACGCCAGTGCCGTACAGCACGTGGACCGCCTCGTTGCCATACTCTTTCAGGATCCGCTTCAGGTTGTCGCCGATGGTATCGAGTGCTTCATCCCAGGAAATGCGTTCAAACTTGCCTTCGCCGCGTTTGCCGACCCGCTTCATCGGGTATTTCAGTCTGTCCGGGTGATTCATGCGCCGACGTATCGAACGACCGCGCAAGCAGGCGCGGACCTGATGGTTGCCGTACTCATCGTTGCCGGTGGTATCTGATTCCACCCAGTACACCGTGTCATCTTTAACGTGCAGACGCAGCAGGCAGCGGCTTCCGCAGTTAACGGTACAGGAACTCCAGACCGCTTTTTCTTCGACCGGCGCTGGCGTCATGCCATCTGCGGCGCGGGCGATGCGGCTGAAAGGAAGGGTGAAAGCGCTACTGGCAAGCGCAAGGCTGCCAATGGCGGATGATTTCACCAGACTACGGCGGCTGATACTGGCCGTCATGAGATTCTCAGGCGTGGTGATTTTCATGGTTGCTCACTTTGCTAATGTCAAAAATTGACCTGGTGGCGTCCCTGTCCTCGGGAACAGCCATTCATTCTTTTTCTGTATTAATCAGTGTGGTATTGAAGAGATTGTGCCGATGCTGCACCTTCAAATCATAACGCTGTATAATATTTTCTATAGCGATATCAGAGACATGCTAAACAGAAATGAATTTTACCCCTTCATGGGTAGAGGTTATTAATCCATATCAAAAGTGAGGGAAACCCTCCGTTGCCGGAGGGGGAAAAACAGGCGGAATTACTGCGGTTCGGCGCTAGCGCCATCCTGAGAAGGCGTAGTGCTGGCGGGGGCATTACCACTGCTGGTTCGGGTATAGAGAATTTTATGCGTGTCGTTGGCACAGTGACCGACGACCTGTGAGTCCGGTTGGTCAGCCTGATCGTTCGGCACGATGCTCAGGGTGAAATTGGCCTCCGGCACGCCGTTATTGATGATGCGCTGCTCAATATCACTCTTGACGCGTTCGCAAGAATTAGGGGCGGCAAAAACCAGCGGGGAGGCGGTCAGCAGAATGCCTGTCAGTAGTCCTCGGGATAATTTCATCATCAGCTCCATTGTTGAGATGCTCAAAATAAGCATAGCATTGCTAGTGTAAGCAATTGTCATGGCCGCCAACCTGTTGATGAATCTGAAAGATCGCTTTACTCCCCAAAAACACAAACCCCGACGAGGTCAGGGTTTGTGAGAAAACCCCCGCGTTGCCACGGGAGAGGGATTAGAAACTGTATTTCAGCCCTAACATACCTTGCGTATCGCTGTAGCCGTTGTCGCCAACCTGCTGGGCGACGTTACCCCACAGGGTGACGTTCTTCGTCAGTTGACCTTCAACACCGGCTTTCAGTTCGCCAATATTGCGGCTACCTTTCACGTCGTTGTTGATGTCGTCCATCTGCACGCTGTAATTCTGCGTGTTGTGGATCCAGTTGGCTTCGACGAACGGCTGGAAGGTGCGACTTTTGTCGTCATCCATGGCGTTATGCCCTTGCAGGTACGCTTTCACGCCCAGTCGTGTTTGCAGATTGCCGTCGGTTTTATCCACTACGCGGGTGCCGTTTTTCTCAACGTGAGTATCGGCCTGCACGTCCATCCAGGTGACCTGGACTTTAGGCTGAATGTACAGCGCATTACGCTCGCTGAGTTCGGCCAGTTTCCAGGTGTAGCCCGTTTCGACAGAGGCGGTGATGCCGTCCGAGTCATATTTTTCGGACGCCAGACCCTGTCCGGACACGGTGTTATCAAACCAGTTGTAGAGCATCCAGCCATCGACGTAAGCCCCTGTTTTATCAGTGTCGTTGGCATACCAGGTACCGTACAGGCCGGCGCTGTAGCCGCTGATCTCCCCGCGTGAGGTGTAGCCGGTCAGGCTGGAGTGGCTGCGGCTCTTGCTGTTGGCATAACCGGCCATCAGGCCCAGATGCCAGCGATCCAGACCGTCGGTACTCCACTGCGCAATGTCACCGCCCAGTTGCATCACATAACGGTTGCTCTGGGTGCTGAGCTGTCCGGAACCGTCCTTGAAGCGGTTATGTCCACCGACATGACGCATCCACAGGCTGGTGACTTTCTGTTCGCCGGTTAAGGCGTCGGTGTATTGGGTTTCACCCAGGCGATCGTGAAGCCGGGTGGTGAACAGCGTGTTGGCCGCAAGGGCGTTCGCCAGATAGCTGCCGGTTTCCGGACGATACTGATGTTCACCAGGTTGGGGAATCGGCTGTTCTGGTGTTTCCGGTGAAGCTGGTGCAGGTTCATCCGGCGGTAATGGTTGCGCAATGGCCTCGCTGGTCAGATGCCAGTTCTGGTTGTTCTTTTTGATGATGTTGTAGTCGTAGGCGCCTGCGACGATACGACCTTCTTTCACAAAGGTACCGTTGGAAGCACCTTCTACTTCTACAATCGGGATACCTTCTACCGTCTGCGAACCACTGCCGCCAGCGTTGGTGACGCTGACACGCGTGGTGCCGCTGGTATCGCCACGAACGATCAGTTTATCGGTCGCCGAAAGGTCATCACCCAGCACGGTACGCAAGGCCAGCAGGCCGTTGTTACCCGTGTAATTGCCGCTGATGGTTAGCGTGGTTGGGGTAAACGCCGCTCTGGCTTGTGATGGGGAGGAGAGCGTTGCCGTGCCTGCCAGATCCAGCGAGTTCAGGGTTTGCGAGTAACCATTGAGATCCAGACTTGCGCCATCGTTGACGGTGTAATCTGACGCGGCGCTAAACGTATTCTCCGCGCCTGCACGAAGCGTCCCTTTTGAAACAAGGGTGTTGCCGCTGTAGGTATTGGCCCCCGTCAGTGTGGTGATACCGGAACCGACATGATTAACTTCACCTGCACCATCAATCAGAGAGGTCAGCAGGAAGTCAGGGCTGTAATGGTTAAAGTTCAGAATCGCGGTTTTCTGACCGTTGGTATTACCCAGCCAGATTCGCGGTGCGTCAATCTTACCCGCAGCCTGTTCGGCTTCACCCTGCGCGCCGCCGATATTCAACGTACTGGTGCTGCCATTGCCATAGCCCACCCGAATCACGGTGCCGGACTTCGCCGTTCCGCCGTTGCTGACGGTGAGGATGGCGACGGCGGTATTATTCGAGCTTGAGCTGACGCCGCCCAGATTGATTGCCTCGGTTACGTCCAGCAGTGAGTTGGCGCCATCGACCCGTGTTTCACCGTAGCCATTGCCGGTATAGCCAATACTCATATGTCTTGATGCGGACAGTTTGCCGCCATTGGTAATCAACAGCATACCGTTTGCCTGATCGCCTACGAGGGTAAAAGCGGTGGCAACTTCTGAGTTCGCGCCATCAATGGAAACCACGCCGCTGGCGTTGTCGTAAAATTCGCCGACGCGTAATTCAGCAACACCGGTGATTTTGCTGCCGTTATACACATTCAGTATGCCATTACCGTTATCTAATCCAACTTGAATGAACGAATTATTCAATTCCCAGGTTGCGCCATTGGTTAATGTCACGGAACCTGTCCCCGCACGGCCAATCTCCGCACCTGTTGATGTCAAGATATCTCGCCCGTCAATGACCATTGATCCTGCGCTAGCGTCACCAACGCGTAATATTCTGAAGTTATTCCAGTAACTCTCTGTATTTTCTGTTTTAGAAAGGGTGAGTGAGTCATTGTTATTAACAAGGACAATACTGTTGCCTCCGGTCGGAGGTGTAATAGCTAATAGATTGATATTATCCACATTCGCTGCGGCGGCTGTTTGTACTGCTAATGCAATAGCAATAGCAATGGCGAGCAACGATTTTGAATGATACAAGTTTTTAATGTTCATAATGGTCTCTTCCATAAGAGATTACCTGGTGTGCACACTAACGACGGGTATTGAAAAAAACTCGCTAGTGCATGGCGTTGAACGCGATTTAATGTGTGAAAATAAATTATGCTTTCTAAGACGTATTTTATTTGCATGATTGAGGATAGAGAAATGGTTATATTTATTAATTATTGGAATGTTTAATAGGTTTTATCTATTTAATATATTACTTATTTTCTTATATAAGATCTTAACTGTTTTTTGGTAAATAAAATGTCTTATTAAGGTTATTTAAAATAATAGGAATCGTACAAATAATTATCCTTATACAATGAGATAATGGATATGCAAGATGAGTAATTTTCATTGTCAAGGGAATGACTAATCGACTAGTCATTTGGCGGGTAATCATTACTTAAATGCGGTGAGGAGAATATTTTAGGAATACTGCAAAAAACTGATACACATTAGTTTGATTTTGATCAATTAACATGAGTGGAATCAGTGAAGTCTGGTCACGTTTTGCCCCTGTTTCTGGCACTTTCGTGCAGGTATACAGTAAACGACAGTCTTTGCTACTATGACTGAATATCATCCTTTTTTTTCGGGGAACCTGTGAAAAAACAGATATTTCTTTTCGCGTTCTGCACTGCGCTGGTGGGATGTGACAACAGTTCGGTGCCACTCTCCTTTACGCCGGAAATGGCCAGCTTTTCTAATGAATTTGACTTTGACCCCTTGCGCGGACCGGTAAAAGACTTCAGCCAGACCTTACTTAATGAAAAGGGGGAAGTGGCGAAACGTGTCAACGGCACCCTGTCTGAGGAAGGCTGTTTTGACTCGCTGGAGCTTCACGATCTCGAAAACAATACCGCCGTGGCGCTGGTGCTGGATGCGAACTATTATCGTGATGCTGAAACGCTGGAGAAAAAGGTGCGGTTACAGGGGAAATGCCAGCTCGCAGAACTGCCTTCGGCGGGCGTTGTCTGGGATACCGATGATAATGGCTTTGTCGTTGCCGCGACGGGAAAAGAGATGAAAGTTCAGTATCGCTACGATGCAGAAGGGTATCCGCTCGGCAAAACCACGGTCAGCAAGGACCAGACGTTATCCGTCAGCGCAAAACCGTCGACCGATCCGCGTAAGAAGCTGGATTACACGGCGGTAAGCCTGCTTAACGATCACCCTCTGGGGAACGTTAAGCAAACCTGTGACTATGACCGTCACGCCAATCCCACGGACTGTACGCTGGTGATTGTCGATGAAAGCGTTAAACCCGTGGTCGAACACAATTACACGATCAAAAATACCATCGATTACTATTAAGATGACCGCGCAGCGATTACTGCGCGGTAGGTTTTAACATCGTCGGACCGGGCGAACGATGTTCGGCCAGGTACTGATGCTGGAAGATGCACATCCGGATCGTGTTGCGGTATTCACCGTTAATAAAGAATTCATGAATCAGTTCACCTTCAACCATAAAGCCCAGCTTACGGTAGATGTGGATTGCCTTTTCATTCTCTTTATCAACGATGAGGTACAGCTTATAGAGGTTAAGTACGGTAAATCCGTAGTCCATCGCCAGTTTAGCGGCTCGTGAGGCCAGACCCTTTCCCTGGTATTCCGGGGAAATAATGATCTGAAATTCAGCGCGACGGTGAACATGGTTGATTTCAACCAGTTCGACCAGGCCAGCTTTCTCACCGTCACATTCCACGACGAAGCGACGTTCGCTCTGGTCGTGAATGTGCTTATCGTAGAGATCGGACAACTCGACGAACGCTTCGTAAGGCTCTTCAAACCAGTAACGCATTACGCTGGCGTTGTTGTCGAGTTGATGAACAAAACGTAAATCTTCACGCTCCAGCGGGCGCAGCTTTACACTGAGGGCGCTTGTCATACCAAATCCTTAACGTCTCGTTTAATGCTTTGTATCAGGGGGCAACCACGCGACCGGTGCGGCGATCCAGACAGCGCAGGGTGTTCGGTTCCCAGTACGCGTTCAGGTTCGCACTCTGTTCGCAGCTGTCGCGGTTATCAAAGGCGGCATCGGCTTTATCCCACTCTTTTTCCGCGCGTTTGTTCACTTTCTGACGCAGACTACGCGTGTCATCCCATTGCTCTTTTTGCATGGCTGCCTGTTGACGACTCAGGGCACTGTCACCTGATTCGATCACCAGTCGGCTGGTCTCAGCCTGCGCGGTCGCGGTGTAGACGACAGCACCCAACAGCAGCATTGCCGTCAGGGACAGGCGTTTGCGAAGCGTAATGTTCATGGCAAGTTCCTTTTATGAGCGACGCAAAAAGCATCATTGACAGGCAAATTCTACACCATTCCTCGCACACGGCATACCCGGCGGAAGGTTATGGATAAGTTCAGGCAATTATGGCGTATCATGCCTGAACCTCAGGTCAATGAACGACTCATATGATCAAAACCACGCTACTCTTTTTTGCCACCGCACTTTGCGAAATTATTGGCTGCTTCCTCCCCTGGCTCTGGCTAAAGCGGGGGGCCACCGTCTGGTTGCTGTTACCCGCAGGCGTTGCGCTGGCGCTGTTCGTCTGGCTTTTGACGCTGCATCCTGCTGCCAGTGGTCGGGTGTATGCCGCCTATGGTGGGGTTTATGTTTGTACCGCACTGATCTGGCTGCGGGTGGTGGATGGGGTGAAACTCAGTCTGTATGACTGGAGCGGGGCGCTCATCGCACTCTGCGGTATGCTGATTATTGTGGCAGGATGGGGACGCGGATAAGCGTCTCCTTCACCAGATTAAGTACTATCGGCACATTGTGCGTTCCTTCTCTCGTAGTCCTTGTTTTATTCTTGTTTTAAATCAAGTAATTACTCTTTTTTAACCTTCATGTGCAGACATCCGTCTGCCATTTCCCCTGAAAATTCCAGACCTATCACCCGCGTTTTTTTGTGATCAAGATGGAAAAATAAGCCGCTAATACTTGTATGGTAGTATGTGAATTGCGTAAATTCACACCATCACCACACAGAACCAGGAAGAAAAAATGAAGATTGTAGGGGCTGAGGTTTTTGTCACCTGTCCAGGGCGTAACTTTGTCACATTGAAGATTACGACAGAGGACGGCATTACAGGTCTGGGAGACGCCACGCTGAATGGCCGTGAGCTGTCCGTCGCGTCGTACCTGAAAGATCATCTTTGCCCGCAGTTGATCGGTCGGGATGCACACCGCATCGAAGATATCTGGCAGTTCTTTTATAAAGGCGCGTACTGGCGTCGCGGCCCGGTGACTATGTCTGCTATCTCCGCCGTCGACATGGCGCTGTGGGATATCAAAGCGAAAGCCGCCAACATGCCACTGTATCAGTTGCTTGGTGGCGCATCGCGTGAAGGGGTGATGGTTTACTGCCATACCACGGGTCACACCGTTGATGATGTGCTGGAAGACTATGCGCGTCACAAAGAGATGGGCTTCAAAGCCATTCGCGTACAGTGCGGTGTGCCGGGTATGAAAACCACTTACGGCATGGCGAAAGGGAAAGGGCAGGCTTATGAACCTGCGACTAAAGGGCAGTGGCCGGAAGAGCAACTGTGGTCGACGGAAAAGTATCTCGATTTCACGCCGAAATTGTTCGAATCGGTACGCAATAAGTTCGGTTTTGACGAACATCTGCTGCACGACATGCACCATCGTCTGACCCCCATTGAAGCGGCGCGCTTTGGCAAAAGCATCGAAGATTATCGCCTTTTCTGGATGGAAGATCCGACGCCTGCCGAAAACCAGGCGTGTTTCCGTCTGATTCGTCAGCACACGGTCACCCCGATTGCCGTCGGTGAAGTCTTCAACAGCATCTGGGACTGCAAACAGCTGATTGAAGAACAGCTCATCGATTACATCCGCACCACGATCACCCATGCGGGCGGGATCACCGGCATGCGGCGTATCGCCGACTTCGCCTCCTTGTACCAGGTGCGTACAGGTTCACACGGACCGTCCGATCTCTCTCCGGTTTGTATGGCGGCTGCACTGCACTTTGACCTGTGGGTACCGAACTTTGGCGTCCAGGAATACATGGGCTATTCCGAGCAGATGCTGGAAGTGTTCCCGCACAGCTGGACCTTTGACAACGGCTATATGCATCCGGGCGAGAAGCCGGGGCTGGGTATCGAGTTCGATGAAAAACTGGCGGCGAAATATCCCTATGACCCCGCCTATTTGCCGGTCGCCAGGCTTGAAGATGGCACCTTGTGGAACTGGTAAGTTAAAATTTATACGACATGGATGTTGTTCACCTCTGAACCAACGAAGGTAATTATTTATGGTTAGTTCCGTTGATATTAAAAATGACGTTGATAGCAAACCTGTAGTTCGTCGTGTCGCCTCAGCTTCAGCGATTGGTACTGCAGCCGAATACTATGACTTTTTTGCCTATGGCACTGCGGCGGTGCTGTTCTTTGGACATCTGTTCTTCCCCAGTGATGATCCGTTAATCAGTACGCTGGCCGCATTTGCCACCTATGCGGTGGGCTTCCTGGCAAGGCCGCTAGGCGGCATTGTCTTTGGTCACATCGGCGATAAAGTGGGGCGTAAAAAAGCGCTGGTTATTACGATACTGATTGTCGGGCTCGGGACATTCTGCATTGGCTTATTACCAACGTACGAAAAAATCGGTGTCTGGGCACCTGCTCTGTTGATCTTCATTCGCGTACTCCAGGGGTTTGGTGTCGGTGGTGAACAGGCCGGGGCGGTATTGATGACGGCTGAATATGCTGAACCTAAACGGCGGGGATTCTTTGCCAGTTGGGTACAAATCGGGGCGCCAGTCGGCTTCCTGTTACCGATGGCACTGTTTGCACTGCTCAACGCCACGTTATCCCCGGAAGCAATGATGGATTATGGCTGGCGTATTCCGTTCCTGCTTAGTCTGCTGCTGGTGATTGTTGGCCTGTTCATTCGCCTGAGAATCGATGAGTCTCCGGTCTTTGCACAGATTCGCGAGACGAAGGCGGAAGAATCTCGTCCATTGATTGAAGTCGTCCGCGATTTCCCTGGCATTGTGGTGAAAGGTGTCTGCGCAAAACTGATTGAAGCCTGTACCTTCGCGATGTTCACGGTGATCGTCCTGGCCTATGGCAAAGCCAATAATCTGGATGCCAATATCTTAATGGAAACCATGATTATTGCGGTGGTGATCGAAGTCCTTGCCATACCGATGATGGGGGCGCTCTGCGACAAAATTGGCCGTAAGCCGGTCTATATCACGGGGGCGCTGATCCAGGTCATTATGATCATTCCGTTCTTCCTGGCCATTAATCAGGACAATTTCTGGTTGACGCAACTGGTGATGATTATCGTCATTAGCTTTGGTCACAGCATGTGCTACGCACCGCAGGCGTCGTTCTTCCCGGAACTGTTCCCGACGCACATCCGTTGCAGCGGCATCGCGTTAATCTGGCAATTGGGTTCTCTGATTGGCAGTGGGGTGCTGGGTCTGGTGGCGGTGAAGATTTTGCAGGTGACCGGTGGGCATTACTACGGGTTAGCAAGCTATGTGATTGTTCTCGGCATCATTTCGGTTATCGGCTTACTCATGATGCCTGAAACGGCACCTCTGCGACTCAAGCGTGAATACCAGGAGTGGCATAAACACGATTAAGAGACGGATCCTCCCCGAACGGCTGCATGGATGCAGCCCACTTTCAGCACAGGGATCTCACTCTGGGCGTCTGGTGAAGTGTCAGGAAAGACATCCTGTCACATAACTTCAAGATGATGTTATACCAATTAGCAAAATATTAATTCAAATCAAAACATACAACCATACAGGCGTTACTCTGGGACCGTCCTGATTTCATTCAAAGTAGGTCATACAATGCAAAACAAGCTCTTAACGGCAAAGGCGACGCTTCCTGACTACGATCGCAACCGACTGATCCCGCGTATTGTTCATCTTGGTTTTGGTGCTTTTCACCGTGCGCACCAGGGCGTCTATACCGATATCCTGGCGGCAGAGCACAACAGCGACTGGGGATACTGTGAAGTGAACCTGATCGGCGGCGAACAGCAGATCGCCGATCTCAAACAGCAGGATAATCTCTATACCGTGGCGGAAATGTCTGCCGATGCCTGGACGGCGAGAGTCGTGGGCGTGGTGAAAAAAGCACTGCATGCTCAGGTTGACGGCCTGGAGAGCGTGCTGGCCGCGATGTGTGAACCACAGGTTGCGATTGTTTCACTGACGATTACTGAGAAAGGGTATTGCCATTCCCCGGCGACCGGACAACTGATGCGGGATCACCCGATGATCGCCGCCGATCTGCAAAACCCGCATCAGCCGAAATCTGCGCCGGGCGTGGTGGTTGAAGCACTGGCGCGTCGTAAAGCAGCGGGCTTAGCGGCTTTCACCGTGATGTCCTGCGACAACATGCCGGAAAACGGTCACGTGATGCGTAATGTGGTTATCGCCTATGCACGCGCCGTGGACGCCGAACTGGCCGCGTGGATCGAACAACACGTGACGTTCCCGTCGACGATGGTTGACCGTATTGTTCCGGCCGTCACCGCTGACACGCTGGATAAAATTGAAAAACTGACCGGTGTGCGCGATCCGGCAGGCGTGGCCTGCGAGCCATTCCGCCAGTGGGTGATTGAAGATAACTTTGTTGCCGGTCGTCCGCAGTGGGAAAAGGCGGGGGCAGAACTGGTCTCTGACGTGATCCCGTTTGAAGAGATGAAACTGCGTATGCTTAACGGCAGCCACTCCTTCCTCGCGTATCTGGGCTATCTCGCCGGGTATCAGCATATCAACGACTGCATGGGCGATGAAAATTACCGTGTGGCTGCCCGCGCATTGATGCTCAACGAGCAGGCGCCCACGCTGAAAGTACAGGGTGTGGATCTCACCCGTTATGCCGATCTGCTGATCGAACGCTACAGCAACCCGGCGCTGCGTCACCGTACCTGGCAGATTGCGATGGACGGGAGTCAGAAGTTGCCTCAGCGGATGCTCGATTCTGTACGCTGGCATCTGGCGCATAACAGTCGTTTTGATTTGCTGGCGCTGGGCGTGGCGGGCTGGATGCGTTATGTCGGCGGCGTGGACGAGCAGGGAAATGCCATTGAAATCAACGATCCGCTGTTGCCGGTGATCCAACAGGTGGTACAAAACAGTGCGGAAGGTGAAAACCGCGTGGAAGCGCTGCTGGGTATCGAGGCAATCTTTGGAAACGAATTGCCGCAGGTCGCGTTGTTCACGCAGGCCGTGAAAGAAGCGTATCAGACGTTGCTGGCGGAAGGGGCGAAAGCCACCGTGGCAAAATATGCGTCAAAAGTGAAGTAACTGCCTCAGGACTGCCGGATAATCAAGGCATTATCCGGCACTCACACCATTAGTTCATGCCGAGACGAATCAGTTCTACCGGGGCAAATTTGCCTTCACAGCCTTCCACTTCGACTGTTTTTTCACGACGAATTTGCGCCGCATCCAGACCTTCGGTATCAATCGCTTTGATGCGACCGGTATGGCCGGTGCCACTGATCATCACGCGGCTGCCTGTGGTGATTGCGTTACGGTTACGATCGTATGTCATCATGGTATTTTCTCCTTTCTAACTTACCGTCAAAGCCCGTGGGCTCAGGTCCCACGTAACGGGCGCTATATAAATACGCTTATCAGTCAGGATTTTTTTTGTTTTTGATCAATCTCACATCTTTTTTGATGAGGACATGCAGGGGAGAAAACGGAGAGACCTCATCTCACGGGAGATGAGGCAGGGGAATTACTCTTCGCTGAACCAGTCGCTATTTTCCTGGCGGATTAGCAGGACCGACTCGCCGATCTCTTGCAGATGCTGAGTCATCGCTTTCTCGACGGCATCGGCGTCGCGTTTTTCCAGGGCAGCAAAAATATCGAGGTGCTGACGGAGCAACATTTCCGGCGGAGAGACGTGATCGAGGCTCATGTAGCGCACGCGGTCAATGGTCGCTTTGATGTTTTCGATGGTGTCCCACGCCAGTTGACAATCCGCAATGGTGGCCAGCTTCTGGTGAAAATTGTCATCCAGTTCGAAGAAATCGTTCAGCTGTTTGCGTTCAATCGCAATCCGCTGCTGATTAAGATTCTGCTCAAGCTGATAGCACTGACTGTCGGTGATTTGCGCGGCGGCCCGACGCGCCACCGCGCATTCGATAGCCTGACGGACAAAACAGCCGTTTCGCACCTGCGAGAGGGAGATCTTGTTGACGTAGCTGCCGCGCTGGGGACGGATCTGGATCAACCCGTTTTCCGCGAGCTTAATAAACGCTTCGCGCACCGGTTGGCGAGAGACATCGAAGCGAACAGACACCTCTTTTTCGGACAGCGGCGTACCTGGCGCAATGAGGCAGTGCACGATGTCACGGCGAAGAATGCGATAAATCTGCTGATTTACCGGTTGTGTAGGGTTGAGTTGCGTTTCGACGGTCATTCGCTCTTACTTTTTAGAAAGTTAACCCACAAATTCTACCACTTTTTTGTCGCGAGCTATACCCGGCCCGCAGGCCGGGAGGCAAAATTAACCGCGATGAACGCTCAGTCCGGCAAAAGATTGCGTCACAGGCATCATTTCTACCGTATTGATGTTTACATGGGCAGGCAGGGTGGCGACCCACCAGACTGTTTCGGTCACATCTTCCGGCGTCAGCGCCGTGGTGTTCTCATAGGTTTTGCCCGCTTTGTTGTCGTCACCTTTAAAGCGCACGTTGGAAAACTCCGTACCGCCCACCAGACCCGGTTCGATATCTGTGACGCGAACCGCTGTGCCGTGTAGGTCGGTGCGCAGGTTCAGACTGAACTGACGAACAAACGCTTTGGTTGCACCATAGACGTTGCCGCCGGCATAAGGCCAACTGCCTGCGGTAGAGCCGATATTGATGATATGACCGCGGTTACGCTCAACCATGCCTGGCAGGACGGCGCGGGTCATGTAAATCAGCCCTTTGTTGTTGGTATCGATCATGGTTTCCCAGTCTTCCACGCTGGCTTTATGCGCAGGTTCCAGACCCAGCGCCAGCCCGGCGTTGTTGACCAGCAGGTCGATGTCACGCCACTCGGCAGGCAGTGATGCCAGCATCTCTTCGATGGCTGCGCGATTACGCACATCCAGTTGTGCGGTCAGCACGTTATCACCCAGCGACTCTTTTAACTCTTGCAGGCGTTCCTGGCGACGGCCAGTGGCAATGACTTTATGCCCGTTCTCAACAAAACGACGTGTAATGCATTCACCAAAACCTGCGGTTGCTCCGGTTACTAAAACGATCATCTCACTGTTCCTCAACGCTTTTTACGTTTAACTACCATAGCACGCGATCCGCCCTCGCGGGTAATCCTGGTTTTACAGGATTGCGGTCTTTCACCCTGAAGCCTACTCTAGTGAACAAATCGTTTTCAGGAGTGAAAGATGTCGTTAACGAATCCGTTCTTTAGTCACAGCCTGTTACCGTATCAGGCTCCCCGTTTTGATCTGATTGAGATCGATCATTATCGTCCCGCATTTGATGAAGGGATGAAGCAAAAGCGTGCGGACATCGCCGCCATTATTGCCAACCACGATGCCGCGGATTTTACCAATACGGTGCTCGCGCTGGAAAAAAGCGGTGAACTGTTAACCCGCGTTACCAGCGTCTTTTTCGCCATGACGGCGGCTCATACCAATGACGAACTTCAACGCCTTGATGAGGCATTTTCTGCCGAGCTCGCAGAACTGGCGAATGATATCTGGCTGAACAGTGCCTTGTTCTCCCGCGTCGATCACGTCTGGCAGCAGCGTGATGCACTGGGCCTCGACAGCGAGTCTGTGCGTTTGATTGAGGTGATACACCAGCGTTTTGTTCTCGCCGGTGCCCAACTGAGCGATGCCGACAAAGCGCAACTCCGGGCACTTAATACTGAAGCCGCGACGCTGACCAGCCAGTTTAACCAGCGCCTGCTGGCGGCGAATAAATCCGGTGGTCTGGTGGTAGATTATGCCCATCAACTGGAGGGACTCAGTGCAGAAGAGATTGCCAGTGCGCGTGAGGCCGCCAGCGAAAAAGGGCTAACCGGGGGATGGCTGATACCACTGCTGAATACCACCCAACAGCCGGCGTTGAGTGCGCTGCGCGATCGCCAGACGCGGGAGAATTTGTTTAACGCCGGGTGGCGTCGTGCTGAAAAAGGCGATGACAATGACACGCGAGCGCTGATTCAGCGGCTGGTCTCCCTTCGCGCGCATCAGGCGCAACTGCTGGGGTTTGCCGATTACGCGTCGTGGAAAATCGCCGATCAAATGGCAAAAACGCCGGAGGCCGCGCTGGCTTTTATGCGTGCGATTGTTCCCGCAGCGCGTCAGCGCGCATTGAATGAACTGGCCGATATTCAACAGGTCATCGATGATGAACAGGGTGGGTTTACCGCGCAGGCCTGGGACTGGTCCTTTTATGCCGAGCAGGTGCGGCGTGCGAAATATGCGTTAGATGAATCGCAACTCAAACCGTATTTCGAACTGGATACCGTTCTGCATGAAGGGGTGTTCTGGACCGCCAACCAACTGTTTGGCATCAAATTTATCGAGCGCTTTGATATTCCTGTCTACCATCCGGATGTGCGCGTCTGGGAAATTTTCGATCATAACGGCGTCGGGCTGGCGCTTTTTTACGGCGATTTCTTTGCCCGGGATTCGAAAAGCGGCGGCGCATGGATGGGCAATTTTGTCGAACAGTCGACGCTTAACGAAACCCAACCGGTGATTTACAACGTCTGTAATTATCAGAAGCCCACTGCGGGACAGCCCGCGCTGTTGCTCTGGGATGACGTCATCACGTTGTTCCATGAGTTCGGCCATACTCTGCACGGACTGTTTGCGTCACAGCGCTATGCGTCGCTATCGGGAACCAATACGCCGCGGGATTTCGTCGAGTTTCCGTCGCAAATCAACGAACACTGGGCGAGCCACCCAGTGGTATTTGACCGCTATGCCCGTCACTATGCCACCGGCGAGAAAATGCCAGAGGCGCTACAGGAGAAAATGCATAAGGCGAGTCTGTTCAATAAAGGCTATGACATGAGCGAACTGCTCAGCGCCGCGCTGTTGGATATGGGCTGGCACAGTTTGTCTGTCGATGAGGCCAGTCAGGATGTGGAGTCGTTTGAAAAACAACGGCTGGCAGCGGAGCAACTCGATCTTCCGGCGGTACCGCCGCGCTATCGCAGCAGCTATTTTGCCCATATTTTTGGCGGCGGCTACGCGGCAGGTTACTACGCCTACCTCTGGACGCAGATGCTGGCGGATGACGGCTTTCAGTGGTTTGTGGAGCAGGGCGGGCTGACGCGCGAGAACGGCCAGCGTTTCCGTGAGGCGATTTTGTCGCGGGGCAACAGTGAAGATTTAGAACGTCTTTACCCGGCCTGGCGGGGAAATGAACCACAAATCGACCACATGCTCAAACACCGCGGTTTAGCGGGATAACACGATCGACAACCCAACACTGACAACTTGATGTACAATGCGGGCTCTTTTTTCCGGAGTCCGCGGTTGCTCATGTCTGTTTTCCTGCCTTTCTGCGCTGTTATCCCCCTGGCGACTTTCTGCCCATGAAAGGATCCACACCACTCTTTCTTTTCTCTGTCCTTCTGCTGGCCGGTTGTGGCAACAGCACGTTATCGCAGATGAATATGCCTGCCGAACAGCGTGCGCAGGCGGTGGTGGGATACTATGCGCGCGGCATCGATCCGATGATCCGCCAGTATATGCAGGAAAAGCAGGTGAGCGGGATGGTGGTTGCAGTCATTCAACACAACGGACCGGTGGAGTTCCACAGTTACGGCGTGACCGACAGCCGGCATCGTTATCCAATCACTCCGGATACCCTGTTTGCGCTGGGGTCGCTGAGTAAAGGGGTGACTGCGGAAGTCACCACCCTCCTGGTGAATCAGGGCGTGCTTCGCTGGGACGACACGCTGGCACAGCTTCTGCCGGTGAATACGCCGCTGAGTGATGACGCCAGAAAGATTACCCTGCTGCAACTGGCGACGCATACCTCCGGGCTGTCCAGACAGCCGATGGATTTGCTGACCCTGGAAAATCTCCTGCGCTATTTCAGTACGGGTGAAAATTTCTATACCCAACTCGATAATGATACGGTGCTGTCATCTCTGGCCGACTTCACCGCACCTGAGGCGCGCGTGCCGCGCTATTCCAATATCGGCTATGCGCTACTGGGCTACATTGTACAGCGTCGTACCGGCGAGTCGATCCCGTCGCTGGCAAACCGTCTGATTTTCCAGCCATTACAGATGAGCAACAGCAGTTTTGTACCGACAACGCTCAACGCCTATCCGTATCGCGCATTAGGCCATTCGGGCGATCAACCGAAGCTCATTCGACGCGGTGAACTGACGCCAGACTGGACGTTTAACCACAACATGGTCGGGGCGGCGAGTTTATACAGTAGTGCACGCGATCTGGCAGGCTACGCGCGAGCGCATTTTGCGTCGCAAGACAACGCCGTGCTTGCCCGCGTATTTGCGGACGTCTCCCGCACCCAGTTTTATCGTCAGAAAGAAGCCACGAATATTGCGTGGGTAACCGATACGTTAGCCGACCGTCAGGTCACTTATCAGGTCGGGTATATTGGCGGTTATTCCAGTTATATTGGCTTTGATAAGCAGAACCAGAATGCGGTGGTGGTTCTGCAAAATAGTTTTAACTGGAGTAATTATCTTGGGCATACCATTCTCAGTCAGTTAGCCCGCCAGTAAATTAAATGTCCTGTTGACTTTTCATTATTAAATAAATTGTCGTGCGTTATCGTCTTTACAAAACAGACGTTTTATTGACATTAACCTGCACTCGATATGCTAAATTGCCATCAACAAGTTGATTAATGGACTAAAACAGTAAAAATCGGAGGTAATATGCAGGTGTTCATGCGCAAGAAATTACAGAGAAAACGCTGGAATTCCCGTCCTGAATCTCAGGATTTACAAAATACGCGTTCCGCTGAACCGTGGTCATCCCGTACTGCATGTTGCCAGAGTAAAAAAGAGTGGAAACGAGAAACGCCGGAATCTTAGTCATTGTCGTTTAACGTTCATTGAGAATTGGCATGGTAGGGTGTGAGTGATCCATTGTCGCTGCCGGGACTGGCGGGACGGTGGAAAAAGTAAAACACAAATCTATCCATGCAAGCATTCACCGTCGGTTATCCGGCGGTTTTTTTTGCCCGTCAGACATAAAAAAATGGCCCCTTGTGCAGTGATGCGACAAGGGGCCTTATCGGTTCAGGACTTTCTCCGTTCATTAGTCATCCCATTTGTGGCTGAAATACGCGGCCAGAAATCCAGAAAATAAAATAATTCCCAGAACGGCCATAAAAACGTTCATATTACCCAGCATCGTTGCCTCCATTTAATTGGTAGTGTGTTTCCTCGCTTACCTTAATTTCGGTTGGTGAAAGAGATAATAGCAGCTTTAACCTAAACAAAAGCTGAATTAGGTGATTATTTAGGGAAAAAAGTAAATTTCTTTCGATATTGTGAAGGGGACAGACAATAGGTGTGTCGAAAGTGGTGGCGAAATAACGCGGCGCTGCCAAAGCCGGTTTGTTCCGCGATCAATTCAACGCTGAGCGGTGAGTTTTCCAGGTAATCACGCGCCCGTAATAAACGCTCGTTGAGGATCCAGCGTGCAGGCGTGGTGCCGGTACAGTCGGTAAAACGGCGCAAAAACGTCCGTGAGCTCATCCCGGCGCGTTTGGCCAGCGAGGCGGTATCGTGATTCATCGTCAGATTCTGGTGCAGAAAATCAAACAGCTGTCCCAGCGTCTGGCTTTCACGCTGCCGGGCAACAGGGCGCAGAAGTTGCTGTGGCTGCGCGCCGTCGCGATGGGGCTGTACCACCAGCCGTCGGGCAACGCTGTTGGCAACCTCAAGACCGTAGTCTTCACGGATCAGATAAAGACACAGATCGATCCCCGCTGCGCTGCCTGCCGAGGTCAGCAACAGCCCGGCGTCATGGTAGAGAACGTCATCAAGCACTTCGATAGCCGGATAGCGCTGTTGGAGCTTCTCCGTGTAGCGCCAGTGAGTGGTGGCCTTGCGCCCGTCCAGCAACCCCGTCGCTGCCAGTACAAACACGCCGGAACAGATCGACAACAGACGGCAACCTCGCGCCCATGCAGCACACAGCGCGGAACACAACGCTTCGGGTACCGGCGCGTCGCTGCCTCGCCAGCCGGGAATCACAACGATATCGGCCTCAGCCAACAGTTCCAGTCCCCCATCCACCATCATCCGCACGCCGCCAGTCGCGCGGAGTGGACCGGCATCGACTGACGCGACGGCAAAACGATACCAGTCTGCGCCCAGTTCCGGGCGCGGCAGACCAAAGATTTCGACCGCGACGCCAAACTCAAAGGTGCACAGGCCGTCATAGGCGAGCACGACCACAAGCGGGCGTGGCGATTTTGGCATAATCCTGGTGTTTTTTGGCATGGTCGAAGGCGGTACGTCAGCTCAGAGATGGTTAAATTATTGTAAACACAATCGTCCCTGAGGAGAAAGTACAATGAGTCATGTCACTGAGTTTCCCGCCGCCGCATCCACCGTCGCGGTCAACCATTTCTTGTCGCGTCTGAGTCTGGAAACTGATTGCGCCGATGTTTATGAAAGCCTCCGTAACGGGGAGCCGGATTTCGTCTTGCTCCACGTGGTGGGGACGCCGGAGACTTTTGCACGTCGTCATCTTCCGGGGGCGATTCATCTGCCGCATGCCCTGATGACGGCTGAACGGATGGCGCAATGGCCTGCGGATACGCTGTTTGTGGTTTATTGCGCCGGGCCGCACTGTAATGGTGCCGACCGCGCGGCACTGAAACTCGCCAGGCTGGGCATACCAGTGAAGGTAATGATTGGCGGCATTACGGGATGGAAAGATGAAGGTTTCGCATTTGCCGCTTCCTTAGACTTAAGATGAATTTTTTTCATCACCCATGAATTTATCTCGTTTGTCAGCCTGAACATGGTATGTCAATTTGGACGCATGGACATCCAGAAGTCTAAATATTCAAATAAGAAACTATCACGTTGGGCAACCTTTGCCTGACGACGAAGGAGATCACATGCAAAGACAACAGGCCCCATTTCGCGCAGAAGTCGTTGGCAGCTTTTTACGGCCCGACGACATCAAAGTTGCCCGTCAGCAGTTTTCACGTGGCGAGTTAAGCGCACCGCAGCTGCGCGCCATTGAAGACGAAGCCATTCGTCGGGTGGTCGAACAGCAGTGCGCCTGCGGTTTGCATGTGGTGACGGACGGCGAGTTTCGCCGCGCCTGGTGGCATTTTGATTTCTTCGACGGTCTGCAAGGGGTCGAGCGCTATGACTCACAGCAGGGGATTCAGTTCAACGGTGTACAGACTAAAGCGCATGGCGTACGGGTTACCGGCAAACTGGCGTTCGGCGATCATCCGATGCTGGAAGATTTCCGCTATCTGAAACGCATCAGCGGTAACGCCCAGCCGAAGATGACGATTCCCAGCCCCAGCGTGTTGCACTTTCGCGGCGGACGTAAAGATATCGATGCGACGGTCTACCCGGACCTGAAGGACTATTTTGACGATCTGGCGACCACCTGGCGCGATGCGATTCACGCCTTCTACGCCGCAGGCTGTCGCTATCTGCAACTGGATGACACGGTGTGGGCGTATCTCTGTTCCGATGTTCAGCGCCAGCAAATTCGCGAACGGGGTGATGACCCTGACGTGCTGGCGCGGATTTATGCCGATGTGATCAACCGTGCGCTGGCGGATAAGCCTGCCGATCTGACGGTTGGTTTGCACGTCTGCCGCGGCAACTTCCGCTCAACCTGGATCTCCGAAGGCGGCTATGAACCGGTTGCGGAGATCCTGTTCGGTAGCGTCAATGTCGATGCTTTCTTCCTGGAGTACGACAACGATCGCTCTGGCGATTTTGCCCCACTGCGTTTTATCCGCCCAGGTCATCAGCAGGTGGTGCTCGGACTGGTGACCACTAAAAATGGCGAACTGGAAAACCCGGATGGCGTGAAAGCACGCCTGCAGGAAGCGGCGCAATATGTCGACAACGCGCAAATTTGCCTCAGCCCGCAGTGCGGCTTTGCCTCAACGGAAGAGGGGAACACGCTCACGAAAGCCCAGCAGTGGAACAAAATCAAACTTATCACCGAAATAGCCCAACAGGTCTGGTAAGTTGCCTCAATAATGCACACCGCGTTGCACATAAATAATGCAACGCGGTGTCATTGTGGAGCATCCCCCGCGTGAAGCCTTGTCGGCTGCGCACGCCAACGTTTTTTCCTCTCCCTCTTCGTTCTGGCATTCTTTTTGCCTTATTCCTCCTGAACTCTTTTTTGCGCCGTGTTGTTTGTCGGTAGCACCAGAACTCACAGCATTTTTATTTTCAGGAGTGAAATTATGCAGCGTCGTACCTTACTCAAAGCGTTTGCTCTCTCAGCCACGGTTGCCGCGATGGGGCTCAGTTTTAGCGCGCAGGCCGCCGATACGATTAAAGTGGGCATCATGCATTCACTGTCCGGCACGATGGCGATCTCCGAAACGCCGCTAAAAGATGTGGCCCTGATGACGATTGACGAGATCAACGCCAAAGGGGGCGTATTAGGCAAAAAGCTGGAACCGGTGGTGGTTGATCCGGCCTCAAACTGGCCGCTGTTCGCCGAGAAAGCCCGACAACTGCTGAGCCAGGATAAGGTGGCGGTGGTGTTTGGCTGCTGGACCTCCGTGTCGCGTAAGTCAGTATTGCCGGTTTTTGAAGAGCTGAACGGTCTGCTGTTCTACCCCGTCCAGTACGAAGGGGAAGAGATGTCGCCGAACGTCTTCTACACCGGCGCGGCACCTAACCAGCAGGCGATCCCGGCGGTGGAGTACCTGCTGAGTGAGGATGGCGGAAGCGCCAAACGCTTCTTCCTGCTGGGCACCGACTATGTTTATCCGCGCACCACCAACAAGATCCTGCGTGCTTTCCTGCATTCAAAAGGGATTGCCGATAAAGACATCGAAGAGGTCTACACCCCGTTTGGACACAGTGATTACCAGACCATTGTCGCCAATATCAAAAAATTCTCCGCAGGTGGCAAAACAGCCGTAGTTTCAACCATTAACGGCGATTCCAACGTCCCGTTTTATAAAGAACTGGCAAACCAGGGGCTGAAAGCCACTGATGTACCGGTGGTCGCGTTCTCGGTTGGCGAAGAAGAACTGCGCGGCATTGATACCAAACCGCTGGTTGGCAACCTTGCCGCCTGGAACTACTTCGAATCGGTCGATAACGCCACCAACCAGAAATTTGTTGCCGATTATCGTGCGTACGCCAAAGCCCATAAGCTGCCGAATGCCGATACCGTAGTGACCAACGATCCGATGGAGGCCACCTACGTGGGCCTGCATATGTGGGCGCAGGCCGTCGAAAAAGCTGGGACGACGGATGTGGATAAAGTCCGGGCGGCAATGGCCGGACAGTCCTTCAAGGCGCCGTCGGGCTTTACCCTGACAATGGATGCCACCAACCATCACCTGCACAAACCGGTGATGATTGGCGAAATTGAGGGCAACGGTCAGTTCAACGTCGTCTGGCAGACCGAAGAACCGGTTCGCGCCCAGCCATGGAGCCCGTTCATTGCCGGTAATGACAAGAAATCAGAACAGCCGGTGAAAACCGCCAGCAACTAACGATAAGCCCTCCTGCGGGTACAGACGGCGACATGCCCGATGGCGCAAGCTTATCGGGCCTACACCGGGCAGGAGTAAGCAGATATAGGC
>DXKH01000098.1 GCA_019415335.1 Citrobacter sp. | reverse complement strand
CATCGTTAACACCGCGCTTCCCTCAATGGCGCAAAGCCTCGGGGAAAGCCCGCTGAATATGCACATGGTCATTGTCTCTTATGTACTGACCGTGGCGGTGATGCTGCCCGCCAGCGGCTGGCTGGCGGACAAAGTCGGCGTACGCAATATCTTCTTTACCGCCATCGTGCTGTTTACCCTCGGTTCGCTGTTTTGCGCACTTTCCGCCACGTTAAACGAACTGTTGCTTGCTCGCGCGTTACAGGGCGTTGGCGGCGCGATGATGGTGCCGGTCGGCAGGTTAACAGTGATGAAAATTGTTCCGCGTGAGCAATATATGGCGGCGATGACCTTTGTTACGCTGCCCGGTCAGGTCGGCCCACTATTGGGTCCGGCGCTCGGCGGCCTGCTGGTGGAATACGCGTCCTGGCACTGGATCTTTTTGATCAACATACCGGTAGGGATTATCGGTGCGATTGCCACGCTGATGTTAATGCCAAACTACACCATGCAGACGCGGCGTTTCGATCTCTCCGGTTTTTTGTTGCTGGCGGTCGGCATGGCGGTATTAACGCTGGCGCTGGATGGCAGTAAAGGCACGGGACTTTCACCGCTGGCGATTGCCGGACTGGCAGCGATTGGCGTGGTGGCACTGGTGCTTTATCTGCTGCACGCCAGAAATAACAACCGCGCCCTGTTCAGCCTGAAACTGTTCCGCACCCGTACCTTTTCGCTGGGCCTGGCGGGGAGCTTTGCCGGACGTATCGGCAGTGGCATGTTGCCCTTTATGACACCGGTTTTCTTACAGATTGGCCTCGGTTTCTCGCCGTTCCATGCCGGACTGATGATGATCCCGATGGTGCTCGGCAGCATGGGAATGAAGCGAATTGTAGTGCAGGTGGTGAATCGCTTTGGCTACCGTCGGGTACTGGTGGCGACCACGCTGGGCCTGTCGCTGGTCACCCTGTTGTTTATGACTACCGCTCTGCTGGGCTGGTACTACGTTTTGCCGTTCGTCCTGTTTTTACAAGGAATGGTCAACTCGACACGTTTCTCCTCCATGAACACCCTGACGCTGAAAGATCTCCCGGACAATCTGGCGAGCAGCGGCAACAGCCTGCTATCGATGATTATGCAATTGTCGATGAGTATCGGCGTCACTATCGCCGGGCTGTTGCTGGGACTTTTTGGTTCACAGCATGTCAGCGTCGACAGCGGCACCACACAAACCGTCTTTATGTACACCTGGCTTAGCATGGCGTTTATCATCGCCCTTCCGGCGTTCATCTTTGCCAGAGTGCCGAACGATACGCATCAAAATGTCGCTATTTCGCGGCGAAAAAGGAGCGCGCAATGAAGTTCTGGCGACCCGGTATTACCGGCAAACTGTTTCTGGCGATTTTCGCCACCTGCATTGTCTTGCTGATCAGTATGCACTGGGCGGTGCGTATCAGTTTTGAGCGTGGCTTTATTGATTACATCAAGCATGGTAATGAACAACGGCTGCAAATGCTCGGCGATGCGCTTGGTGAGCAGTACGCCCAGCACGGGAACTGGCGCTTCCTGCGTAATAACGATCGCTTTGTATTTCAGATCCTACGTTCGCTGGAGCATGATAACAACGAAGATAAGCCCGGCCCCGGTATGCCGCCACACGGCTGGCGCACGCAATTCTGGGTGGTTGATCAAAACAACAAAGTGCTGGTTGGCCCGCGAGCACCGATTCCACCAGACGGCACACGGCGGCCCATTATGGTCAATGGGGCGGAAGTGGGTGCGGTGATCGCCTCCCCTGTTGAACGACTGACCCGCAATACCGATATCAATTTTGACAGACAACAGAGGCAAACCAGTTGGCTGATTGTCGCTTTATCTACCTTGTTAGCGGCGCTGGCGACATTCCCACTGGCGCGCGGTTTGCTGGCTCCGGTCAAACGACTGGTGGACGGTACACACAAACTGGCAGCGGGCGATTTCACTACTCGCGTGACGCCCACCAGTGAAGATGAATTGGGCAAACTGGCGCAAGACTTCAACCAGCTCGCCAGCACCCTGGAGAAAAACCAACAGATGCGCCGCGATTTTATGGCCGATATCTCCCACGAGCTGCGCACGCCTTTAGCGGTACTGCGCGGCGAACTGGAAGCTATTCAGGATGGCGTGCGTAAATTCACGCCGGAGACGGTGGCGTCTTTACAGGCGGAAGTCGGTACACTGACCAAACTGGTTGACGATCTCCATCAGTTGTCGATGTCTGATGAAGGCGCTCTCGCCTATCAAAAAGCACCGGTAGATTTGATCCCACTGCTGGAAGTGGCGGGCGGCGCATTTCGCGAACGATTCGCCAGCCGTGGCCTGAAACTGCAATTTTCCCTGCCAGACAGTATTACCGTATTTGGCGATCGCGACCGTTTAATGCAGTTATTCAATAACTTACTGGAAAACAGCCTGCGCTACACTGACAGCGGCGGTAGCCTGAAAATCTCTGCCGAGCAGCACGACAAAACGGTGCGCCTGACCTTTGCCGACAGCGCGCCGGGCGTCAGTGACGATCAGCTACAAAAATTGTTTGAACGTTTTTATCGCACCGAAGGTTCCCGCAACCGCGCCAGCGGTGGTTCCGGGCTGGGGCTGGCGATTTGCCTGAACATTGTTGAAGCACATAACGGCCACATTATTGCCGCCCATTCGCCTTTTGGCGGGCTTAGCATTACAGTAGAGTTACCGCTGGAACGGGATTTACAGAGAGAAGTATGACCGAGTTACCAATCGACGAAAACACGCCACGTATTTTGATCGTGGAAGATGAACCGAAGCTGGGGCAGTTACTCATTGATTATCTGCGTGCTGCGAGCTATGCGCCGACGCTTATCAGCCACGGCGATCAGGTACTGCCATATGTGCGCCAGACACCACCGGATCTGATCCTGTTGGATCTGATGCTCCCTGGCACCGATGGCCTGACGTTGTGTCGGGAGATTCGTCGTTTTTCTGACATTCCGATCGTGATGGTGACAGCAAAAATCGAAGAGATCGACCGCCTGCTCGGGCTGGAGATTGGCGCAGATGACTACATCTGCAAACCGTACAGCCCACGGGAAGTGGTAGCGCGCGTCAAAACCATTTTGCGCCGTTGCAAACCGCAGCGTGAGTTGCAGCAACAGGATGCTGAAAGCCCGTTGATTATCGACGAAGGTCGTTTTCAGGCTTCCTGGCGCGGTAAAATGCTTGACCTGACGCCTGCAGAATTTCGTCTGCTGAAAACGCTCTCTCATGAACCAGGAAAAGTGTTCTCCCGCGAGCAGTTGCTGAACCATCTTTATGACGACTACCGCGTAGTAACCGACCGCACCATCGACAGCCACATTAAAAACCTGCGCCGCAAGCTGGAATCTCTCGACGCCGAACAGTCATTTATCCGCGCCGTTTACGGCGTCGGTTACCGCTGGGAAGCCGACGCCTGCCGCATCGTTTAACATTTTTACCTGCCGGA
>DXKH01000097.1 GCA_019415335.1 Citrobacter sp. | reverse complement strand
TGATGGAACATTCGCCGCTGCGATTTCAGCGCCGCGCTATTTTCCTGTTGCTGTTGTTCCAGCTTCCAGGCAATCAGTAATCGCGCCAGCCGTTTGTTAGCATGCTGACTGCGCTCTGACTGAACCTTCACGCTAATACCGGATGCCAGATGCGTGGCGCGTACCGCCGAGTCGGTTTTATTGACATGTTGACCGCCCGGCCCCGACGAACGCAGCGTCTCATAACGGATCGCGTCGGATTGTTCCTGCTCATCAGCGGTAAAACGCCCAATGCCCAGAAACCAGTTTTTGCGCCCATGATGAGGCCGATACGGACTCGGACAAATCCACTGAATAGTGCCGCACCAGCTTTCGCTTAGAGCCCATGCGTTATCGCCATCCAGAGAAATCAGCGCCGAACGCAGTGTGTCAGAGTAGCGACCCGTTTCTGTTTCCAGCACCGTTACCGCGACGTCTTGTCGGGTAGCTTCTTTAATCAACCTGTCCAGCGCCTTTTTCACTGCCAGGCAACATTCTTCCGGCCCCTGAGCTGAGGAGAGTTGTAGCAAGATCATCCTTTTTTCCCTCCATTGTTTTTGAGCGTTAGCACCGGACGCAGCCGCGCGACAGGAATAATTAAACCGGCCTGCACCAGACATTGCACCACGCTTTCAGCCGATTTATAGGCTTGTGGCGCTTCTTCAAAGATGAGTTGTTTATCGCGACAAATTACCCGACTGCCAAGTTCAGTACGCGAGAGTTGCGTCGCCGTGTATTTCGCTGCCAGACGCCCTTTACACTCGGTGCGCCCCCATTTACGCCCTGCCCCATGCGCCAGCGAGTGGAGTGTTTTTTCGTTCGCAACAGGTTTAACCAGCCAGGAGTAATCACCGCGTGAACCGGGAATAATCACCAGACCGTTGTCATCCGGCGTGGCACCTTTACGATGCAACCAGCCCTGTTGATCGCCGATTTGACAGGCGCTAACAAAGTTATGCGCCACATCCAGAACAGGACTTCCGGTGGCCTTAACCTGTTGCATTATGCGCAAAGCGATCATCTGGCGATTAATACGCGCAAACGCCAGCGCATCGTCATGTTCCGCAATATACCGTAGCGCGTCGTCACTGCCTTCAGGCAAACCATGATGCGAAAACGAGGCAATATGCCGCTGTAAAATAGACTGCCCCAGCCCCCTCGAGCCGCTATGAACCAGCAGTTGCAGATGCTGCGCATCCAGACCTGTCAGTGCAAACAGTTCAGCGTCGATAATTTGATCAACTTGTTGCAGTTCTGCGAAGTGGTTTCCGCCACCGATGGAACCCAGCGAGCTGCGCCACGGATGCTGTGCTAACGCTGACGGCAGGTTTTCCTCCAGCCAGCTTTCTTCAGCAACGTCATCCAGCGCAGATAATCGCTTTTCAAACTTATCGGCGTTGTATTTGCGCGCGAAAATATCTGTTTGCCATAGCGCCATACCGCAGCCGATATCATTGCCGACCAGTGCCGGGTAAAAACGGCCTACGGAGAAGAACGCTGCGCCAATCGGATAGCCGCGTCCGGGATGTAAATCTGGCATCCCTACTACGCGTTGCATGTTGGGTAAATTTGCCGTGGTGTGTAATTGTTGGATCGCTAAACTCTCGATCCACAGGTCATCAGATGCGATGGTAAATACCGCATCGGATAAGGGACGAATATATTTGCCCATGTACCATTCCATTTATGAATAAAAATCAGGAAATGGCAGACGAATCCAGGGCAAGAAAAAAAGAATTAATCCTGGAAAGGTCTGCAAAGAGTCATTGATAAAGGATTTGTCATGATTTACCTCCTTGCAGTTTGTGGAATAAGAAAACGCACACATACTAGGCGGGCGTTATTTTCATTGCAAGCTGGATTTAATGTTGCGGTTTATATCGCATATAAAAATTAGTAAACCACTCTCCCCGGCATTCAACGCACTGCTGCTTAACTGTCTGAAAACCATAACGTTCAAAAAAGGGCTTTGCGGTTATGCTGGCGTCCACCGTAAGTTCGGATTCAGACTTAATCAATGGTTTTAACAAAGCGCTGGCAACCCCGCGTCGGGTGTATTCAGGTTCAACAAATAACATATCGATATAATGTTCAATGCGGGTAATAAAACCAACCGGTTGTGCATTAATAACTGCAACCCGCACTTGTGATTTCGCGAGTTTCTCCTTCCAGCGAGATTCGTCAATCTGCGCCCAGGCGGCAATTTGTTGTGGTGAATAATGCTGACTGGCGGTCATCGTAACCGCTCTAAGGAAAATAGCGCATAGTTGCTGAAAATCGCCAGGCTGATAGTTTCTTATTTGTATGTTATTCATAATATAAATTCAAAAACGCATGCGAAACGCTTCTGCCATTTTCCCAATTTTATGCATTTGGTTGTTATCTCGAGCCAGTTTATGAGGTTCAGGTTTCAGAA
Organism: Citrobacter sp.; assembly: GCA_019415335.1. The sequence goes on along the minus strand of DXKH01000097.1, from coordinate 26,383 downwards.
TGGCAATGAGCAACCATGCTTGCTCATCAAACGCACCCTGACAATATACCAAATGCGCTTCGTCATTCGTTCTGCTGAATTGGCGCAACTGTGGCGGAAATGGATTATTCACATTTGCCAGATGAATATGAGCAACTCGCTCAAATTTGATTAATGGCCAGGTAAACGAGTCGTCGTAGAGTGCATCGCGACCAAATATATCTGGCAAAACACCGTCACGCTTATAGGAAATAAAATCCGCTGTTAACGCATCAAGTTCCTCTGCTGTAAGTTGCAGGCGAATAAGTTTTGTTTTGAATACCCGCATCCTTATTCCTTAAAGTCATTGAAATCATCATCCGTCATATCATTAAGATATTGTTCAGCGCGGCGTGTAATTTCCTCTAATCTTGCGGCACTCGGACGGAAGCGCGCCTTAACCAGTTTTTTCTCCTCTTGTTCAGCAAGCATGTCCATTAACGCTTCAAATGCGCTGGCACTTAAGAGATATCCTGCGGGGCGATTATTAGAAAGAACCGCAACCGGTTGATCAATAAAGTATTTAGCTGGGTTTTTACGTAACTCAGTGATATTGACCGATTTTTCAGCGAGAATTCGATGCATACAGTGATCCCCTCATAATAATGAACATCAGAATATACATAATAGTATACATCATAATCCCAGCACCAGTTGTCTTTCCATTTGAGGGTCAAGCAACGTCACATGCAGCCCCACCAGTCGCACACCGCGCCCGCCGCGACGTTCATCCCAGGTTTTACGCGCGGTGGCGATCAGATCAGCTTTATTCAGCCGCGGCCAGACGTGCTCCTGAGTAGTTTGCTGAAAATCGTCGAACTTTAATTTCACCCCCTGGCGAGCAATCAGTAAATCAGGTTTTACCTTTGCCAGACGGCGTTCAAGTTCAGGATACAGCAGCTCGATAATCGCTTCACATTCAGACCAGTGATGAATATCTTCCGCCATCGTGCGTTCCACGCCGACGGATTTTCGCAACCGCTCGCTGTTAACGTCGCGCTCGTCAATCCCCTGACTACGCTCCCACAAAATGCGGCCAAATTTGCCAAAACGTTTGAGCAGAGTCACCAGATCACACTTTTGCACATCACCGCAGGTCCGCAGCCCCATCGCTTCCAGTTTTGCCGCCGAGACTTTGCCGACGCCGGGAATTTTTGCCAGCGGTAAGGTTTGCAGAAATGCCGGAACTTCTGCCGGCGTAATCACAAACTGACCGTTGGGTTTATTCATGTCGGAAGCAATTTTGGCGAGAAACTTTACCGGCGCAACGCCCGCAGATGCCGTCAGTTGCAGCTCGTTAAAGATCGTCTGACGGATTTCCTGGGCGATGAGGGTCGCAGAACCGTGGCAATGCACACTATCGGTGACGTCGAGATAGGCTTCATCCAGTGATAACGGTTCAATGCGCGAGGTATAGCGCGAGAAAATTTCGCGGATATGATTTGAGGCTTCTTTGTAGGCGTCAAAGCGCCCTGGAAGCAAGGTGAGATGCGGACATAATTTGAGCGCCATCCCGGTCGGCATAGCGCTGCGTACGCCAAATTTACGCGCGGGATAATTGGCGGTGCTGATCACCCCCCGACGTTCGCGGCTGCCGCCAATAGCAATAGGGATATCGCGCAGGGCGGGATTGTCGCGCATCTCCACCGCTGCGAAAAAGCAGTCCATATCCACATGAATGATTTTACGCATTGCTCACCTCTCAACACTGGTAAAGTATACAGTGATTTCAGAGTTTGAGAAATGCGTAAAGATTCAGCATTTAACGCGTTCGCTGTGAAAGCACCTGCTGCTTATCCAGCTTTTGCACCAGCGGCTGCACCACTTTATCCCCATGCTGACCAAAGTATTGATACAGCGTATCGGACGCGCTTTTAGTCAGCACCATAATCTCAATGCGCCGGTTGCCCGCGCTTTGCGGATTTTTCGCGTCCAGCAGCATCTGGTCCGCCATTGCGCTCACCTGCATCACTTTATCTTCCGGCATTCCTGCCTCTTCCAGCGCCCGACGAGCCGAAAGCGCGCGGTCACCCGAAAGGTTCCAGTTATTGTAGATATTGTTTTTGTAGGCCATCGCATCGGTATGCCCGGTAATAATAATTTTGTTATCGAGCGAGTCGAACACTGGCGCAAGCTCCACCAGCAAAGTTTTAAAGAACGGCATAATCTGTGCGCTGCCGCGTTCGAACATATTGCGGTTCTGGTCGTCTTTAATCAGCACGCGTAATCCCTGGGGAACAATCTCCATCTCCAGATTCGCTTCCATATGCGCATCACGGGCGATGGTATTGATACTGGTCGCCAGCTCGCCAAGCTCGGTGGCGGATTTCTTCTTCAGCAGCGCCGTTTTCTCGTTGACGTCGCGCGCTTTTTTCTCCGTCTCTTCCGGCACTGCCACGGTGGCAGGTTTTGACGGATGAGACGGGCTGATTTTATTTAACGGCGACAGCCCGCCACCGTTAAAAATCGACTGCCCGTGTAGCGCGGCGATAATGCTTTCACGCTCGGATTTACTGACGCTGTTGACAATCCACAGCGTCATAAACAGCGCCATCATTGCCAAAGTAAAATCGGCGAACGCCACCTTCCACGCCCCGCCGTGGTGCCCGGCATGATTCTTTTTGATCTGCCGCCGGACGATGGTGGTTTTTGCCCCACGCTCGCGGCGGTTGCCCGTCTTTCTCATGCTTATTCTTGCTCCAGCATCGCATTCACCCACGCGTCGAGGTTGGCGAACGTCGGTTTGGACGCCAGATGCAGCAACTTACGCCCGGCGTCCACCGCCAACAGCGTCGGTTTGCCGCCCGCCTGGGCCACCAGCACGGTACGCACACACTCCAGCAGCGAATGTTCCGCCCGCGCCTGCTGTTCCATGGCGTTGGCGAGCGGGTCCATCAGGCAGTAGCAAATAAACACGCCTAAAAATGTCCCCACCAGCGCTGCCGCCACTTTCAGGCCAATCAGGGCGATAGAACCGTCAATTGACTGCATGGTGATGATGATGCCCAGCACCGCCGCGCAAATACCAAATCCCGGCATCGCTTCGGCGGTCCGTTGCAGCGAGCGTGACGGCGTTAACAGCGACTCTTCAGCGGTGTCCAGCTCCTGATCGAGAATGCCTTCCAGTTCATGGGCGTCGATTTTACCCATCGCCATCAGGCGAAAGTTATCGGCAATAAAAGTCACCAGCCGCTTCTGGGTTAACACCAGCGGGTATTTCTGGAAAACGGTACTCTCTTCCGGCTGCTCAATATGCTGATCCAACATCCGCAGACCGCCGTTTTGTACCATTTCAAGCAACTCATACAGGCACATTAATAGCTGGCGCTGAAACTCCGGCCCGAGCTGTTTTTTACTGATCACGCCTTTAATTTGATGGGCAATCTCTTTCAGCACATGTTTCGGGTTCCCAATAATCATCGCCCCGAAACCCGCACCCAAAATAATGATCATTTCCGCCGGTTGCCAGATAGCCACTAATTGCCCGCCCGCTTCAAAATAACCGCCAAATACGCAGCCGAGCACCACCAGTAAACCTAATATTTTTTGCATGATTTCTTCACTTTAATTCGGATAGACAAAATCACGAATTTTCTGCGCGATCTGTTTATTCAGTTGACAAATTCGGGCCTCGGTTAGCCCTAATACCAGCGCAATCTCTTTGAGATTCATCTCATGCTGGTAATACATGGAGAGGATCAGTTGCTCTTTTTCGCTTAATTGTGAAAGCGCGTGTTGCAACATTTGCTGGGTGACAAACTGATCTTCCAGTTCCCGGCCAGCAAGCGGAATGCCTGGCCCTTCGCCGTTCAGCAGTTCGTCCAGGCTGGCGAGCGTTTCCGCCCCTTCCAGTTGCTGATATTCGAGATAATCTTCATGCGAGATCCCTTCCACGGCCAGTTCTGACCACTCAGGCTCGTGCCCCAGTTTTTTACGCGTTTCGCGAATCAGGTCTTTCATCTGATGATATTTCTGTCGCAGCTGGCGCGGTCGCCAGTCGAGAGCGCGCAGCTCATCCAGGATCGCACCGCGAATACGGTGCACGGCATAGCCCGCAAAACCTTCGTCCGGCAGCCCGTAGCGGCGAATGGCATTAAGCAGCCCCATTAACGCCGTTTGTTCCATATCCTGACGATCAATAATGCAATTACACTGCGGGGCAAGTTGCCGCACCACTTTACGCACCAGTGGTAAATAGGCCTGCAAGTAGTGGCTCTCCTGCTGCGGGGTTAATACCGGCGCGGCAGCAAATTCTTCTGACTCGAATAATACGTCCTGTAGCATGTTTATATCCGCCTGGTGATTACTGGAAGACCACTTTTTTCACCAGCAAATCCTTATACGGTGCGCTCATTTTGCGACGCTGAAGATCTTTCTTTAACGCATCCGAAATCAGTTTGCGGATGGCAGATATTTTCATGCCGCGCAAATCTTCAAATTTCATTTCCGTCAGGCATTCAACCGCAATACTTTGATACAGCGGTTCCTGATGCTTTATTTTTTCCGCTTCTTTGTCACTGGCGACCACCATCACTAATTCCGCCGACAAATAATGATCCGCGCCGTTGCGGTCATGTAAGGTGACAATGGTTTCCGGTAGCGTCACAAACACGCTTTTGCTTTCATCCAGGGTTTCTACCGCTTCCGTCCGCGTGACGGCAGTCGGTTTTCCCTTTCCGGCATAATGATGCCAGACTCCCCATCCTGCTCCGGCACCCACCACCAATGCCAGAACGGCGCTGACCACGCCCGCCACCACGATTTTCTTCATATTGCCTTTACACTTTGATCAAAACGGATTCGTTCTGTTGAAATGAAGGCGCATCATCAAGCTGTAAGGCGGCACTCACCTCTTCCTGCTGATGGCCCGACTGTTGTTGCTGCTGCGACTGCCCTTCGGAGGAGACCTGTACGTTCACCTCCATAAAATTTTGCGCCGTCAAATGCTGGCGGAGATCGTCGCTAAACTGCTGTAACGCGCGGCAAACTTCACTTTGGTTCGCGCCGATGTGCACCATCAGTTTGCCGTTGTCGAGTTGTACGGCGATCTCGAGCTTGCCAAGCGACGGTGGATCGAGACGGATGGTGGAGATCTGCTGTTGTTTGTTGAGCTGAAAGTGGATCTGATCTTTCAACAGCGTCGTCAGTTTTTCGCCCAGTTCGTCCATCGAAAGCGTGGCTGGTTTGGCGACAATCTCCTGATGTTCGCTGACCAGATCCGGCGTCTTAACCTGCAACACCGCACGCGCAATAACCGGTTCGCTGTCCGGCACTTTTTCCGTTTTACGCTCGACCTGCGGGCGCGCGTTCACACGGGTTAGTTCAGGTTTCGGGCGAGCTGGCTGTGTTGAGACGCGCGGCTGCGTCGGTGCAATGGCATGTAAATCTTCACTGGCGTAAGTCGCCAGTCTGGCCTGCTGTTCGGGTTTCGCCTGCGGCAACTGACTGATCAGCTCCTGCAACTGCGGCGGCAACGGCGTGAGTTCCTGCTGCTGCGTCGGGCGTTGCGGCGCGTTTTGCACCACCGCTTTCGTCAATTGCTGGATAACCGGCGATGTTGCGACGTTTCGCGGCTGCGGCGTGACCTGATGCGGCGCGGCAGGTTGCGGAAGTAACAGCGCCATTAGCGCCTGCATCGCCACCGGATCGTTCTCCTGCGGGCGCGTCGCCTGTTGCTGACTGGTTTTTGCGCTATGAACGCGCTCCGCCACCGCCGCGACCGCCATTTTCGGCAGGGTAAACGCGGGCGCGTTTTCACTACTCACCGGCGGTAAAATATCCGCTTTCAGCGACGCCGTTTCCGCAAGTGTTCCGAGCGTGGCAAGCAATGCCGGATTCATGACTTCTCCGAAAGTAAATTAACAATTGAGTAGGCCAGTACGCCTTCCTGATGCCGCTGATGCTGTTCCATACGCGCCTTCAACACTTCTGCACGCTGCTCGCGCCGTTTAATCAGGGCATTAAACGCGCCGTACAGCTGCGCCTTCACCGCACACAACTGCGCCGCGTCGGTTTCCGCCGCCACGTAATCGTGAAACTGGCGCATCAACTGCTGATGCAGTGCCGGAAGGCGTCGCCAGCGTTGCTTGTCGAGGGCTTCGTTCATCGCTTCAACCAGCGCGAAAAGTTGCCTGCGTTGTTTTTCCATCGTCTTAACCCAGCTTGCCCGAAAGCCCTTCCCAGCCTTCACGCAGGTTGCTTAAGATCAGCATCACTTCATCGATTTTCTCTGCCGACAGTTCGCCGCTGACCTCATACAATCGGTAAACGCAGTGGTCATAGAGGCGCGAAAGGTTGACCACCAGCTCGCCGCCAGTTTCAAACTCCAGCGAACTGGTGAGCGCATTGAGAATGTCGATGCATTTATTGATGCTCTGGGCTTTCTTCTCGAAACGCCGCCCTTCAATATGGCTTTTGGCGCGTTCCAGCTCGTCCATCAGACCAGAAAACAGCACCAGCACCAGTTCCAGAGGCGATGCCGCCGCAGTACGCGCCGCGAGATCGATCTCTTTATATTGCGAATAGCCGTCCTGTACTTGGTACATCTTTAGGGATATTCCTTCTGAGTTACGCGAATGCCGCCATGCTGGCTTTCATGGTGTACACCTCGACCAGCGTGTTGGTGTACTCCTCCAGATAACGGTCGTAGTTGGCGTTATAGGTATCAGTAAGCTGATCGCCTTCGTCCTGAATTTTGCTCATCTGATCGTCAATGTTCTGCTGGCGCAGGGTGATGATGCCGTTGCTGGAGTCCGTGTAGGTGTTAATCAGGTCGTCCATCTGTGCCACCATGCTGTTGTCGCCAACGAAAATAGAGGTCAGACCGTCAGGATTTTTCGCCATTTCGTCGTTGAACTGGTCGGAGTCAATCTGTAAGTGGCCGTGAGAATCAAGCGTGATGCCATAGTCAACAATCGACACCCCGTTGTAGCTGGCATGGGCGATATCATCGAGCTGGTTCGCCAGTGAGCTGAGTCCGGCGTCACCCGCAAATACCCCGGCGCTGGTACTGTCATCACCGTGGGTGGTTAGCGAATCAACCGTATCGATCAGGGTGTTATAGGCATCGACAAAGGTCTGCACTTTCTCCTGACTGGCGCTGGAATCTTCGCTGATGTTAAAGGTAGTGAGATCGCTGTCAGAATCGCTGACTTCGGTGAAAGTCATGGTGACGCCGGGGATCACATCATCAAAGGTGTTGCTGCTATTGGTGATCTCAGGCCCCGTGGCGCTACCGAGATGAATAATCGCGTCCTGAGCGGAGGAAACATCCGTGGCAACGGGTGCGCTGGCGCTATCGTTGCTGGTGTCATGTCCCGTTACGCTCACCGAAAACGCGCTCTGCGCCCCGGTGCTATCGGAGGTGAGCATAATCGTGGTGGTGCCGTCGGTTTTTACCAGTGCCGCCGACACGCCCGGATTGTCATCAGAGTCGTTAATCGCATTCACCAGTTCACTGGCGTCGATAAAACCGTCGCCGTCACCGTTCTGATCTGCCGCCGACAGATCAATATCCATGGTGCTGTCGCCCATCGTCAGTTCAAAAGTGCCGGTGGCGGAAAAGGCGTCGTCGCCCATACTGAATGTGGTCTGCTGCCCCTGCGCCAGTTGCTCAACGAAAAATGAGTAGCTTCCCGCCTGCGCCTGGGAATTGGCGGAAACGGTCGCCGAGTCATTATTGCTGGTGGCGGCAAACGTCACCGGGCCGTCAGTATCGCTGTTCAGCGCGTCAACGGCGCTCTGAAAATCGCTCAACGCTGAGCTGAGCGAGTCCAGGCCGCTGCTTTCAGCATCCAGCTCCGTTTGCTTTTCCTGCAAGTTTGCCGCCTGAGTGGCAACGTCGGCATACGCAATTTCTTGCGCAATGGTTCTTGGGTTGATCATTGATGACTCCGAATAACGATGTCAGGTTATTGGCAAAAGGCGTGCCAATATTTTTTATGTGAAGAATCAATAGATTGAAAAACAGGCGGAAATGACGTTTCCGGTCTGGCGGAAAAAAGCCTGCCGCAGAAAGCACAACACCGCCTGCAGGCGGTGTTGTTCGTGGCCGGATAAGGCGTTTACGCCGCATCCGGCAAGTCCGCCATTACTGCAGCAGGCTGGAAACCATGCTGGACATGCTGTTGGACTGTTTCAGCATGGTGATGCCAGTCTGCATCAGCACTTGCTGTTTGGTCATATTGGACGCTTCCGTCGCGTAGTCGGTATCCATGATGTTACCGATAGCAACTTCGGTGTTGTCCTGCATGCTGGTCAGGTTATTAGCCGTGTCGTTCAGACGGTTGATAGACGCACCCAGTTTGGACTGGATCTGCGAAACATCATCCATCGCGGTAGAAATGCTGGTGATCATCTGGTTAGCCGAGCCAGACGCAGTCAGCTCTGTACCGCCAGAAACGCCTGCGGTGCCAGTGGTGTCAGCCTGATCCGCACTGAAGGAGTTGCTGATAGCAGAAAGATCCGTCACCAGGGTATTCAGCTGGCTTGAAATATTCACGGTCATGGTGTCGGAAGATTCCGCGCCCACCTGGAAAGTTACTGCGCTCTGGAACAGACCGTCAGTACCGGTGTTGCTGGTACCGGAAACACCGAACAGGTTGGTGCCGCCGTAAGTGGTGTTTTGCAGCATGTCAGACATCTGCTGACCCAGTTCATCGTATTCGTCCTGCATCGCCTGCAGATCGTCGTCGCTGTAGGTGCCGTTCGCTGCCTGAGTTGACAGGTCTTTCATACGACCCAGCACATCAGACATTTCGTCGAACATGCTGTCAGCGGTTTGCAGCATCGCGGTGGCATCATTGATGTTGCTCAGCGCCACACCCATACCGCTGGACTGTGCTGTCAGACGGTTAGCAATTTGTTTGCCCGCTGCGTCATCGGCAGAAGAGTTAATCCGGTTACCCGTTGCCAGGCGTTCCATAGATGTAGACAGAGAAGAGCTGCTTTTGCTGATTGCATTAACGGCGGCCATTGAGGCGTTATTGGTGTTAATAGATAACATGATACTGCTCCTTGGGATTAATCGTTTTCGTTTCGATACCCTGTAAAAACGACACCTCAGGAGCAAACTTAAAATCGCCGTTAAAATTTTTTCGCCACGTATTATCCGATGCCACTTTTAGCTAAAAAAAGCAGAGTTTAAATTCAGATAAAAAGATTATTAGCAATATCTGCCACATGGCCAGGTATCAAAATATGTCTTTATCAAATGCTTGATATAGTTAAGATTGTCATCAATTATCGCGTTTTGTTCTCAATGTACTGATGCCAAAATTTACATTGCGTTGCAAATAGTACACATTTGGCTATTGTACCTGTCCTGTCATTTCGTTACATTTCCACGCCATATAGTGATTAAGAATAATCCTATTACCATAAAATATTAATTATCACGCAGAAAAATCATCTTCTCAGGGACGTATAAGACTGTGCTTTATGCAAAGCACTATCAGGAAACATTTATCCCTTGCTAAGGTAAACTCAACTATGAGTATTATTATCAACAACTGGCGGATGGACCCGTCGCTTAATGCCTTAATACATTGCGAAACGGGTGAAACACGTCGTCTCGGCGAATACCATTTTATTTTGCTGGAAACATTAGCAAAAAATGCCGATGTGGTTTTATCGCGATCTTATTTATGTGCCGAAGTATGGAAGAACCGCATAGTCGGCGGTAACAGCCTGCCGACGGCGATCCATGCGTTGCGCGTTGCTATCGACGATGATGGCAAACAACAGAACATTATTAAAACAATTCCGAAGAAAGGTTACTTGTGCAATAAAGAGTATGTGTCTTTGCCGGAGTTATCGCCTGCGGAAGCGCTGATTATTACCGACCAGGTACAGGAAACTGTGTCAGAAGAGATATCTTCGACAACACCGCCTGTACCAGTTAGAAAAAAACATAAAGGACTGATGGGGTTAGCGTTGACCGCGGCTGTTATATTTATTGGCTCGACCGTGGGGTATTCACACTTGAAAAGTACACCTGACGCCCCGCAACTGGTAAAAGAGTCAATTAACAGTCCAAGAATAAAAATATTTCATTTAACTTCTGCTGGAGAAAATAATTCCGTACCGTTACTATCACAAACCCTCGCACCAGGAAAAGACAAACTCGATAATTTATTGTCAGCGCATAATATGACAATGACAACCTATTATAAATATGTTCGTAACCGACTGGAAAGCGATATTGTTCTGCGTAACCAGTGCAACGGCAGCTGGCAATTAACCTTTAATGTGGAAGGTTGGCAGAACAGCGATATTAATAGCGCGATGTATCAGAATTTGGAGAAGTTGTTAAATACTGTGCAGAAATGCTGATGAGTGCCAATATATGCCGGATGCGACGCTAAAGGCGTCTTATCCGGCCTACGAAAATCCCGAATGAAATCAATCGGAATTGCTGATAGGTTTAGTTATTGGTAACTCTAGCTTTTTATTAATGACAGTTTGGCGGAGTCGTTCTGCTTTTTTTATTATTCGCCTACGACTTTCAGGGCTTTGCTTATCCATCAGTTGCTTGAGAGTGGCCATTTCATTCCTTTTTTAACCCGCAGAGTTACAGCATATTCTGCACTGAAATGATTTTTTACGACAACCTCATTTGATTGATTTTCAATAACACTACCCCAATAAACTCCTCACCGTCTGGCTGGAAATCCGTGCCTGACCGTTCACCGCCTGCAATAAAACTTGATAGTTATGATTGGCGCTATCCAGCACGCCGCCGAGATTTTCCGACGCCTGCACGGCGCTTTCCGTTTGCGGGAAGCGGGACATGCCGTCGATCAACTGCCGCGCTTTTTCCTGCTGCACCGCCATTTGCGCGCGCTGCTGATTAATGTTTTCCAGCATTTGAGAAATCCCCGCCCCGCCCTGTTGCAGGCTTTGCGCTAACCGCTCGGCTTCAGAGGGTTCGGCAAAGGTTTTTAGCGGCATAAACGCCGACTTATCGCCATCGGTGCGCACGCTTAAGGTGCGCTCGATATGGGGCCACTGTTTTTCAGTGGTGGAGAAACTGATGCCGTCCGCTTGCTGATGCATCTGCACACTCACGCGGCGCAGAGCGTTGGTCAGCCGCGTCTGATACTGCGCGGCGCTGTCATCCTCAGACAGCATCACCGCCGAAAGCTGGGTCTGCCGCCCGTCAATGACACTGAACATGCGCGTTCCCGGCGTGGGATTGTGTACGAGATTCGCCAGATCCGGCGAGTGAAAAGTCACCCGCGCTTCCCCCTGCAACACTGGCTGCAACTGGCGGTCCACCGCGCCGCCGGAAAGCGCGGTGCGTTTGTCCAGCATCTGCATCAGCGCCGAACTTTGCGCCTGCCCGCCCTTACGCTGGCTGTGACGGTAATCGAGCAACTGCTGCTCCAGTTGCCCGAGATAGTGATCCGCCTGCTGCAACGTGGTGAGCTGGTCGTTAAGCTGCACACTGTAACGCTGCGGGCGAGTGGTAATCAGCGGCGAGGCCGGATATTCACTCGCCGTCGCCGGGAGTTTTTGCCGCACCGCCTGAGTGGGCGCAACGGTTGACGACGATACCGCAGCGCTATGCGCGCCGCCGGTGGCGAGTGACGAAGAAGTAAGTCCGACCTGCATACTGTTCCTGAAAGAGTTAGAGAACGCTGAATAAATTCAACTCACTCACTTTCGAGTAAGTCTTGAGGGTAGCTTCCATTGCTACTTCCAGTCCGGTAAAGGTGATCGACGCCGGGCCGTAATCGAGATCCTGTAATGAACCAATCAACTCATCATTAGAAGTAGAGATATCGGTCTGCGCATCGCTCAGCATCGACATGGTGTTCTGCGTCTCGCCAAGCGACGCAATCGAGGCGTTGAGATCGTCCGAAGCGGTGTCCACCACATCAACGGCGTTCTGAATATCGCTCTGCACCTGCGGATCGGCCGGGTCAACGTTTGGGTCTTGCAACTCCTGGGAGAGCGAATTGAGCGTGTTGAGCACATCTAAATTGCTGCCGAAGAAATCGCTCGCCGCCACGTTGGTATCCACTTCCACGCCGTTCGACACCGTGGTCTGGCGGTGGTCGCTGTTGCCCTGATAGCTATAGCTGTCGGTCACGCCATCGCCATCATCGTCCACCGCCACAATCGGCGGCTGATCGTTGATGGTACCGCCAAACACGTAATGCCCGTCTTCGTCCTGATAATTGAGCGCCGCCACCATCGATTCGGTGAGCGACTGAATATCCTGCCCGAGGCTTGCGAGCGAATCAGCGGTATTGGTGCCGTTCGCCGCTTCCAGCAGGTCGTCGCGCACCGCCAGCAGGCTGTTGTTGACGCCATCGAGAATCGACTCCTGCTGGCTTAACCCCGCCGACGCAGAGTCAATATTGCTTTGATACTGCTCAATCGCCGACTGCTGGCGGTTCAACTGGGTGATACGCGTGGCGGCGATCGGGTCATCCGACGGCTGCAAAATTTCCTTGCCGGTTGCCATTTGCTCGACCACATGCGCCAGATCGCCGGAGAGATTGTTAAAACTTTGCGTCATCGAAACGTAGGTTTGTTGGGTGGTTACTCGCATTTTCGCGCTCCCGCTTAGCTGCACATTTCCAGCACCGAATCGAAAATCTCGGCCCCGGCGGAAATGACTTTCAGATTGGCTTCATAAATTTGTTGATAGGTGATCAGGTTCACCGCCTCTTCGTCCATGCTGACGCCGCTGACGCTGCTCTGCTGGTTTTGAGCTTCGGAATAGACATTGGACGCGGCATCGACTTCCGTCTGGTTTTGCTGGCTGTAAATGCCGATGTTGCTGATGATCGACGAGCACGCCTGCCCGACCGTCACGCTGCCAAGGTTGGCTATCTCCAGCGGTTCGGTGGAGATGTTGATCAGCGCCTGAAGGTTGTCGCTGTTACCGCTTTCATCCGGCGAACTGGAGAACGCCAGCTCATCGGCGGTGATATCCGGGTTAACGGTCAGCGGGCCATCGGCGTTGCTGGCGTCATAAATAAACAGCGGCTCGCCGGGGTTACCGTTGAGATCGTAGCCCTGCGCCAGCTGGTTGTTGACCGCATCGGCAAACTGCAACGCCATGCTGTTGATGGTGTCGGTCAGCGGCGTCAGCACGTCGTTTTGATAATCAAACAGTGCGCCTAATGAACCGTCGGTGTCGGTAGTCATCGTCGAGGTGGTGCCAGCGAAAGTCAGCGACATGGTCGGCGTGCCATCGGCGTTGGTTTCCAGCGCGATGGTCGAGCTTTGCTGCCCGCTCACCAGCGGTTGACCGTTTTTCAGGGTGACGTTGTAGTTGCCCTGGTCGTCGATATTGACCTGCACATCCATCATCCCGCTCAGTTCTTCCACCATCTGATCGCGGGCGTCGTACAGCGCGGAGGCGTTATCGCCGTTGGCTTCGGCCTGGGCGATTTGCTGGTTATAGCTGGCGATGCCGCTGGTAAGCGTGTTGATTTGCGACACCATTGCCTGCTGCTGGCTGATGATTTCCGTGCTTTGCGAGTCGATGTAATCCAGCGTGTTGTCGATACGCAACGACAGCGCCCCGGCTTCGCTGATCACCTGTTCGCGCAGGGCGGAATCATCGGGGCTGGTGGTCGCTTCGTTGAGGGCGGCGAAGAAGTTATCGAAGCCGCCGCTCAGGCTGCTGTTATCGTCGCTCAGTACCGCTTCCAGTTGCGTGAGATACCCCTGCTGGGTGCTGTAATAGCCGTAATCGCTGGCGGCATACCACACCTGATTCACCTGATACTGGTTAGAGACGCGGCGAATGCTGTCGACCTGCACGCCGTTACCGGCGCTGTTCGGCGAACCACCGCTGGCGCCGATGGTGCTGATCTCCGCCACCTGACGGGTGTAGCCCGTGGTCATGGCGTTGGCGGTGTTTTGCGCCGTGACGTTCAGCTCTACCTGCGCGGTTGATGCGCCGCTGTAGCCGATGTTAATCATGTCCATGTTGGATCCTTACCGGTAAATCGTGCCGGTTAAAAGCGGCGTGAAGTTGGGGGTTCTTAAGTTCCGTAAACCGGGTGCCAAATGCCGGATGCGGCGTAAACGCCTTATCCGGCCTACATACGGGCGACTCGTAGGCCTGATAAGACGCGACAGCGTCGCATCAGGCATCGTGCACCGAACGCCGAAGCCTCATTTATGCCTGGGCGACAACTGCTTCACAATCATCGCCGCAATCCCAATCCCGTGCTGCTGCGCCAGGGTGTTACACAACTCATCGTCATAAAACCCCTGCATCATGCGCACCGAATCGCTGTTAAATGGGTTATCTTTCGAATCGAACAACTCGTTGGTTTTACGCATCTCTTTGAGCATGTTGCGTAAAAAAATCGCCTCAAACTGTTCCGCGGCCTGCTTGATATCATTGGCCTGAATCTTCGGCCCCATTAACGCATCGCTGCCGTCAATCCCGCCGCTGGCGTTAACTTTCATCAGATCACCTCCAGATCGGCATCCAGCGCGCCCGCCTCATGCAGCGCCTGTAAAATCGACATAATGTCGTCCGGCGTCGCGCCTAAACTGTTCAACGCATTGACCAGCGTTTTCAGGCTGCTCGACTCCGGCAAACTCACCACGCCCGGACGGGCATGATTCACCGCGATATTGCTCTGCGGCGTTACCGTCGTGCGCCCACTCGCAAAGGCATTCGGCTGGCTGACGTTGCTGGTTTCGTTAATCGAGACGGTCAAACTGCCGTGCGACACCGCCGCCGCGTGCAGCGCAACGCCATCGCCCATCACCACCGTGCCGGTACGCGAGTTAAACACCACACGGGCGCGGATTTTCTCTGCCTGCACCTGTACATCATCCAGTTGCGACATAAATGCCACCCGCGCGCCGGGGCTGGTGGGCGCGCGCACGCTGACGTTGGTAGAGCTCTGCGCAGTAGCAATGCCGCCAAACGAGGCGTTAATCGCCGCCGCAATATTGTTGGCATCTTTAAACGACGGACGTTTCAGGTTGAGGGTGATAGTGTCGCCCATCTGAAAATCGCTGGGGATCTCGCGCTCTACCGTTGCGCCGTTAGGAATTAACCCGGCGGTTGGCGTATTAACCGTTACGCTCGAACCGCTGGCCCCGGTGGCATTCATCCCGCCCACCACCACGCTGCCCTGCGCCAGCGCATAAACTTCGCCATCCGCGCCGTGCAACTGGGTCAGCAACAAAGTGCCGCCACGAATACTTTTAGCATCGCCAATCGACGAAACAGTGACATCGATGGTCTGCCCGCGCGAGTACATCGGCGGCAGCGTGGCGCTCACCGCTACCGCGGCGACGTTTTTCACTTTCGGGTCGATTTTATTCGGCAGTTGCACGCCAAACTGGCGCAACATATTGGTGATGGTCTGGTTGGTAAATTTGACCTGGTTTTTATCACCCGTGCCGTCAAGGCCGACCACCAGGCTGTAGCCGACCAGTTGGTTTTCACGCACACCTTGTACGTTGACCAGCGACTCCAGCGATTGCGCCAGCGCCACGCCGGGCAGCGTCAGACTTACAGCGATCGCTGCGGCCTTTATCCAGTTTTGCATTGCACTCTCCGGCATTAAATCGGGAACAGAGGATGGTTAAACAGCCGCGTCAACCAGCCTGCGGCGTTGGCGTCGCTTAACGCGCCGCGTCCGGCATAGGAGATGCGGGCATCGGCGATCCGCTGCGAGGAAACCGAGTTGTCGTTCTGGATGTCGTCGGCGCGTACCAGGCCGCTTAAGCGGATGTACTCATCGCCCTGGTTGAGGGTGAGCCATTTCTCGCCGCGAATTTCGAGAATGCCGTTAGGCTGCACCGCATGGACGGAAACAGTGATCTCCCCACGCAGGCTGTTCTGCTGCTGGGAAGTGGCGCTGCCGTCAAAGTCGCGGTTGGCGTCGATAGAGCCGGAAAGCTTATCTTTGGTGTGACCAAAAATGGTCGGTGCGCCGATGTCGACGGTGTTGTTTTTACCGAAGTTGGTTTTCGCCTGTTTGCTCGACTGGGTGGATTCTTCGAGGATCACCGTCAGGATATCGCCCACGCGGTAAGCCCGCCGATCGGCGGTGAGCGACCAGTTGTAGCCGGTTTCAAACACGCCCCCGGCACGCCCGTCTGCCGGAGGCGGCTCTTCGGTTTTCGGTGGCGCAAAGTATGCGTCGTCTTTTTTGACCAGAATGGCCTGCGATTCACACCCGCTAAGCAGGGGAAGCAGCGCCACCAGCCAGAGATAATTTTTCACGTTCTGCCTGTTATTAAATACAGTGAGTTATGCGCTTTTGTAGGTCGGATAAGACGCGTCAGTGTCGCATCCGACATTTCGCCTTACAGCGTCTGGCTGATGTACTGCAACATATCGTCCGCTGCTGACACCATTTTGGCGTTCATCTCGTACGCGCGTTGCACCGTAATCATCGCCACCATTTCGTTGACGATATCCACGTTCGAACCTTCCAGCGCGTTATCCTGTAAGGTGCCAAGCCCATCTTCGCCCGGTACGCCTTCGGTCGGCTGTCCGCTGGCGGCGGTTTCCAGATAGAGGTTGTCGCCCTCGGCAGAAAGCCCGGCCGGGTTGGCGAAGTTCACCAGCGTCAGTTGCCCTAACTCAGTCACGTCGCTGTCGCCGGGTAAGATCGCCGTCACCGTGCCATCCTCACCAAACGCGACGTTGGTCGCCCCCGCCGGAACGTCGATTTCCGGCTGCAACGGCAAGCCCTGCGAGTTGGTCAGCACGCCGTCAGCGTTCACCTGCAAGTTGCCGTCGCGGGTATAAGCGATATCGCCGTTGGCCTTTTGCACCTGCAAAAACCCCTGCCCCATAATGGCGACATTCATCGCGTTGTCGGTGGTTTCGACGTTGCCTTCGGTGAAGGTTTTCTGAGTGCCGACAATGCGCACGCCGCTACCGAATTGCAGCCCGGTCGGCATAATGTTGTTCTGATCGAGCATCGCGCCCGGTGCTTCCTGGGTCTGATAAAACAGATCCTGAAACATCACCCGATCGCGCTTGAAGCCGGTGGTGTTAACGTTGGCGATGTTGTTGGCAATCGCGCTCATTTCAGCATCCTGCGCCGAGAGGCCGGTTTTGCTGATCCATAGTGCTGCGTTCATGGTGGTAAATTCCGTGTTATTTTTGGGCCGCAGTTGCCGGATGCGGCGTGAACGCCTTATCCGGCCTACGATGTGCGGTTACGAGCCGCGCAATAAGCGGTTGCCCGCGTCGCTGATATCTTCGGCGGTTTTCATCATCTTGATCTGCGCTTCAAACTGGCGATTCATGGCGATGGACGACATCATTTCGCTCACCGCCGAGACGTTGCTGCCTTCGAGAAAACCGCCGCTGACTTTGATGTTTTCATCGCGCTGGGCCGGGACGCCGTCAGCAGTCACCAGCATCCCTTCAGGATTTTTCGCCAGGTTAGCGACCGGGATATCCACCAGCTTCAGGCGGTCGATATCCATTGTGGCGGTTACGTCGCCGTCATCGGGCGTCACCGAGAGCGTGCCGTCGCTGCCAAAAGAGGCGATGGCGTTCGGCGGCAGAATGATCGGGCCGTTATCCCCCAGCACCAGATTGCCGTCGATGGTCAGTTGCCCCTGGTCGTCCTGCTGAATGTTGCCGTTGCGGGTATAAACCTCGTTGCCGTTTTTATCCTGCACCGCAATGTAACCCGCGCCCTGAATCGCCACGTCCAGCGGGCGTTCGGTTTTCTCCGCAACACCTGTGCTGTCGTTCACGCCGCTGGCCCCTTCCTGCGCCATATAGCGCGTGTCGAAGCCGCCGCCTTTCACCTTGTCATTGGTCGCCATTGCCATATCGGCGCGAAAACCGTTGGTGTTGACGTTCGCCAGGTTGTTGGCGCTAATCTGCTGCTCATACAACGTCTGAGAAGCCCCGCTCAGGGCGGTATAAATCAAGCGATCCATTACATTGCCTGGAACAGCGCGTCATCGAGCTGCGTGCTGGTGGCGATCACTTTGGTGTTGGCCTGATAGTTACGCTGGGCGGTCATCAGGTTAACCAGTTCGCTGGTAATATCGACGTTAGAGCTCTCAAGCGCTCCCGACGTGAGCGTGCCGCAGGTTCCGGAACCGGGAACACCAATCAGTGGCGTGCCGGATTCCCCGGTTTGTACCCACGCGGTACCGCTTACGGCTTGCAGGCCGTCGTCGTTAGGGAACGTCGCCAGCACCACCTGGCCCTGCAACATGCGCTCGCCGTTGCTGTAGGTGGCGTAAACTTTGCCATCGTCATCGACCTGCACACCGTTCTGAGTCGCGGAGGCGTAGCCGTCGGCGGCGTTGGTGGTGACAGAAAATTCAGAACCGTATTGCGTACAGGTGGAGTAATCGACGGTCAAATCGATGGGCGCGGCGGCGTCGGTCTGAAACTCAATGGTCTGCGGCGTGGTTGGCGAAGTCAGCTTCCCGGTGTTCGGGTCGAAGGTTAACGTCGTCGCCGGAACGCCGGTCTGCTGCTGACCGTCGAAGGTGTACTGCACTTCCCAGGTGTTGTCGCTGGTTTTGGTGAAGTACTGGCATACCGAGTGTTCGTTACCTAATGAGTCGTACACCGTGGTGGTGTAGCTGTCGGTATACGAGCTGCTGTTGGTCGCGTCGAACGGTACGGTAGTGCGGTCGATAGCGTCGTCGCTGGCATCGAAGTTGGCGGTAAAGGTCAGGCTGCTGCTGGCCTGCGCCGGAATATTGCCAGTTTTGATCTGGATATCGGTGACTGTACCGGTTTGCAGAGTGCCCGTGTCATCGACCGGATAGCCCTGCAAATAAGCGCCTGAGGCGTTGACGATATAGCCGTTTTTGTCGGTTTCAAACGATCCGGCGCGGGTATAAGAAATGTTGCCCGCGCTGTCGCAGGTAACAAAAAAACCGTCGTCGTTAATCGCCAGATCCAGCGCGTTACCGGTGGATACCAGCGAACCGCCGCGCGAAATACTTTGCGCGGTGCCTGCCACGCTGACGCCCATCGCCTGACTTCCGGCATACATGGCTGAAAACTGGGTAGTCATCGATTTATAGCCCACCGTTCCGGCGTTAGCGATGTTGTTACTGATCCCGTCCAGTTGTTCGTTAACGGCATTCAACCCCGTTGCGGCAATTTCATAACTCATTGTTTCGTCCTGTTAATTCAAATTTTGACTGCGTGCCCGTTGTTTTGCCGGATGCGGCGTGAACGCCTTATCCGGCCTACAAAACCATGCAGATTCAATACATTGCAGTTTCATGTAGACCTGATAAGCGAAGCGCATCAGGCAATTTGGCACCAGACATCACGCCACATCACTGTCGGCATCGGGTACGCCAAACTGGCTAATCATGGTGAACGGCACTTCACCTACACCGGCAACGTTAAGTACCGGGGAGCTGCCGTCGAGCGGGATGCGCACATCTTCCACTTCGCCGGAGACTTCAATCGGCACCTCTTCTTCCCCGGTGTTGGTCACCACCGAGACGTCGTAATCGCCCGGCGGGATACCGTAATCCGCCGGATTAATCGAGAAATCGACCTGGCCTGGCCCGACAGACGAACTGCCCTGCGGGATCAGAGAAACGGTGTAGTCATCGCCTGCGGCATCGGTAAAGTGGAGATCGGCGGTGGTACAGGCGTCGTCAAGCGTGGCGCGACCGTTAATGGTCTGGTCGCTCACCTGCAAGGCGGTGGTCTGCACCATAATGTCGTCACCCACCAGGTTGCCGAGCGCCATCACCTGAATGTTGCTCATCAGCACCGCGTTGGTGTTGGCCTGCACGCTCATCTCTTCCATCATCGCCACCTGCGCCATCGAAGAAAGCTGGTCGATATATTCGGTGGCGTCAGTCGGGTCGGTCGGGTCCTGGTTTTGGATCTCAGCGACAAACAGCGTCAGGAAGGTATCGACGGGCGAGCTATCGCTGCTAC
Source organism: Citrobacter sp. (assembly GCA_019415335.1). The sequence goes on along the minus strand of DXKH01000097.1, from coordinate 6,471 downwards.
TTTGCGTGTCGCTGGCCGCCACGTTGTTGCTTTCCGCCGTGGCGGTCGGCTGCGGCGATTGCGCATTCAGCGCCAGGGTATTCATCAGGCTTCTCCCAGTTTCAGCAGGCTTTGCTGCATACTTTTCACGTTGTTGAGCACATCGACATTGGTTTCAAAATCGCGCGAGGCCGACATCATGTCCGCCATCTGTTCCACCACGTTGACGTCGGGATACCAGACATCCCCGTTAGCATCCGCCAGCGGCGAATGCGGTTCATAGCGTTTCACCGCCCCGCCGGTTTGCAGCACGTCCTGCACCTGCACGCTGGCACCATCAATGGCATGACGATGCGTTCCCGCCAGCAAGCTGTGGTGATACACCGCGGCAAACACCGGGCTGCGCGCTTTATACGCCTGCGCCTCGCTGCCGGCAGGTGCATTGGCATTCGCCAGGTTACTGGCGACGGTATTCAGACGTAGCGTTTGCGCCGTCATCGCCGAGCCGGAAATCTGATAGATATCAGTAAATGACATGCTTATTTCCCTTCAATGGCCTCTCTGATGCCGCTGATTTGCAGATTCAGAAAGGTCAGACTGCTTTGATAATCCATACTATTTTGTGAAAACCGCGCCTGCTCGCTGTTCAGCTCCACGGTGTTGCCATCTTCCGACGGCTGCATCGGTACGCGGTACTGGACATCCACCGCCGCGTTATTTGCCCGTTGCATCTCCCTGGCAAAATCAATATCTTTAGCCTTGAAATTTGGCGTATCGACATTCGCCAGATTCGCAGTCAGTAGCTCGGTCCTCTCAAGACGTAACTTCACTGCCTGCGGATGTACTCCCAATGCCTGCTGAAAACTGATCCCCATTTCCTGCGTCACTCCTGCTTCAATCCGCATACGCTAAGCAATCGCTGTGCCAATTTTTAAGTGACTGATGAGAAAGGGTTTATGAGTTTTCAATTTTGCAGGCGGAAGTTGTATTTCCTCCTGGCGCTGACCTTACCGGGCTACGCCGCCGTCCATCCCGTGCAACATAGCGCGCGGGAACAAGTCAACGCCCAGGTGCTGAATGCCGCGAGCCAGCAGATTGAATCGCTGGCGCAACAGCGGCAGTGGCATGACTATCGCTACACCTTTAAGGTCTACATTCCCTCGCAGATTGCGACCACCGCGCCCTGCGCTACGGCCCCCGGCGTCACGCTGACGTCGCCTGCGGAAATCGCCCTTAACCGGATGAACTTCACCGTCAGTTGCCCGCAAAGCTGGCAGATGAACGTCGCGGTGCGCCCGGATGTTCTGGTGCCGGTGGTGATGGCAAAGTCACTGGTTGCCCGCGATACGCCGCTCACGGCAAATGATGTGGAGCTGAAGCCCTACAACGTCAGCGCCCAGCGTCGCGATGTGTTGATGGAGCTTGATGACGCGATTGGTTTCAGCAGTAAACACGCGTTGCAGCCGGGCAGGCCAATCACCAAAGAAGAACTGGTGTCTCCGGTGCTGGTCGGGCGCGATCAGCCGGTGATGATTGTTTACCAGAGCGCGGGGATCACCGCCTCAATGCCCGGCGTGGCGCTGAAAAATGGCCGCAAAGGCGAAATGGTGAAAGTACGTAACGCCAGCAGCCAGCGGGTCATCAGCGCAATGGTGGCAGAAAGCGGCGTGGTGACGACGGTAAGCGCGGAGTAATTTGCGCAGGCGATTAAAGTTTTGCCGCCTGTTAACCGCTTTACCGGAGTAACCCACCCAAATACCGAGACGAGGTTGCGATGAAAATCACCCCGACTATGCCAGGCAATCGCCCGACAGCCACGACGGCAGGCTCCAGCCAGCCGCGCAAAACCACGGCGACCACCACCACGACGCTGAGCGCCGACGACATTACTCAGGCGGGATTGCAGTCTGCCCAGCAAACGCTGAACGATCAGCAAGAGAGCGATATCGACAGCGATAAAGTGGCGCAAATGCAAGCGATGCTGGCCTCCGGCAGCCTGCAAGTGGACACCGAACAGTTAGCCAGCGACATGCTGAGTTTTTTCCAGAACTAAGAGGCCGATGAAGTGAGTATCCGGTTACAACAGGTGAAGGCGTTGTTGCAGGGCATTCGTGACGACGACGCACTGTACGATTCCCTGCGCGAACTTCTCCAGCGTCAGCGGATCTGCATGATTCGCCGCGCCAGCGAAGAGTTGCTGGCGGTAAACGACGAGATAACACATCACTATGAGCAGTTGCATGGGCATAGCCATCAGCGACACAGCCTGCTGAAAATGCTCAATGTCAGTGTAAATCGTGACGGTCTGGCGCAGGTTTTCGCCTGGCTTCCGGCTGTGCAAAAAGCAGCAGCACAACAGTTGTGGCAACGCCTTGAGCAAAAAGCGGAACGCTGCAAAGCCTACAACGACAAAAACGGCGAGCTGTTGATTCGCCAGTATGAATTTATTCAGTCTTTTTTAGGCGGCGAAACAGATTTTCTGTACCAGGAATAACGACAATTCCTTCCCCCATCGCGGAAACGGATTTTCCGCCTGATTCTCAATCCCTTGTTTTTGATTACAAAAATTCCCGGCACGCTTATTGCACATTCCGCAAAGTAATAAAGACTGGAAGCCACCTATGAGTTTTATTGAATGTTACGAACCGGAATACGTGCGCAATTTTATGACGCAATATCCCGATTCGCCTTTGTACGTCCGCAAGGTCTGGAAGAATGAGATTCGCCAGAGCCTGGCATTGACCGATATTGAAAGTTGCAAAGCGGTGCTCAACGATGCCAGGGCCTTTGATTTACAGCTCACCTACCGCCCTGTGGAAGACAATGCCGCCGAGCTATCCGCGCGCGATGCGATAGTAAACCAGGCCATTTTGAGCACCCTTACGCTCCCCGATTTAACCCCGGAGCTTTCCCTGTATGCCGTCGGGATTTTGCTCTCCCGCGCCAGTAAAATGCCGGGCAGAGACGGAGATATTCTTGCCCGCTTGACAACGCTGCCACAGGCGCTGGGGGATCATGCACAAAAAGGCACGCTACAGGCACAGTTCGCCCAACTCCCACCCGTGCCACAACTGGCGCGCCAACTGGTGACGCTGCTCGGGAGTTTTGCGTTTGACTGGTCGATTTTGCCGGAAAGCCCGCGCAAAGCCTCGCTACCGTTGCAGGTGACTTTGCTGACGTTGCATGACGCCAACAGCGAAGCTTTGTTGCAACAGCAGCTTAAGGTGCAGTGGCAAACCACCTGGCAACAGCATTTTGCCGCCGCGCCGTGGATGATGCGCAACTGGCTGATTTACCGAGTTTATCACGACGTGATTGGGCAGGCAGACGGAGCAGATTATTGCCCGCTGGTGTGTGATTTTTATCTCATCCGCACGTTAATCAGTTTATGGACGCTGGATGGTTCTGCGCTGCGGCAGGAGGATATTTTCGCCCTCTTTGCCATGTTTGAACGCTGGCGGACCAGTGAAAATGCGCTGTTTATTCGCCAGCAAATTCAGTCGTTATGTGCCGCAGAGCCGCTGCTGTCAGCGTTTTCGCTGCTGACGTGAGTCGCTCTGTGCGCGCTTTGCCCCTCACCCTAACCCTCTCCCCAAAGGGGCGAGGGGACCGATCGAGCACGGTGTTAAAATCGGCGCTGGTTTTCTCCCTCTCCCTGTGGGAGAGGGTCGGGGTGAGGGCATCAGCGCGCACATTCATCACATTCACCCATTAACTCACCCAGACACCATGCCAACACCGACCATCATCAAAACACTCGCCACCCACCGCGAAAAACCGTTCGTCAGCGTCGTCACGCCAACCTGGAACCGCGGCGCATTCCTGCCGTACCTGCTTTATATGTACCGCTATCAGGACTACCCGGCAGACCGCCGCGAACTGGTCATCCTCGACGATTCCCCGCAAAGCCATCAACACATCATCGACCGCCTGACCAATGGCACGCCGGAGTCCTTCAACATCCGCTACATCCATCACCCGGAAAAACTGCCGCTGGGCAAAAAACGCAACATGCTCAACGAACTGGCGCGCGGCGAATACATCCTCTGCATGGACGATGACGACTACTACCCGGCAGATAAAATCTCTTACACCATCGCTATGATGCAAAAAAACCGGGCGCTCATCTCCGGTTCCGACCAGATCCCCATCTGGTACAGCCACATCAATCGCATCTTTCAAAGCCGCAGCTTCGGCCCGCATAACATCCTCAACGGCACCTTTTGCTATCACCGTAACTACCTGAAAAAGCACCGCTACGATGACGATTGCAATTTAGGCGAAGAGAAAAGTTTCACCGACAATTTCAGCGCTAACCCGCTACAACTGCCCGGCGAGCGCACGATTCTGTGTATCTCGCACAGCCACAACACCTTTGATAAAGACTTTATTCTCGGGGCCAGCACGCATGTAAACGCGGCGCTTACAGATATCGTCAGCGATCCGCTGCTCCGCAATGCCTATTTGAGTCTACATAACGCCACTCATCACCAAGGGATCAACCATCAGGCGATCGATCAGGTAGTTGTTGTGAATCTGGATAAACGCCCGGATCGCTTACAACAGATCCGTGAAGAACTGGCATTGCTGCATATTCCACCTGAGAAGATCACCCGCCTTGCCGCCAGTGAAGATGAAAACGGTCAACGGGGCCGCCGTCAGTCGCACTTGCAGGCGCTGCGCCTGGCGCAACAGCACGGCTGGCAAAACTATCTGCTGCTGGAAGATGACGCAGTTATTCTCAAGCAGAAGAAACATATTCAGGTGCTGAACACGCTGCTCGCGAGCCTGGCGAAAATTCCCTGGCAGGTGATGATCCTCGGCGGCGAAATTTCGCAGGGAACGATGCTAAAAAGTTTGCCTGGGCTGGTGCACGCGCGGGACTGCCGCAAAGTGTGCGCTTATCTGGTGAACCGCCGCTACTACCCGCAGCTGGCGCAGCAGATGAACAACGATGAGCATTCGCTGGAAGACGGCTGGCAGCCGCTGCTGCGCACCGACAAATGGCTGGCCTGTTACCCGAGCCTTTGTTATCAGCGACCGGGCTTTAGTGATATCGAGAAAAAAGCGACTGATAACATTAACCACTACTTCAATAAGTTACCCGTAGCCACCAAGCCATCTACATTACCTATCGCCGATACCATCGGCTTTTTTATGGAAACCTCATTCCACTACGCGCTCTACCGCCCAATCATCACCGCCCTGCAGGCGCAGGGGCAGAGCTGTACGCTGGTGATCAATGACCGCGTATTTAAACCATTTCTGGATGAAATGCTGGCGACGCTAAAAAGCATCGACGATCCGCAGCTCAAAGGAATGCGCTTATCTGAAATGCAGGCACACGGTCAGCGAGTAAAATGCCTGGTCAGCCCCTATCACACGCCTGCGCTCAGTGGCCTTTCCCCCCTGAACATTCGCGCCATGTACGGCTTAGCCAAAGAAACGTGGAACCACGCCGACTGGAACCGTTTTTACCAACGCATTTTGTGTTACAGCCACTACAGTCAGCAGGCGCTGGCGCATTTCGGCAATGCAAAAGCGGTCGGCAACCCGCGCTTCGATGCCTGGCATAACGGCACATTTGACCGCGCTCTGCCGGAAAATATCCAACCCGATTCCCGTAAACCTACGGTGCTCTACACCCCCACGTTTGGCGCATTAAGCTCCCTGCCCCACTGGGCAGAAAAATTGGGCCGATTAAGCGGCGATGTGAACCTGATGTGCAAACTGCACCACGGCACCTGCTCGCGCCCGGAAGAAGCCGCATCGCTGAACCTGGCACGCAGGTATTTAAAACAGCGCACCGACTCCGCCCGCCACACGCTGGCGCTGCTGGCAAAGGCCGATTACGTACTCACCGATAACAGCGGCTTTATTTTCGATGCTATCCATGTCGATAAGCGGGTGATCCTGCTCGACTTTCCGGGCATGACGGAACTGCTCGACGGCGAGAAAAGTTATTCCACACCGGAGAGCGCCGACCAGCGAATCCGCGAAATATTACCGGTAGCTCATGATATGGCAGAGTTGCGTTACTTGTTGTCAGAGGCGTTTGACTGGGGGGCGGTGCAGGCGCGGCTTACGAAGATTCGTCATCACTATTGCGATGCGTTTATGGATGGCAAGGCGGGAGAACGGGCGGCGATGGTGATTGCGGAGGCGCTGAGTTAAACCGCAGAAGTGCCTGATGCGCTTCGCTTATCAGGCCTACGCGCCCCTGCAATATAGTGAATTTGTGAGGATTTGTAGGCCGGATAAGGCGTTTACGCCGCATCCGGCAAGAACAGCGCACTTATCTACCCTTCGATTTTAAACATACCGCTTCTTGAGTGGTGAGTCGGTAAGGTTTGTAGTGGCACAGTAAATTTGGCCACCTGATTAAAGGTGATATTCTCACCTCAACACAAAACAGGTGACTTAATGAACAAGAAAACCAAACGTACTTTCACCCCTGAGTTCAGGCTGGAATGTGCACAGCTGATTGTTGAT
>DXKH01000096.1 GCA_019415335.1 Citrobacter sp. | reverse complement strand
GGGTAAATCGCCAGTTGCCGGAAGTGCTGGCACAACCGGTGCTGTGGCAGGCGCTGTGGACCTCGTTGCGTATTGCGCTGGCGGCAGGCGTATTGGGCGGAGTGCTGACCATGATGCTGCTATGGAGCAGTCGCGAACTTCGGGCACGGCAGAAAATGCTGGCGGGTCAGGCGCTGGAGATGAGCGGCATGTTGATCCTCGCCATGCCGGGGATTGTACTGGCTACGGGCTTCTTTTTACTGCTCAACAACACTATCGGCCTGCCACAATCTGCTGACGGCATTGTGATTTTCACCAATGCGTTAATGGCAATCCCTTATGCGCTGAAAGTACTGGAAAACCCGATGCGCGATATCACCGCCCGCTACAGCATGTTGTGTCAGTCGCTGGGCATTGAAGGCTGGTCACGCTTAAAAGTGGTGGAGCTGCGCGCCCTGAAACGTCCACTGGCGCAGGCGCTGGCCTTTGCTTGTGTGCTGTCGATTGGTGATTTTGGCGTGGTGGCATTGTTCGGTAACGATGATTTCCGTACCCTGCCGTTTTATCTCTACCAGCAAATTGGCTCCTATCGCAGCCAGGACGGCGCGGTCACCGCGTTAATTCTGCTGCTGCTCTGTTTTCTGCTGTTTACCGTGATTGAAAAAATACCGGGGCGAAATGTTAAAACTGACTGATATCACCTGGCTTTACCACCATTTGCCGATGCGTTTTAGCTTAACGGTGGAACGCGGCGAGCAGATGGCGATCCTCGGGCCAAGCGGCGCGGGTAAAAGCACCCTGCTAAATTTGATCGCCGGTTTTCTGACGCCAGCCAGCGGTTTGCTGACTCTCGACGGCGTAGATCACACCACAACGCCACCGTCACGTCGTCCGGTGTCAATGCTGTTTCAGGAGAACAACCTGTTCAGCCACCTGACGGTCGCGCAGAACATCGGGCTGGGGCTAAATCCGGGGTTGAAACTAAATGCGGCGCAGCAGAAGAAAATGCACGCGATTGCCCACCAGATGGGGATTGATAATTTAATGGCGCGGTTACCTGGCGAGCTTTCCGGCGGTCAGCGACAGCGCGTGGCGTTAGCGCGTTGTCTGGTACGCGAACAGCCCATTTTATTGCTCGATGAACCGTTTTCCGCGCTCGATCCGGCGCTACGTCAGGAGATGCTGACGCTGGTGAGCACGAGCTGCCAACAGCAAAAAATGACGCTATTGATGGTGTCGCACAGTGTGGAAGATGCGGCGCGGATCGCCACGCGCTCGGTGGTGGTCGCCGACGGGCGTATCGCCTGGCAGGGTAAGACCGATGAGTTGTTGAGCGGTAAGGCGAGTGCTTCGGCGCTGTTGGGAATTAAAGGTTAATATGCACTGTCGGATGCGGCGTGAACGCCTTATCCGACCTACAGGTAGTGCGTTTTGTAGGCCTGATAAGACGCGGCAAGCGTCGCATCAGGCAACCCGCACAAGGCTATCCCCTAACCCCCAACCACTTTACGCAAAATATCGATATACACCGGCATCAACGGGTGGCGAATTAACACCACCAGCGCCACCACGCCGATGGCAGAAATCAACGGCGTCAACCACAACAAACGACCGCGGGACAAATAATGACTCAAACGGTCAGTCGCTTTACCGCTGCGCCATAACCGCCAGCACAGCCAGCCACCAACCCACAACAATACCGCCGTCACCAGCAGCAACCATTTAAACTCACCGCTCTGCATCCCGGCAGGAATATCGATCGCCGCACCCGCCAGAATCCCCGGCAGGAAGTAAAACGGTGGCCATAACAGGCAGCCGATAATATTTGGCGTAATAAATTTCGCCACCGGCAGATCCAGCATCCCTGCCACCATTGGCACCAGCGGACGCGTCGGGCCGACAAAACGACCGACCAGAATGGTGAACATGCTGTGCTGATGCAGCGCATGTTCGGTTTTATCGAGTAATGCTTTGTTCTTCTTCAGAAATGACCAGCGATGCAACGGCTTTTTAAAACGCCAGCCCAGCCAGAAGGAGATCCAGTCGCCCATCAGGCAGCCAATAATCCCCGCCAGCCAGGCGTACCAGAAACTTAACTCACCGCTGCCAATCAACGCTCCCAGCCCCGCCATCAGCACCGTACCGGGCAGAATCAAACCGACCAGCGCCAGCGACTCCAGAAAGGCCACCAACACTACCGCCATCAATGAATACACGGTGGATTGGGTAATAAAGTGTTCCAGCAATGCTTGCATAATGTGCCCGGTTGATGAATTCGTCGTGGATTGTGCAAAGTGGTGGTATTCAGGTCAATCTATTCTTTGTATGAATATATTCCTGCAACGCGAATCATTTAGAGTATAAATTTAGCAGTCACGCAGGATTTTACTTAGGGGAAGGCAGACCATCCACAACTTGGATGGTCTGAAAACAACGGATTAACGGCTAAATGAACGGTAGATATTGCGTCCTTGCAACGCGACAACCAAAAAGAAACAGACAGCCAGTGCCATAGATACCGGGCGCTCAACAAACGCCAGCCATTCGCCATTAGACTTAATCATTGAAGATAATAAGTTTTTTTCCAACATTGGCCCAAGAATCATCCCCAGAATAATGGGCGAAACCGGGTATTCCTTACGTTGTAACCAGTATCCAAGAACCCCCATGACCAACATGACAACGACAGAGGCACCCGAGTTATCGATAGCAAATGCACCGACAATACTGAAAATCAGAATAATCGGGTACAGAATCGCTTTATCAATCCAGATGATGCGTTTGATGAAACTGACCGCAATTGTGGCTAACGGTAGTAATGCAATATTGGCGATCAGAAACAAGATAAATACGGCATAAAGTTTATCAGCCTGGAACAGAAATAATGTCGGCCCTGGATTCATATCCTTCATATAGAGCACGCCGATGATAATTGCAGCGGCAGAATCGCCCGGAATACCGAAAACTAATGAAGGGATCCAACTCCCCGCCAGACTGGCGTTGTTACTGCTCGAGGAATCAACAATTGCCTCCTCAGATCCATGCCCATATAACTCCTGCTGGCGAGAGAATTTTTTTGAAATGGCGTAACTTATCCACGCAGCAATATCCGCTCCAGCGCCGGGTAATGCTCCGATAAGCGTACCGATAATACTACTTCGGCCAAGATTTAATTTTCGTGACCAAATCACCTGCCCCATTCCCTTGAATAAATTAATCCCCGTTTGCGTTTGTGGCACAACACCACTTACCTGGCTAATTTTGTCACGATAATATTCAATTGCGCCGGATATCGCGAACAGACCAATCATCGCCGGGATAAAGTTCACCCCTTGTAACAAGCTGATTTGACCAAACGTAAAACGTGGAACCCCGGATATTTGATCATAACCGATACACGCCAGTAATAATCCCAAACATAAGGTCACCATGCCTTTCAGTGGTTGATTACCCACAACCAGAGTCGCGCAGGTTAAGCCTAAAAGAGAAAGCCATGTGTATTCATAAGAACTAAAATTAAGGGCAAATTTCGCCAGTACAGGCGCAGCCAACATCAAAATAAGTGATCCAATCACGCCACCAATGACCGAACTCACCAGCCCAAGTCCCAATACGCGATTCACCTTCCCTTGCTTGACCAGTTCATTTGAATCAGCAACATAAGCCGCCGAAGCAGGTGTCCCTGGTATACGCAAAAGTGCGCCGGGGATATCTCCGGCATAAATGGATGACGCACCAACGGCAATCATTAATGCCAGGGCGGGAATAGGATCAAGAAAGAAGGTAAAAGGCACCATTAGTGCAACCGCCATCGTTGCGGTCAATCCAGGGATGGCCCCCACAAATAACCCAAAGGCCGTAGCAGCAATAATGGCCAGAATGGCATTCAAATTAATATACGTTAGTGCCTGAATCAAAATATCCATATTGCATCCTTAAAACAAGATTCCTTCAGGAAAGGCGACCAACAACACTCTGGCAAAAATGAACCAGATAATAAGAGATGCCGATATCGAAACGATAACGGAATGCAAAAGTCTGACACCTCGTATTTTCATTAAAATAAAAAGCAACAAAAATGAGCAAATCACAAAGCCGAGAATATCTAACAGTAATACAAACAGTAGTACCACTGTAATAACCAGTAAAAGTGTTTTCACTTCATCAAAAGTTAAAGAAACTTTGTTACGGTGCCGGTGTTTAATATCTATCGCTACATCAATAGCCGCTAAAAACAACAACAATCCACTGATGATGCAAGGCATAAATCCAGCGCCATACTGCGATATGCCTCCATATTGCGTTATGCTCCAGCCAAAAATAAACATGGCAAAAATCAGCAGAAATAACGGCGTTATCGGTATTATGCGCATAATGCTATCCCTGTAATTTGGCGGCGATATATTCACCGCCCTGTCTGATTAACCTTTGATTTTGGCTATTAATTTTCCGTATCTGGCATCTTCATCTGCCATAAATGTCGTCATCTCTTTGCCATACAGCGGGTAAACTTCGAAACCCTGTTTGGTAGCGAATTCTTGTAATTTCCCCTGCGCAAACACTGCCTGCATAGCGGCAGTTAATTTTTGTGAGACCTCTTCAGGAGTACCCGCCGGAACCACTAAGGCATTCCATGTCACCAAATGATATTTATAGCCAGTTGCTTGTTGGAATACAGGAAGATCTTTATAAAGCCCTGCTGATTTTTCTGCCATGGTCGCTAAATTACGCACCATTTTGGCATCGACCATACTTTTCGCTTCGCCTGGTGATGACGTTGTAAAATCTATACCACCGGAAACCAGTTCCATCAGTGCAGAACTGGAACCTTCAGAAGGCACCCAGGTCACGGCAGAAGGCGGAAGCCCCATACTGTCGAGCATACCTATCAAGTTCAGATGCCAGCCGGAATTTAACCCGCTACCCGATGCTTTTAACTTACCTGGATTCGCCTTGATGTAGTCGGTCATCTGGACGATATTTTCGAACTGCGAATTTGCTGCGACTTGCACGCCTCCCAGATTCACTGCCAGCCGTGTAATTGGCGTGTAGTTCTGATACGTTAACGCCGTCATCCCCTGATGGTGCATCATGGTGATTTCTACCGTCGCAATTCCCAGGGTATAGCCATCCGCTTTAGCTTTCGCAATGGCATCATGGCCAACCACCCCAGCACCTCCCGTGCGATTCACCACGTTGACATTCACTTTCAACTCTTTTTGTAGCCCTTCTGCCACCAGGCGTGCAACAGTATCGGTATTTCCTCCCGCGCCCCAGGGGACAATGATTTGGATTGGTTTTTCTGGCCATGCAGCCAGCGCGGAACCTGAAACCAGCAGTGAAGCAACAGCACAACTCATCAGGGTACGTTTCATATTTGTAGACTCCTGTCTTAATTATTTTTTAATAACAGCAAGTGCTGTCGGATATTAATATTTGAGTTGTTGACGCTGGAAATCTGCGGCATCAGCAATTTGTTTTAGCACCACCTCCAGCCCCCAATATTTTTTCAGCACATCGTCAGCCGTTACCCGGCAATGAACACAGTCAAATGTTCCTCGCTGCTGATGAAATATTTTGGCATTTTTCGGATAGCCAATATTTTCACTGACGGCACTCAGCGATAAAAACCAGGCGAGTTGTTTTGCCTCTTCAGGGTGTTGTTTTCCTTCAAGCCAAAGCCAGTGATACAAGTCAGGATGAAAGTTGGCAAAGACGCCACAAAAACCTTTCGAACCTGCAAGCATCGCCTCCCAGGCAATGGCAGCATTAGCATTAACAATCGTCATTGGCGTGTGCTGAGTTAATTGCACCCGTCGCGTCACTGTAGGTAGATCACAACTGACGTCTTTTAAGATTTGAAAACGCCCGCTTTGTGCGCAGTAAAGCAGTTCCTCATCGGTTAATAAGCGGCGATACGGGGCCGGGCATTCATACAGACCCAGCGCCATACTTTCGGGTAATGACATCAATAGCGCATCAAGCGTACGGAGGAATACCGTGGTACCTTCGTTATGTGGATCAAGATGATTCGTCACTAACACCAGCGCATCAATGCCCGTTGCCGCCATAGCATTGAGCTCCTGAATTTGCTGTTCCAGATCATCAGAAATATGCCCGGACGCAATAACCGGTACTCGTTGTTGGCTATATTCAACCACAAAGCTCGCCAGCTCCACGCGCTCTTCTAAAGTTAAATACTGCATTTCACTGGACTGACACACGGCAAATAACGCGTCGGCACCGTTTTCGATATACCAGTCAATTAGCCGTTTAAGACCCAGGTAATCAATTTTATTATCCGCCGTAAAAGGCGTTAGCATTACCGGAATAATCCCTTCAATTGTTTTCATATTTCATCCTTCGTTCAGTGAAACATCAGAAAGTCTGAATGGCAACATTCTGCTGCTGAATTCTTGCATCCACCAGAGAGATATCAGGCATATTGGCTGCCCCTTCTTTTTCTACTGCCAGCGAAGCGAAAGCGCTGGCATACCAGGCTGCTTTAACAAGTGATTCTCCCTTCGCCAGTGCGGCGGCGAGCGCGCCATTAAACGCATCACCCGCACCTGTTGTATCTACAGCGACTGCCGAAAATGCCGGAATATGCGCACATTGTTGCCCGTCATAAATTAATGCACCTCGTTTTCCCATCGTAATAATTACTGAACATTGCCCGGCATTATAAATATGCTTCGCAGCCTTCACAGCATCAGAAATATTGTCAATTACCATACCTGACATCGCCGATGCTTCGGTTTCATTTGGCGTCACAATATCAACAAAAGGTAATAATGTGGCGACATCACTGGACCACGGTGCAGGATTTAAAATCGTTGTCACCTGCATTTTTTGAGCACATTTTAATGCCAGTTGAGTAGCGGCAAGATTATTTTCCATCTGTACAATGAATACATCGGACTCGGCTATAAAGTGAGAAAGTTGAATAATATCGTTATCACTTAATTCATGATTTGCCCCTGGAGACATAGCAATCATGTTTTCACCTTCATCATTTACATAAATGACCGCACAACCGGTGGTAGATAGTTCAGACTCATAAAAAGTAAATGAACCAATACCAATGGACTCAATATGATTGCGGGCAAAATGATTAAACTGATCGCGACCAATCTTACAGGCGAAGTGTATTTGCGCACCTGCCCGATGAGCGGCTAGTGCCTGATTCGCGCCTTTACCCCCCGGCCCCATGGTAGTTTCCCTGGCCACTAACGTTTCGCCTTCATTCGGGAAGCGATACACTTTCGCCACAATATCGACGTTAAATGATCCTAACACACAAACTTTACCTACCATTCGGCGTCCTTTATCATCAAGCGAGGTTAAATAGCCAATACCCTGCTGTTGTTGCTTGATAAGCAAACTCATATCGACATACTCTTGTTGCGAAAGCGCATTTTGCATTAAATGTTTTTTCAATGAGACGCCTCCATGATGACGACTCACTACACCACGCTTTTGCAACCACGCTAAATCTGTCCGAATCGTCTCTTTGGTAACAGAAAAATAGTTAGCTAAATCGCTAACACTGCACTCATCCTTGTTGCGAAGTAACCGGACAATATATTCACGACGGGTATCCCGATACATAAGTCTTCCTTTTTGATTTTATTATCACTAAAAAAGAAATTGTTATCGGGATTTTTATCAAGAAAAAAAAAGGCAAGCAAAAACAAACAAAAATATTATTCAGGCGAAACGATTCACCTAAAGATAATTAATATTTAGTTTACAAATAAAATAAAATTAATTATCCGTAACATATATAAATAACGTCAGGTAACGAAAGTAAGAGACTCCCCCTTCTTTCTTATTATTCACATCCAGCCCTAAACTCGCTCGGGCTGGCCCCGGTGCATTTTTTAAATACTCGCGAGAAATAGAGTTGATCGTCAAAACCGACATTGCGACCGACTGTGGCGATAGGCATCCGGGTGGTGCTCAAAAGCAGCTTCGCCTGACTGATGCGCTGGTCCTCGCGCCAGCTTAATACGCTAATCCCTAACTGCTGGCGGAACAAATGCGACAGACGCGACGGCGACAGGCAGACATGCTGTGCGACGCTGGCGATATCAAAATTACTGTCTGCCAGGTGATCGCTGATGTACTGACAAGCCTCGCGTACCCGATTATCCATCGGCGGATGAAGCGACTCGTTAATCGCTTCCATGCGCCGCAGTAACAATTGCTCAAGCAGATTTATCGCCAGCAATTCCGAATAGCGCCCTTCCCCTTGTCCGGCATTAATGATTTGCCCAAACAGGTCGCTGAAATGCGGCTGGTGCGCTTCATCCGGGCGAAAGAAACCGGTATTGGCAAATATCGACGGCCAGTTAAGCCATTCATGCCAGTAGGCGCGCGGACGAAAGTAAACCCACTGGTGATACCATTCGTGAGCCTCCGGATGACGACCGTAGTGATGAATCTCTCCTGGCGGGAACAGCAAAATAT
>DXKH01000095.1 GCA_019415335.1 Citrobacter sp. | reverse complement strand
TTAGGTGAATTCCGCCAGGGTCAAATGGTTCCGGCGTTCGATAAAGTGGTTTTCTCTTGTCCGGTACTGGAGCCAACCGGCCCGCTGCATACCCAGTTCGGTTACCACATCATTAAGGTGCTGTACCGTAACTAATCAGGCTGGCCCTTTCCTGACAAGGGCCACAATCTGACATGTTAGTTATAAAAAAATATCCCTTATTCCATGATTAACGCGCCAACCCACTGCAACAGTGTGATTTATTGCATTCACAAACCTCAAATCTGACATGTCAAAAAATATTATTCAGCCCATTTTTTAGTGACAAACATCACACTAAAAAGCACTTTTATCGCCATTAACTGTGATCAAAGCAGCAAGTTTCTACACATCCTGTCGCCACATAAAAAATGAGTGATATCTTTGTGACATGTCAGTTTAGGTAATAATATCTCAACTGGCTAAAACAACGGCGTCTCTATACAGACAAAATCTTGTCTCCGTGCAATGGTGTGAGGACGAGCGCCAGATCTTATGACTTTATTCAGGAAACACGTGTTATGAGTCATTCAATACAGCAACAGTCCCTGGATGCAAAAAATGATTTAGAAAAAATCATCGTAACAAAAACAACCAGGGAACTTGTTCCACTGATGGTATTGATGTACATCGTGGCGTATATAGATCGTCAGAATATCAGTTTTGCTAAATTACAAATGGTAGATAGCCTGGGCTGGAGTGAAGCAGCTTTTGGCCTCGGCGCATCACTTTTTTTCATCGGTTATTTGGTTTTTAGCGTTCCCGGAAATTTAATTTTATCGAAGGTAGGTGCTAAACGCTGGTTCACTATTAGCCTGTTGTCATGGGGAGTTATTACTATGGCGCTGGCGTGGACCGAAAAAATGTCAACATTTTATACTTTGCGTTTTATTCTTGGTGTTGCCGAAGCCAGCTTTTACCCTGGGCTAATTTACTATTCTACCAAATGGTTCCCTTTAAAGTATCGTCCACGTATTGTCGGCTTTTTAGTCACCGCCAGCATGGTGGCAAATATGATTGGTGCCCCAATTAACGGCTCACTGCTTAGCATGCACGGCTTTATGGGGCTGGAAGGATGGCAGTGGTTATTCCTGGCGACGGGGATGCTTGCACTTCTGCTGATTGCCCCAGTGCTGCTATGGTTTCCGCAAGGACCGGAACAGGCTCGCTTCTTGAATGCGGAAGAGAAGAGCTGGTTGATTAAAAAACTGGCCGCCGAACAGGATGCCAACACCGATAAATCGGTCAACAGCCTGGGTAAATCGCTGACCGACTGGCGTGTTCTGGCCCTCGCGCTGGTATACGGGTTCATCTGCTTTGGTGCCTACGGTATCAGCTACTGGATGCCAACTATTGTTAAAACGTTCGGTGCCTCGGATATGATGAATGGTCTGGTCAATATGATCCCATGGGCGATGGTTATCATCATGCTGCGCTGGATAACCAGTAAGCCAGAACGTACCGAGAATCCTTATATTAATGTCGCATTACCTATGTTCACCGCTGCAATATGTCTGCTGCTCTCGGTCTGGACATTCGCCCAGCCGGTTATTAGCTTCATCTGTATTTGCGGCGTTGTATTATCAGTATTTGCAATTCAACCCTGCTTCTGGAATTTAACGAAATTTCTTTCAGGCGCAACGGCGGCTGCAGGCATTGCTATTATTAATTCACTGGCAAATCTGGGGGGATTTTTCGCGCAAAACACCATCCCTCTGGTACGTGATTTAGAAAAAAGCGACTCGGCACCGATGTTATATTTAAGCGCGGTTATGCTAATCGGCGGGATCGTCACAATATTAATTGTCCGCTGGTTAAAGAATATAGCTATCGTGGACGCCAAACCCGTTACTCTGTGATGATATAAACCACAAACAAAACATTCATTAATTTCACATTCTGTTTTCAGGATGCGGCGAACTACAGCCGTAGAAATTAAAACACTTAATTTTATAATTAAGAACGGTAGATATTATGAAGAAAATAGTAGTTATTAAACCTGGATATTTAAATTATTCTGCAGAAGAAAATATTTTACAGGATTGGGATCCGCAGTTTGTTGTTGTTCCAGCAAACGCTTCACTGGAAGAAAAACTGCGCCAGGTAAGCAATGCTGACGCCATCATGGTCCGCGAAGCAACCGTCAGTCGCCCTATGATTGAAGCGATGCAGCAATGCCGCGTTATCGTGCGCTATGGCGTCGGCGTAGACAATATCGATAGCCAGGCCGCCAAAGAAAAAGGTATTTACGTCGCTAACGTACCAGACTACGGCTCGGAAGATGTTGCTGAGCACGCTCTGGCGTTACTACTGGCCGCAACACGCCGTATCGCCACCCGCAACCGTGATGTTCGCGATGGTCAGTGGGGAATTGGCCAGCGCGAACCTATGTTCCGCCTGGCGGGAAAAATTCTCGGCGTCGTCGGTTTTGGCCGGATCTCCCGCTGCTTTGTACAAAAAGCATCAGGGATCGGCTTTAAGCGCATCCTGGTAGTTGATCCGCTACTTACCGATAAACAGGCTTCACAAGCAGGCGTGACGCGAGTCAATCTCGATACGCTGTGCCGTGAAGCGGACTTCATTTCTCTTCACGCCCCGCTAACCCCGGACACCCATCATCTTATCGGTGAAGCCGAACTGGCCAAAATGAAGCCCAGCGCCGTACTGGTCAATACCTCACGCGGCGGGCTTATCGATGAGCAGGCGCTGATCAACGCCCTGCTACAACAGCGCATTTTCGCCGCCGGACTCGACGTTTTTGAATCCGAACCCCTCAGTGCAAAAAGTCCATTGCTGCAAATGGATAACACCTTATGTACGGACCACACCGCCTGGTTTACCGAAGAGTCGGTGGTCGAGTTGCAAAGTAAAGCCGCGCATGAAGTGCGTCGGGCGTTTGAAGGCGAGCATCCGCTTAATTGGGTTAATCCATAAATTCGTATTCGCTATAAAGAGAGGAAGAGTTATGTACAGCAAAAATATTATCGACGGTTTTCGCACTATTTTTTCGACCGCTTCTGTCGCTGACGCCTGCGATCAGATCCTGGGCAAAACGATGTTCCTGCCTTTTGAAATCAAAAACCGCATCAACGACAAAAAAATCGTTGGCCCGGCCGTCACCATTTATGAAGACGTCACCGACGAAAAACTGCCACCGCAGCATGCGCTGGACGCCATTGACGAATCCGCCAGCGGTTCGGTCATCGTCATTACCGGAAATCCGTCGCTGGAAACCGTTGCCGTCTGGGGCGGGCTAATGACCGCCGGGGCTGTTGCCAATAAACATGAAGCTGCAGTGTTGAACGGCGGCGTACGTGACCTGGCGGAGATCCGTCGCGATTACGATTTCCCGGTTTACGCCAAAACGGTAACCCCAGGCACTACGCTTGGTCGTTTCAAAACAATTTCAGCCAATCAGCCCGTCACCATCGGCGATGTCACGGTGAATCCGGGAGATTTGATTGTCGGGGATATCGACGGCGTGGTGTGCGTACCGCAGGCGGTCGCAGCAGAAGTATTAGCACTGGCACAATCCATTGATAGCCGCGAGCTGGAACAGGCCAAACTGATTATACAGTCTGGTTCTCTGCGTGAAGGCCTGGCGAAATACGGCCGAATCTAACCTTCCTATGCCGCCATCAGCCAATCTGGCCGATGGCGAGCCTAGACTATCACATGGAGAACGTAATGAAGCAGTTCGATATTCTTTCATTTGGTGAGCCGCTTTTTGAATTCAATCAGCTTCCCACAGAGCATTCTGAGCAGCATTATCTCAGCGGATTTGGCGGTGATACATCGAATTTCGCCATTAGCGCGGCGCGACAAGGCGCTAAAGTTGCTATGTTAACCCGACTTGGCGACGACATATTTGGGCAGAAATTCCGCGCATTATGGGATGAAGAAAAGGTCGATCATCAATGGGTTTGCACGCATAAAATGGCCCCGACGGGGATCTATTTTATTTCTCACAATGAACAAGGCCACCACTTTACCTTTTATCGTAAAGGCTCTGCGGCCTCTACGATGACGGTCGATGATATCAATGAGTCCGCGATTGCCGCCGCGCGCTTATTTCACAGTTCGGCCATCACGCACGCCATTGGCAATAACGTCAGTGATGCGCTTTTTCACGCTATTGAACTGTGCCAAAAGCACCAAACGCTGATTTCCTTCGACACCAATCTGCGGCTCAAACTGTGGCCGTTAGCCCGCGCCCGCGCCATCATCCATGAAACAATACGCCACGTAGATTACTGCATGCCTAGCCTCGATGAGGCCCGTTTGCTAACCGGGAAGCATCATGCAGATGAAATTACGGATTTCTATCTCCAGCTCGGGGCAAAGAATGTGGTGTTAAAAATGGGTGCGGAAGGCGCGATGTTCGCCAATGAGAACAGGCGAATCATCTACTCTGGCCATAAAGTCGCCACCGTCGACGCGACCGGGGCTGGGGACTGCTTCTCGGGTGCTTTTCTTTACCGCATTATCAAAGGTGATTCGCCGGAAGAGGCGCTGTGCTACGCCAACGCCGCCGCTGCGCTGACAACAACCGGTTATGGCGCAGTTGCCCCCATTCCTCGCCAGTCACAAGTTGAAATCTTGATCCAGCAAACTCAATTACAGTAATCTGTGCCGCGCCTGCCAGCGCGGCATAATTTCGCTCAGTACACCAGTGTCAACTTGTTGCCATATATCATTTTCCCATTCCCGCAAATCTGTTATACAGTCACCTCTATTGCTGGCCGCAAACGGCTGCTTACCGAGTTAACATGCCGGAATTTTCAATCAATATGACAACGGACTTACTCAAAGACGTTATTTATCGTCGTATCAGAGATATGATCATCAACGGCACATTACCGATGGGCTGTAAAATATCGGAATCAGCGCTGGCAACTCGTTTATCTTCCACTAAAGCGCCGGTACGCGACGCCTTGAGACGTCTACAAAGCGAGGGGCTGGTACATATCCGCCCGAAAAGCGGAACCTTTGTTTTTAACCTGAGCGATATTGAGTTTAACGGGCTGCTGGAGTTTCGTTATTTTGTTGAGGCAAAAGCGCTGAGGCTGTCCCTGCATCGCAATCAGCGCCAACTGGTACAAGCATTATCCTCCTATCTCGATCACATGACGTTTTGTCTGGAAAATAATTCCACACATGAATATATTCGCCTCGATAATCTGTTCCACGAGGCATTATTCACCTATTGCGGCAATGCCTATTTACAGCAATCCTACGTGCTTATTTCTGCGCAGATGGCGACAATCCGCAATTATCTTGGCAGTAATGACGAACATATGCATCGTTCTCATCAACAGCATGTCGCGATTATTCAGGCTATCCAGGATGCGGATGCCGAAAAAGCGCTCCAGGCGCTGCAAGAACATATTCTTCCGGAAAAAGGCGCTTATTGGGGACAGTTCGGCTAAAAAAAACAGCAACTCCGTCAAAAGCAGATAAAAAGATGGCCCGGGCGCAAGGCGCCTACCGGGCCAGATGATAATGAGGTTTTGTTAGCCCGCAACAGCAATGCGTTTCATATCTGTCATATAGCCGCGCAGTTTCTTACCTACCTGCTCAATCGCATGGCTGCGAATCGCTTCATTTACATCACGCAGCTGCGCGTTATCTACCGCACCTTCCGGAATAGCTTTACCCAGGTCGCCCGGTTGCAGCTCTGCCATAAACGGTTTCAGCAGTGGCACACAAGCGTAAGAGAACAGATAGTTACCGTACTCGGCAGTATCGGAGATAACCACGTTCATTTCGTACAGACGCTTACGGGCGATGGTGTTGGCAATCAGCGGCAGTTCGTGCAGTGATTCATAGTAAGCAGATTCTTCGATGATGCCGGAATCAACCATGGTTTCAAACGCCAGTTCAACGCCTGCTTTTACCATCGCGATCATCAGTACGCCTTTATCGAAGTACTCCTGTTCGCCGATTTTGCCTTCATACTGCGGCGCGGTTTCGAATGCGGTTTTGCCAGTCTCTTCACGCCAGGTCAGCAGTTTCTTATCGTCGTTGGCCCAGTCAGCCATCATGCCGGAGGAGAATTCGCCGGAGATGATGTCGTCCATATGTTTCTGGAACAGCGGCGCCATGATCTCTTTCAGTTGCTCAGAGAGCGCGTAAGCACGCAGTTTCGCCGGGTTAGAAAGACGGTCCATCATCAGGGTGATGCCGCCCTGTTTCAGCGCTTCGGTGATGGTTTCCCAACCGAACTGTATCAGTTTTTCTGCGTATGCCGGATCGGTGCCTTCTTCCACCAGCTTGTCGAAGCACAGCAGAGAGCCAGCCTGCAACATACCGCACAGGATGGTTTGCTCGCCCATCAGGTCAGATTTCACTTCCGCAACGAAAGAGGATTCCAGAACGCCCGCACGGTGACCGCCGGTTGCAGCCGCCCATGCTTTAGCGATCGCCATGCCTTCGCCTTTCGGATCGTTTTCCGGGTGAACGGCAATCAGCGTCGGTACGCCGAATCCACGTTTGTACTCTTCACGTACTTCGGTGCCAGGGCATTTCGGCGCAACCATTACGACGGTGATGTCTTTACGGATCTGCTCGCCCACTTCGACGATGTTGAAACCGTGTGAGTAACCCAGCGCCGCGCCGTCTTTCATCAGTGGCTGTACGGTGCGCACTACATC
>DXKH01000094.1 GCA_019415335.1 Citrobacter sp. | reverse complement strand
CTGTTGGCATATTAAATACATCCTGTCTGCTGCGAACAATATCTGTAGTGAATATCAATATCCATTGAAGGCGTCAGTATGGCTATTTTCTCGATGAATAAAAATAGCTTTATTCAGCCACCGCATTCATAACTTATATATATTATGTATTAATTTTCTGTATATATTTTTAATATAAATACTTTCGGGAGCGTTTACGCCCCCAAAAGCGAGTGATATTAATTTGGGGTTACGATATTCACCCACAAATCGAAATTATCCAGACAGGCGATAATTTCTTCCAGTTTCGCACCATTGCCAATAATTTTGGCTTTCTTCGCTTTCACCAGATCGGCCATTTTTGCCTGTCCGGTCAGCACGGCGTGCAGATCTTCACGGCTGATGTAGAAAGAGGCGTCAGCTTGCGGTTGCAGTGTTTTACGGTAGTTAAGCACGCTATCGTTCAGCGTCAGGTTGAGGTTATCGCCGTTGCTCATATTGAAGTTCAGGCTGATATTTTTACCCGCGGCTTTCGCGCTATCGAGGCGAACGGCCATAAAGTCGAACAGCATTTCGACCGACATCCCGCGAAGGGTGTCCGGGGAACCGGTGGTGCCGTGGCTGAACTTATGCACTCCTTCGCGCAGCTCTTTCGCGCCGGTCAGGTAGAAACCGCGCCATGTGGCGGACTCGGCCTGATAGCCCAGCTGTTCAAAGTTATTCGCTTGCAGATTCTTCGCGACCTGGTCACCCGGGTTGGCGGCAATCACCTGTTTCAGCAGTTCTGCCGACCAGCGATAATCACCTTGCTTGTTCGCTTCTTGCGCCAGGTTGATGACGCGGGCAGAACCGCCCAGCGCCTGCACGTAACGTTTACCCATCTCCACCTGACCATAGGGATGCAGGTTAGCCGGGTTACCGTCGTAATAGCCAAGATAGAAGTTATATACCGCGCGGGCGTTGTGGCTGACAGAGCCGTAATAGCCGCGGCTGGCCCAGTTATTGGAAAGCGCAGGCGGCAGCTTAATCATGTCGCCGATTTCATTCATGGTGTAGCCCTGGTTCGCCAGGTGCAGGGTCTGGTCGTGAATGTACTTGATAGTATCGCGATATTTACCAATATAATCATTGATATGCTTATTGCCCCAGACCGGCCAGGTGTGCGGCATAAACAGTACTTCCGCGTCGTTACCCCACATATCCAACGTTTCGTTCAGATACTCGGTCCACTTGCTGGTGTCGCGGGTTTTCGCGCCGCGCAGGGTGTAGAAGTTGTGCAAGGTGTGAGTGGCATTCTCGGCGGTACACAGGGCTTTCAGGGCCGGAATATAGAAGTGCATTTCGGCTGGCGCTTCGCTACCTGGGGTCATCAGGAAGTCAAACTCCAGGCCGTCGATAATCATCTTCTCGCCAGTTCTCACGATAGTTTTAGTCGGTGCAATAATGCTTGGGTCGCCGGTTGCCAGCGTCACGCCGAGGCCGTTGCCCACGTTGCCTTGCGCGTTGTGCGGCAGTAACAGACCGTAAGAGTAGAGCGCACGGCGGCTCATGATGTTACCCGCCAGCACGTTTTCGCTGATGGCTTCGTCCATAAAGCCAGCTGGAGCAATCACCTGAACTTTGCCGGATTTAACATCGGCTTCAGAGATAATACCTTTCACGCCGCCGTAGTGGTCGGCGTGGCTGTGAGTGTAGATAACGGCAACAATCGGTTTTTGCGGACGATGCTGGAAGTAAAGGTCAAGTGCGGCTTTTGCGGCAGGTGGCGTCACCAGTGGGTCAATAACAATAATGCCTTTCTCGCCCTCAACGAACGTAATGTTAGAGATATCCTGGCCGCGCACCTGATACATTTTATCGGTGACTTTGAACAGGCCTGAAATGCCGTTGATCTGCGACTGACGCCACAGGCTGGGGTTTACGGTTTCCGGCGCAGCGGCATTAATATCAAATTTGTAATCATTCGCGCGGTAGTAAATTTTACCGTTCGCATCACGCAGAATACCTTCATCCAGCAGCGGAGCGATAAATCCACGCTGAGCATCGTCAAAATCCTGGCGATCGCCAAACGGTAATGATTTGGCGTAATTCTGATTAACCTGTTGGGTATATTGAGTGGCGGCTTTCGCCTCATCTGTTGCGTAAGCGGTATTTATCATCATGCCGCTGGCGGCAGTGAACGCAATAACAATCCTGCTCAAACGGAATAACCGAGAGTTATTCATATAAATCTCCATTTATCATTTATGTCGTAAATATGTAATCCATGCAAAATACGTCATTTAAAGCTGGCGTTATCATAATTGGGAATTTGCGACTTTAATAAGTGGAAGTGTGAGCGGAACGAGCCATTTTATTAGGCATTTGTGCTGAAGAGGGAAAATTACAGTAGAACTATCATTGCTGGGAATAATATGGGCTGTTTTATGTAATTATTATATATATTGTACCTGTCGTTGGCACAGCGGGACATTGCGCTACTGTGCCAACGCTTTACTCATGGGACTTTAGCACAGGACTGTGGCAAAAAACGTTGATGCGCCAATATTGCTGCACCCTGAGCGCCATTAAAGTCAGAAGATGAGGCGGCAATAAAGCGCACGACCTGATACGGCAGTGGACGGCGCAGGTACTTTTGGGTCATGGCAATGAGAGTCTCGCGTGGGAAGGCGGGCATATCCATCACGCCACCGCCCAGAATCACCGCATCGGGATCGAACAGATTAATGC
>DXKH01000093.1 GCA_019415335.1 Citrobacter sp. | reverse complement strand
AGCTCGCTTAGCAACGGTTTTCTTGTTGATCAGGTGTTTCGGACCAACGTTTTCAGAGATGGAGTTACCACCCCAGGAACCACAACCCAGAGTCAGGGAAGGTGCGAGTTTGAAGTTATACAGGTCACCGATACCACCCTGTGAAGCCGGGGTGTTGATCAGGATACGTGCGGTTTTCATCATCTGGCCGAAGTAAGCCACGCGTTCCGGCTGGTTGTCCTGGTCGGTGTACAGGCAGGAGGTATGACCGATACCGCCCATTGCGACCAGTTTCTCTGCTTTAAGGACTGCGTCTTCGAAATCTTTCGCACGGTACATCGCCAGCGTCGGGGACAGTTTTTCGTGAGCGAACGGTTCGCTCTCATCAACCACTTTCACTTCACCGATCAGAATCTTGGTGGTTTCCGGTACGGAGAAACCAGCCAGTTCAGCAATTTTATACGCAGGCTGACCCACGATAGCGGCGTTCAGCGCGCCATTTTTCAGGATCACGTCCTGAACGGCTTTCAGCTCTTTGCCCTGCAGCATGTAGCCGCCGTGGCTGGCGAAACGTTCGCGAACGGCATCATAAACGGAATCAACCACCACAACGGATTGTTCAGAAGCACAGATTACGCCGTTGTCGAAGGTTTTGGACATCAGTACAGAGGCAACAGCACGCTTGATATCAGCGGTTTCGTCGATAACGACTGGCGTATTACCTGCACCCACACCGATAGCGGGTTTACCGGAGCTGTATGCGGCTTTAACCATGCCCGGGCCACCGGTCGCCAGAATCAGGTTGATATCCGGGTGATGCATCAGCGCGTTAGACAGCTCTACGGAAGGTTGATCGATCCAGCCAATCAGGTCTTTCGGTGCGCCAGCAGCGATAGCTGCCTGCAGCACGATATCTGCTGCTTTGTTGGTCGCATCTTTCGCACGTGGGTGCGGAGAGAAGATGATTGCGTTACGGGTTTTCAGGCTGATCAGAGACTTAAAGATCGCCGTAGAGGTTGGGTTAGTGGTAGGTACGATACCGCAGATGATACCGATAGGTTCAGCAATGGTGATGGTCCCGAAGGTGTCGTCTTCAGACAGCACGCCGCAGGTTTTTTCATCTTTGTAAGCGTTATAGATGTATTCAGAAGCAAAGTGGTTTTTAATCACTTTATCTTCGACGATACCCATGCCGGATTCAGCAACGGCCATCTTCGCGAGGGGAATTCGAGCATCTGCAGCGGCCAGAGCGGCGGCGCGGAAGATTTTATCAACTTGTTCTTGAGTGAAACTGGCATATTCACGCTGGGCTTTTTTGACGCGCTCGACGAGTGCGTTAAGTTCAGCGACATTAGTAACAGCCATAATG
The DNA here is from genome assembly GCA_019415335.1 of Citrobacter sp. The sequence continues at coordinate 81,921 of DXKH01000093.1, read as the reverse complement.
CTCTCCTGATAATGTTAAACTTTTTTAGTAAATCATCTGCTCGATACGTGAGTATAGACAGCGGGCGTTAGTTTGTATAACAGCCAGAAAATCAATTGGTTACTTAACGTTCAGTTTGCTCTGATTTACTAAAAGAGCTTATGCGTCAGCGTCATCTAACTCTAACGCGTTACTTCCAGGTGGCGTAAGCAAGGTTACTCACTTCTGAGTAGCGATTGCGTGATCTGGATCAAGATTTAGCAAAGCTGACACCTTTCAGCAGGCCCTTTTAGCCCCAAACGCTAAGTGTTGTTCAATTGTGGTGGCGAATGGGTTTTAAATTATCATAATTGAAACATATTAATAACACTCAGGAATGGTAGCAATTTTACGTTTGCCCTGGTGAAATGTGCTGTGAAAAGGCGTATCTTCAGCACGGTTTTCACCAGGTAACTTTAACTTATTTTATACGGCTAACGCTTCGGAGCTAACCGTGATCCAAACGCTGTTTGATTTTCCTGTTTATTTCAAGTTTTTCATTGGGTTGTTTGCGTTAGTGAACCCGGTGGGGATTATTCCTGTCTTCATTAGCATGACCAGTTACCAGACAGCGGCGGCACGTAATAAAACGAACCTGACTGCCAACCTGTCCGTTGCGATCATTCTGTGGACCTCGTTATTCCTCGGTGACGGTATTCTGCAACTGTTCGGCATCTCGATTGATTCGTTCCGAATCGCCGGCGGCATTCTAGTGGTCACCATCGCGATGTCGATGATTAGCGGCAAACTGGGGGAGGATAAGCAGAACAAGCAGGAAAAATCAGAAACGGCGATCCGGGAAAGCGTGGGCGTGGTTCCTCTGGCGCTGCCGCTGATGGCAGGTCCTGGGGCGATCAGTTCGACCATCGTGTGGGGTACGCGTTACCACAGCGTGATGTACCTGCTTGGCTTCTTTGTGGCGATTGCGATTTTTGCCCTGTGCTGTTGGGGACTTTTCCGCATGGCACCGTGGCTGGTGCGTGTTCTGGGTCAGACGGGTATTAACGTGATTACCCGAATTATGGGGCTGCTATTAATGGCACTGGGCATCGAGTTTATTGTCACGGGTATTAAGGCCATATTTCCTGGGCTGTTAAGTTAATTCACTTTCAAATGAAATAACCTACGGAGCTGTTCGTGGCTCCGTCCATCATTACCTTCACCGTTTCGTCACCTTTCTTACTTTCAGGCCTGCTCATCGGGAAATGCAAATGCTTTCTTAGATGCTAATCCTCTTGATTTAATTGTACTTTTAATCCCGTTACGTGCCACTACTTTGTTATTTTGCTCACATCATAATCCTGGGCTTGATGAAGAATAATTGAGATGATATTAGTTAATTCAATGAACTTGCAGAGGAATGTGCTAAAAAATAACCAATTGTTAAATTTTCGTACATTTTTACGCCTTTTGCTGATGCCATCGATCTTAGTCTGATGAGTTGGCATTAATTGTATGATTAATAAGTAGTTATTATTATTTTGTATGTTTTGGCACGTTCCGGCGGAACAGTATTTTTTCTCTAAAAGAGAATTGCTTAACAAATCTGTAAATTGTATTGGCGGTTAATAAGTGCTTTTGTTACTTTCCGACAGTTCATATTGCAGCAGATTGCTGGTTGATGAGAATAAATATCAACAAGGCAGTTTGGCCCACTATTCATGCGCCCCTGGCAGGGAAGGCGCATAACGAATCGACGTAAGGCGATCAAACGAATCGTCAGAATAAATAAAGTCGGTGATAGCAGGCAGTAAACGACCTGACAGCTGAAAGTCTCCGGAGCTGTTCAGAGATCCCTGACGGGATTAACAGGCTGGTGATATAACCAGTAATTATAATGAGGGAGTACAAACACAATGACCAACACGAAGAAAAGTTTAGTGGCGGCAGGAATTTTAACTGCGCTAATCGCCGGAAATGTGGCAACAGCGGCGGTCGTTCCCGCGGGTGTGCAACTGGCAGAAAAGCAGACGCTGGTGCGAAATAATGGTTCGGAAGTTCAGTCCCTCGATCCACATAAAATCGAAGGTGTACCGGAATCCAATATCAGCCGCGATCTGTTTGAAGGTTTAATCATCAGTGACGTCGACGGTAAACCGTCTCCGGGCGTGGCTGAAAAATGGGAAAATAAAGACTTCAAAGTCTGGACATTCCATCTGCGCAAAGACGCAAAATGGTCGGATGGCTCACCGGTGACGGCCCACGACTTTGTTTACAGCTGGCAGCGTCTGGCGAATCCGAATACCGCATCGCCTTACGCCAGTTATCTGCAGTATGGTCACATCGTCAATATTGATGACATTGTTGCCGGTAAGAAACCGCCAACCGATCTCGGTGTTAAAGCCATCGATGATAATACCTTTGAAGTGACCCTTAGCGAACCTGTTCCATATTTCTACAAACTGTTGGTGCACTCATCTGTTTCCCCGGTTCCTAAAGCTGCCGTCGAAAAATACGGTGAGAAGTGGACTCAGCCGGCTAATATCATCACCAACGGTGCATATAAGCTGAAAGACTGGGTTGTCAACGAGCATATCGTGCTCGAGCGTAACCCTAATTACTGGGACAACGCCAAAACGGTGATTAACCAGGTGACCTACCTGCCGATCGCGTCAGAAGTGACCGACGTTAACCGCTACCGCAGCGGTGAAATCGACATGACCTATAACAACATGCCGATTGAACTGTTCCAGAAGTTGAAAAAAGAGATCCCGAACGAAGTTCACGTTGACCCGTATCTGTGCACTTACTATTACGAAATCAATAACCAGAAAGCACCGTTTACGGATGTCCGCGTGCGTACCGCGCTTAAGCTGGCGCTGGACCGCGATATTATCGTTAATAAAGTGAAAAACCAGGGCGACCTGCCGGCATACAGCTTCACACCTCCGTACACCGACGGTGCAAAACTGGCTGAACCAGAATGGTTTGGCTGGACGCAGGAAAAACGTAACGAAGAAGCGAAAAAATTACTGGCCGAAGCCGGTTATACCGCGGATAAACCGTTGACCTTCAACCTGCTGTATAACACCTCCGATCTGCACAAAAAACTGGCTATCGCCGCGGCGTCCATCTGGAAGAAAAACTTAGGTGTGAACGTCAAGCTGGAAAACCAGGAATGGAAAACCTTCCTCGATACGCGTCATCAGGGCAACTATGATGTCTCCCGTGCGGCCTGGTGTGCGGATTACAACGAACCGACCTCTTTCCTGAACATGGTGTTGTCTGACAGCTCAAACAACACGACGCATTATAAGAGCCCGGCGTTTGACAAGATCCTCGCCGATGCGCTGAAAGCAACGAATGAAGAGCAGCGCACTGAGCTTTACGGTAAAGCCGAGCAGCAGCTTGATAAAGATTCTGCGATTGTGCCGGTGTTCTACTACGTCAACGCCCGTCTGGTGAAACCGTGGGTGGGTGGTTATACCGGTAAAGACCCGATGGATAATATCCACGTCAAAGACTTGTATATTATCAAGCATTAATGGCAAAGGGTGGGGCAGCATGCGTTGCCCCACAGTGTCTTTTTTCGTCGACTCTCAACACCTCTCATTAGCGGTTCTGCGTGAAGGGGTGTAAAGGCACTCGCCAGAAGGTACGGGCAATGTTGAAATTTATTCTACGCCGCTGTCTGGAAGCAATTCCGACGCTGTTTATTCTTATTACCATTTCGTTCTTTATGATGCGTCTTGCGCCGGGAAGTCCCTTCACCGGTGAACGTGCGCTGCCGGCAGAAGTTCTGGCAAACATTGAAGCGAAATACCATCTTAACGACCCCATCATGACCCAGTATTTCAGCTATCTGAAGCAACTGGCGCACGGTGATTTCGGTCCTTCTTTTAAATACAAAGATTATACGGTTAACGATCTGGTCGCTTCGAGCTTTCCGGTATCGGCGAAGCTGGGTCTTGCGGCCTTCCTTCTGGCCGTGATCCTCGGGGTGAGCGCGGGCGTGATTGCCGCGTTGAAGCAAAACACACGATGGGACTATGCGGTCATGGGGGTGGCCATGACCGGGGTGGTGATACCGAGCTTTGTGGTCGCGCCTCTGCTGGTCATGATATTTGCGATTACCCTCAAATGGCTGCCGGGTGGCGGCTGGAACGGCGGGGCGCTGAAATTTATGATCCTGCCAATGGTGGCGTTATCGCTGGCCTATATTGCCAGTATTGCGCGTATTACCCGTGGCTCGATGATTGAAGTGCTGCACTCAAACTTCATCCGTACCGCGCGAGCCAAAGGGCTACCGATGCGTCGCATCATTTTCCGCCATGCGTTGAAACCCGCATTGCTTCCCGTGCTCTCCTATATGGGGCCGGCATTTGTCGGGATTATTACCGGTTCGATGGTCATTGAGACGATTTATGGTTTGCCGGGCATCGGTCAGCTGTTTGTAAACGGCGCGCTGAACCGCGATTACTCGCTGGTTCTGAGTCTGACGATCCTTGTGGGAACACTAACGATTGTCTTTAATGCGATTGTTGACGTGCTCTATGCCGTCATCGACCCGAAAATTCGTTACTGATACTGGAGCTCGCGATGATGTTAGGTAAGAAAAACAGCGAAGCGCTGGAGAATTTCAGTGAGAAGCTGGAGGTCGAGGGGCGCAGCCTGTGGCAGGATGCACGCCGTCGTTTTATGCATAACCGCGCTGCGGTTGCCAGTCTGATTGTGCTGGTGATGATTGCGCTGTTCGTGACGCTGGCACCGATGCTGTCGCAGTTCACCTACTTTGATACCGACTGGGGAATGATGTCCAGCGCGCCGGATACCGAGTCTGGCCACTATTTTGGTACTGACTCTTCCGGACGTGACCTGCTGGTGCGCGTGGCGATTGGTGGGCGAATCTCGCTGATGGTCGGTATTGCTGCTGCGCTGGTGGCCGTGGTGGTGGGCACGCTGTACGGTTCGCTTTCAGGCTATCTGGGCGGCAAAATCGACTCCGTGATGATGCGTCTGCTGGAAATCCTCAACTCCTTCCCGTTTATGTTCTTCGTTATCCTGCTGGTCACCTTCTTCGGACAGAACATCTTGCTGATTTTTGTGGCAATCGGGATGGTTTCCTGGCTGGATATGGCGCGTATTGTGCGCGGGCAGACGCTGAGTCTGAAGCGGAAAGAGTTCATCGAAGCCGCACAGGTGGGGGGCGTGTCGACCGGTAATATCGTACTGCGTCATATTGTGCCTAACGTGCTGGGCGTGGTGGTGGTGTACGCTTCCTTGCTGGTGCCGAGTATGATCCTGTTCGAATCCTTCCTCAGCTTTCTGGGCCTGGGGACACAGGAGCCGCTGAGCAGTTGGGGCGCGTTACTGAGCGATGGCGCCAACTCTATGGAAGTGTCGCCATGGCTACTGCTGTTCCCGGCAGGCTTCCTGGTGGTGACGTTGTTCTGTTTTAACTTTATTGGCGATGGCCTGCGTGATGCCCTCGACCCGAAAGACCGTTAAGGAGTGCAGCCATGAGCGTAATTGAAACTGCAGGCGTGCCGTTCGCGCAGCAAAGGGCTAACGCACTGCTGGACGTAAAAGATCTTCGTGTGACGTTCAGTACCCCGGACGGTGATGTCACCGCGGTGAATGATTTAAACTTTACGCTGCGCGCCGGAGAAACCCTCGGCATCGTCGGTGAATCGGGTTCAGGTAAATCACAGACCGCGTTTGCGCTGATGGGGCTGCTGGCCGCGAATGGCCGGATTGGCGGCTCGGCGACGTTCAGCGGCCGTGAGATCCTCAATCTGCCGGAGCGCGAACTGAATAAGCTGCGCGCCGAACAGATCTCAATGATTTTCCAGGACCCAATGACCTCGCTGAATCCCTACATGCGTGTCGGGGAGCAACTGATGGAAGTGCTGATGCTGCATAAAAGCATGAGCAAAGCGGAGGCGTTTGAAGAGTCGGTCAGAATGCTGGACGCGGTCAAAATGCCGGAAGCGCGTAAGCGGATGAAGATGTTTCCGCACGAGTTTTCCGGCGGTATGCGTCAGCGCGTGATGATCGCAATGGCGCTGCTGTGCAGGCCGAAGTTACTGATTGCCGACGAACCGACGACCGCGCTGGACGTCACCGTACAGGCGCAAATCATGACGCTTCTCAATGAACTGAAACGTGAATTTAACACCGCAATTATCATGATTACCCACGATCTCGGGGTCGTTGCCGGGATTTGCGACAAAGTGCTGGTGATGTATGCTGGGCGGACTATGGAATACGGTAATGCCCGCGATGTCTTTTATCAGCCCGTACATCCATATTCGATTGGTCTGCTGAATGCGGTGCCGCGTCTGGATGGTGAAGGTGACGAGATGCTGACGATTCCGGGGAACCCGCCTAACTTATTGCGTCTGCCGAAAGGCTGTCCGTTCCAGCCGCGCTGTCCGCATGCGATGGAGATTTGTAGCACCACTCCGCCGCTGGAGGAGTTCAGTCCAGGACGCCTGCGCGCCTGCTTTAAACCGGTGGAGGATCTGGCATGAACGCGGTTGATGAAAAACGTAAAGTCCTCCTGGAAATCGCCGATCTGAAGGTGCATTTCGACATTAAAGATGGCAAACAGTGGTTCTGGCAGCCCTCGAAAACCCTGAAGGCAGTCGACGGCGTGACGCTGCGATTGTATGAAGGGGAGACGCTGGGTGTTGTCGGCGAATCCGGCTGTGGAAAATCGACTTTTGCCCGTGCCATTATCGGGCTGGTGAAAGCGACCGATGGTCGGGTGGCATGGTTGGGTAAAGACCTGCTGGGGATGAAACCCGATGAATGGCGCGACGTGCGCAGTGATATTCAGATGATTTTCCAGGATCCGCTGGCGTCGCTGAATCCTCGCATGACCATTGGTGAAATCATTGCTGAACCGCTGCGGACCTATCATCCGAAGTTGTCGCGTCAGGACGTGCGCGATCGGGTGAAAGCGATGATGATGAAGGTGGGTCTGCTGCCAAACCTGATTAACCGTTATCCGCATGAGTTTTCGGGCGGTCAGTGCCAGCGTATCGGGATTGCCCGTGCGTTGATTCTGGAGCCGAAGCTGATCATCTGCGATGAGCCGGTCTCCGCGCTGGACGTGTCAATTCAGGCGCAGGTCGTCAACCTCTTGCAGCAGCTTCAGCGGGAGATGGGGCTGTCGCTGATCTTCATTGCTCACGACCTGGCGGTTGTAAAACATATCTCTGACCGCGTGCTGGTGATGTATCTGGGCCATGCCGTGGAACTGGGGACCTATGACGAGGTCTATCACAATCCGCTGCACCCCTACACCAAAGCGCTGATGTCGGCGGTACCGATTCCCGATCCCGATCTGGAAAAGAACAAGACGATTCAGCTACTGGAGGGGGAGTTACCGTCACCGATTAACCCGCCGTCAGGCTGCGTATTCCGTACCCGCTGCCCAATAGCCGGGCCGGAGTGTGCGAAAACGCGTCCAGTACTGGAAGGCAGTTTCCGCCATGCAGTTTCCTGCCTTAAAGTAGACCCGCTATAATCGCAAGGGCTGACAAACTGTCAGCCCTTCTTTTCGCAGAGGTTATTGTGTCGTTTACCTTGTCATCACTTCGCAGGCAGATTTATCACGGTTTGTTCGACCTGAATACCCGTTCCGGACGACAGGGTGAGATATTTTGTGCACTGTTTGCGTTGCTTAGCGTTCTGGTTATTTTTATTGAATCCGGTATTGGCACGCAATATCACCTGACGTATGACGAATGGCATATTTTTGTCTGGCTTGAAGTGATCATCACGCTGGTCTTTACGCTGGAATATTTTCTGCGTTTAGTGAGTTGGCCGAATCCGGCGAAATATGTCTTCAGCTTCTGGGGCTTAATTGATTTAGCCACCATTCTGCCCTTGTATGTGATGTGGCTGTGGCCGGAAATCAGCCTCGATTACGTTTTTGCCTGGCGGGCCATGCGGGCCATTCGTATCCTGCGGATCCTGAAGCTGTTGCGTTTTATGCCTTCGTTACGGGTATTCTGGCGGGCGATTATGAGTGCCCGGCATCAGCTGATTCTGTTTTATTCGTTTATCGGCATTTTGATGATTATTTTCGGCACGCTGATGTATCTCATCGAAGGGCCGGAATATGGATTCACTACGCTGAATGCATCGGTTTACTGGGCGATTGTGACCGTCACGACGGTCGGGTATGGCGATATTACGCCTCATACGCCGTTGGGGCGGATCGTGGCGTCAGTCCTGATTTTGATTGGTTATTCGGTGATTGCGATCCCCACCGGGTTAATTACCACCCATATGAGCATCGCCTTTCAAAAGCGGAATCAACAGCGCCAATGCCCGCAGTGCCAGCAGAGTCAGCATGAGCACAGCGCGAAATTCTGTAACCACTGCGGCAGTAAATTGCCGGACTAAATAAAAAGAGCCGCACTGGCGGCTCTTCTCCTCTTTATTACTCGCGCCAGAGAATATGGCAGAGCTTGTGATCTTTTTCGCGACACAGCAACACGCGGGCAAAAATATCGTTGATCTCGCCGTCTTCGCTGTCCGCCAGACCAATCACCACTTCGGCAAAGAAGTCCGGGTTCAGGTCGTAATCCACGTGCTCCTGCCAGTCTTCAGACGGGTCAAATAACTCTGCGCCGCCGCGTTCCTCAAATTGCAGGTTGAACAGAATAATGTCCGCCGGGTCGAGGTTATCAGCCGCCAGTTCGAGAAAAATATCGTAAGCCTGCTCAAGCGTTTCGTCTTCAGTCAGGCGATTGTTCAGATCCATATCCATAATGACTACCTGTTTACCGTCTCTTGGGCACGTTTTACAGCAACGGACTGAAGAAGTAAAACAGTCGCTCGGTGATCCGCTGCCAGAGTGGGCGTTTTACCCACAAACTCGCATCCAGCAGGCGAGATCGGGAAATATAATCATCCTGCACGGCAGCCAGATCGCCGCCGAATCCGACGTCATCAATGACCAGCGTGATCTCAAAATTCAGCCACAGACTGCGCATATCCAGATTCACGGTCCCGACCAGACTGAGTTCTCCATCGACCAATACGCTCTTAGTATGCAACAGGCCGCCCTCAAACTGATAGATTTTCACCCCGGCCGCCAACAGCTCGGTAAAGAAGGCGCGGCTGGCCCAGCCAACCAGGAGCGAATCATTCTTGCGCGGCAGAATGATACTGACGTCCACACCGCGTTGTGCCGCCGTACAGATGGCATGCAGCAAATCGTCGCTCGGCACGAAGTAGGGGGTGGTCATGATCAAATATTCACGCGCCGAGTAGGCTGCGGTGAGCAGTGCCTGATGTATCAGATCTTCCGGAAAGCCAGGGCCAGAGGCGATGGTATGAATCGTGTGTCCGCTGGCCTCTTCGAACGGCATAATGTTGACGTCCGGTGGCGGTGGCAGAATGCGTTTGCCGGTTTCAATCTCCCAGTCGCAGGAATAGACGATGCCCATCGCGGTGGCGACCGGACCTTCCATTCGCGCCATCAGATCCACCCACTGACCAACCCCTGCTTCCTGTTTGAAAAAACGCGGGTCCACCATGTTCATGCTGCCGGTATAGGCAATATAGTTATCGATCATCACCATTTTACGGTGCTGACGCAGGTCCATACGACGCAGGAATACACGGAACAGATTGACCTTCAGTGCCTCAACCACTTCAATACCGGCATTGCGCATCATCGCCGCCCAGGGGCTGCGGAAGAAGGCGACGCTACCGGCAGAGTCGAGCATCAGTCGGCAATGGATCCCGCGTCGTGCGGCAGCCATCAGGGATTCCGCCACCTGATCCGCCATTCCGCCGGGTTGCCAGATATAGAACACCATCTCGATATTATGTCGTGCCAACTGGATATCGCGGATCAGCGCCTGCATCACATCATCAGAATCGGTGAGTAACTGGAGTTGGTTGCCTTTGACCCCTGCGATGCCCTGGCGGCGCTCACAGAGTTTGAACAGCGAAGCCGCAACGCTGCTATTCTCCTCGGCAAAAATATGTTTGCAGGCCTTGAGATCGTTCAGCCACTTTGCGGTGGACGGCCACATTGCGCGAGCGCGTTCTGCCCGACGCTTGCCCAGATGCAGTTCCCCGAAGGATAAATAAGCAATAATTCCGACCAGCGGCAGAATATAAATGATCAACAGCCAGGCCATCGCGGAAGGAACCGCGCGGCGTTTCATCAAAATACGTAATGTTACACCGGCAATGAGCACCCAGTAGCCCAGAATGACCAGCCAACTCACCACCGTGTAGAAGGTTGTCATAGATTAAAAATCCTTTTGAAAGCGTATTGTTATGAGTTTACGCGTCATGATAAATCTGGCAAATAAAAACACGGCAAAAGCGCTAGCCTGCCTGTCTGTGGGGGGTATAATGCCCATTCTTGCACTGTAAGAGTAGGTATCATGAAGCGGAGTAGAACGGAAGTGGGACGCTGGCGGATGCTGCGCCAGGCCAGTCGCCGTAAAGCGCGTTGGCTTGAAGGGCAGTCGCGTCGGAATATGCGGATCCACTCAATCAGAAAGTGTGTCCTGAATCAGCAGCGTAATTCGTTGTTGTTTGCGATCCACAGCCTCTGAGTGAACAGGGCACCGCATGCGGTGCCCAATGAACACGTCTTTCAGAACGTCTTCTTAAAGGGTTTCACCGAAACCTGCGCGTAAACGCCGGCGGCGACATACGGGTCGGCCTCGGCCCAGGATTTCGCCTCTTCCAGTGAGTTAAATTCAGCAATCACCGTGGAGCCGGTAAAACCTGCCGCACCCGGATCGTTGCTATCTACAGCAGGCATAGGGCCCGCTGTGAGGAGACGTCCTTCGTCATGAAGCAACTGCAGTCGTGCCAGATGAGCAGGGCGGACGGAAAGACGCTTTTCAAGTGAGTTCGGATTATCTTGCGCGTAGATGACATAAAGCACGGATAGGGCTCCTTGTTCGGTAAAAGTGCTAAATACGTTATTTGAAAGGCCTCTTTACTGCAACGCAAAGATGACAGCCTTGTTAAGGACGTACAAATGTCAGGGAATTTTTAGGATAAAAATGGTGCTTATGGCGATGGCTTATTGAATATGATTGCTATTTGCATTTAAAATCGAGGCCTGGTTTTTCAACTGAAACGATTATGACTTCAATGACCCTTGATTTACCTCGTCGCTTTCCCTGGCCGACGCTACTCTCTGTCGGCATTCATGGCGCTTTAGTGGCGGGACTTTTGTATACCTCGGTACATCAGGTTATTGAACTGCCTGCCCCTGCGCAGCCTATCTCCGTAACAATGGTTTCGCCAGCCGACCTGGAACCGCCGCAGGCGGTTCAGCCTCCGCCGGAACCGGTTGTCGAACCTGAACCCGAGCCAGAGCCGATTCCCGAACCGCCTAAGGAGGCACCGGTTGTTATCGAGAAACCGAAGCCTAAACCCAAGCCAAAACCGAAGCCGGTGAAAAAGGTGCAGGAGCAACCAAAGCGTGATGTCAAACCTGCCGAGCCTCGCCAGGCGTCGCCGTTTGAGAATACTGCGCCTTCGCGTCCGGCCACCAGCACCGCGCCGGCGACCAGCAAGCCGACGGTAAGCGTTCCGGCAGGTCCGCGTGCGCTGACACGTAATCAGCCGCAGTATCCGGCGCGTGCCCAGGCATTACGCATTGAGGGGCGGGTAAAAGTGAAGTTTGATGTCACATCCGATGGCCGGGTGGATAACGTACAAATCATGTCAGCGCAACCGGCCAACATGTTTGAACGTGAAGTGAAGAATGCGATGCGCAGATGGCGCTATGAAGCCGGAAAACCAGGCTCAGGGTTGGTCGTGAATATCGTCTTCCGCCTGAACGGCACCACGCAAATCGAGTGATCGTGATGTTCTAAGAGAAAAGCCTCCGCAACGGAGGCTTTTTCGTACTTATTGCGCCGGAAGCGGGCGAGGTTTCCCGTCCGGATCCACCGCGACGTAGATAAACAGCGCTTCTGTCGCTTTGTAGCGCTGACCAATTGGCTCTGACGCCACTTTCTTCACCCAGACTTCAATATTGATGCTAACGGAAGTGGTTCCACGCTTCACGCAACGGGCGTAGCAGCACACCACGTCGCCGACGGCGACCGGGCGCAGAAAGCTCATTCCTTCCACACGGACGGTCACCACGCGACCATGGGCAATCTCCTTGGCCTGAATGGCACCGCCAATATCCATCTGCGACATCAGCCAGCCACCAAAAATATCACCGTTGGCATTGGTATCGGCAGGCATAGCCAGTGTGCGTAAAACCAGTTCGCCCTGCGGGGCGGGAGTTATTGTTGTCATTGTAAAACCGACTATAGAAAGAAAATTCAGGCGCGATGCTACTATGATTTTGGCACGGAGAACAGAGGGGAAACGCCCGCGAGACGGGCGTTTGAGTGATTAGAATGACATTGTCACGCCCGCATAGTAAGCGCGTCCGGGTTCGTTATAGGTCGAGGCACCGTCGTTTTCACGATAGATCTGCTTGTCGAACAGGTTGCTGATCCCGGCATTCAGACGCAGGTTCTTCGTCATCTGGTAATTAGCGCCGAGTCCGACAATCGCATAGGCACCAATCTCCTTATCCGACATGACACCCGTTTCGTTACGCGTTTCCGCATATTCGCGCGGTTTCTGACGACCGTACTGCGTCCACTGTACCTGCGCGGAGAGCTTGTCATTCACCTGCCAGTCGAGCAGGGTGTTGATGGTGTATTTCGGGATCACGGACAGCGGGTTACCGGTGTCCTTGTTCTCGGATTTGATCATATACGTCGCGTTAGTGCGCCAGTTTAAGGTTTCCGGCACCAGTGGGATCACCACGTTACCTTCCAGACCTTCGACAATCGCTTTGCCGCCATTTTCCCATTGCAGGATGTTATTTCCGTTGGAGGCGTAGCCGATAATATCGGTCCCGGAGACGATTTTGTTTTTGTAATCGTTACGGAACCAGGTGATTCCCGCATCCCAGCCCGCGTAATTGAATTCCAGACCGATCTCTTTGTTGATACTGATTTCCGGGTCCAGATCCGGATTGCCCAGCAGATAACAACTGCCGGTGGCGATAGTATTCGGGCAGCCATTGCCGCGTGTGGAGAGTAAATATCCCTCACTGGATTGATACAGGTTTGGCGCTTTAAATACGCGAGCAATCCCGGCTTTCAGTTTGAACAGATCGCCCAGCTCCTGCGACATATTCAGACTGGGGCTCCAGTTGCTGCCAAATTCGTCGTGATAGTCAAAACGGATCCCTGGAATAATATCCGTACCCGGACGAGCCTCGATATTATCTTCCAGGTAGATACCGGTAAGCGTGGCGCTATTTTTGGTGCTGCGACTGGAGGCGTCACCGGAGACATTGCCAATTTGCACGCCGGATGCGCTGGTGGCTTGCATAGACGCCGGGTCGTTGAGTTCGTCGCGGTTCCATTCCGCACCCAGCGTCAGGGTTTGATCAACCAGCCAGAAGACAGGGATGTTGAGTTCTCCTGAAGAACGATAAGATTCCAGGCGGCTGGTGGCGTATTCGGTGTTATTGATCATCCCTTCCACTCTACCGGTCGAGCCTTCCTGCATTCGGGTGTTGTTGGTTTTTTCGTAATAGACGCCGAATTTGGACTGGCCCCAGTCCCAGATGCCGTTATGCGTCAGCCCCCACGACTGGCGATACATCCGGTTGGTTTCATCACCGTAGAGCGAACTGACCAATCCGTCAGGACTGACGTTGCCGTTGCTGTACTGCGTATCTCCGGCATAAATGTTGCCCTGCCGGCTGTAGCTGTAGTCAAAATCCACAATTTGCTGTGGCGTCAGTCTCCAGGAAAGCAGGGCATTGATGTCTTTGTTACGCACCCCTTCACGTCCTGCGGCATAGGATCCATTTTGCTGGGTATTGATATCCGCTGCATCAGCGTCGGTTTTGTTGATATTGCCGTACAGACGCATGGTGAGAACGTCGTCAATGAGCGGGCCGCTCAGATTGAAGTTCGCACGTCTGGTGGCACCTTCTTTGCTGTTCTCGGGCTGGTTGGTATAAAGAGACAGCGAGCCATGCCAGTCGTTCGTTGGCTGTTTAGTGATGATATTGACTACGCCACCCGCCGCACCGGAACCGTAACGCGCTGCCGCAGGGCCGCGCAGCACTTCGATGCGTTCAACCATCTCCGCCGGTACCCAGTTTGTATCGCCGCGAGTATCACGCTCACCGCGCCAGCTATAGCGCACCGAGTTACGCGAGGTGACAGGCACGCCATCAATCAGGATCAGCGTGTTTTCCGGCCCCATACCGCGAATATCAATCTGACGGTTATTTCCCCGACTCCCGCTGGCGCTGTTGCCCGTCAGGTTCACGCCCGGCATGGTACGAATGATATCGGAGAGATCGTTGACTGGCGGGGATTTTTCAATGTCTTTAGCGGTGATGATAGAAACACCGGGTTGCTGTTTGAGGGCTTCTTCGGCGGTGGCCTGGACGACCATTGTTTCGCCGTCGTTCATAACCTCGTCTGCGGCGAAAGCATTTCCGCTTAATGCTGTGGCAATCAAAAGCGCCAGAGGGCGCGGAGATATTTTTGTTATCGTATTCATCAACTGACATCCATATTGTTAAAAATTCGATACGGAATATCAATGATAATTATTCTCATTACAATATTGTGAAGGCAATCTCCACAATATCTTCATGATTCATGCAATTTGGGACGGGTACGGCAGGGAATGTGCAAAAAGCAAAACCAGGCCCGCAGGCCTGGTTTGATGGACGTTTACGATTTGTCTTCTTGCGGGAGATGGCGATAAATATAAACGCCACTCAGCAGGGTAAAGATCAGCGTCAGCGCGGTGAGGCCGAACACCTTAAAGTTCACCCAGATATTTTGTGGTAGCCAGAAGGCGATGTAGATATTGGCAAGCCCACACAGAATAAAGAAGATGGCCCATGCGAGGTTGAGCTTAGACCAGACCGGTTGCGGCAGCGTCAGTTCTTTACCCAGCATGCGCTGGATCAACGGCTTTTTCATGATCCACTGGCTAACCAGCAGCGCACCGGCAAACAGGCCGTAAATCACCGTCACCTTCCATTTAATAAACTCATCGTTATGGAAGAAGATGGTCAAACCGCCGAACACGGCAACCAGAACAAAGGTGACCAGCGCCATTTTTTCAACTTTGCGATAGCGAACCCAACTGTAAATGAGCACGATAGCCGTTGCGACAATAAGCGCCGAGGTGGCCGCATAGATGTCATACACTTTGTAAAAAACAAAGAAGACAACCAGCGGTAAAAAATCAAGAAACTGCTTCATTCTTCGATTCCGTAATCAAATGCGTCGGGCGTTTCTGCCGGCGACGCAGACAGGGTTATTGGCGAATCAACATATACAAACGGAACAGGTAGATGAGCAATATGGCGGAGATCAGATTGCTCAACGTATTCGCGATAACGGCGCCAACGTTAGGGTCAAGCGCGGCAAAGCTGGAGGCAAACAGCAACAACAGCGTTTTCGCCAGCAGCCAGCCCATCACCGCCGGGGCGACCAGTCGCATATTAGACCACGCCAGACGCATACTGTTGCGCAGTGCGGCAAATACACCCATTTTATCCTGCACCAGCATAATTGGCGCCAGCGCCAGCAGGATAGCCAGCAGGATGCCGGGCACCACCACCAGCATGATCCCGAGCTGTACCAGCAGGGTTGTCAGCATAATCAGGATGAACAGGCGCGGCAGAATCGGCGCACTGGCACCGATAGCGCGCAGGGCGCTGACGCGATGACCTGCCGAAATCAACTGAATCATCAGCAGCACGCCACCAGCCAGGATGGCATTACCAATCAGACCTGAAAAGGTAGACGCTGCCGAGGCGCGCAGCAGGATCTGCTGCTGCTCCGGCGTCATGTTTTGCACCAGTTCGAACAAGCCCACGCTTCCCGCAAGATGATCCCCTTCACTCAACTGCGCAATCTGCGCATCGCTGGGTGAGAAGGCATGCCCTAATACCACCGTGATGAACGCGCACAGCAGCGAGATCAGCAGGATGGTTAAAAATTGATTACGGAAAAAATTCCCGGTGTCACGGTATACGGACTGCGCCGTGATAGACATGCACTCTCCTTGAGTTCTGCAGGTGTTGTTAAGCGTGCAATTGTACCCTGGATAACTGCGCAGTGGCAGCATCAAGGGGCGTATGGAAAAGCATATCTTTGTAAAGTCAGCGCAATTTGAGCAACAAATCCGCAGTGTGATGACGTCGTCTCCACAAAAATTAAGAAAATACTTTCAGAGCGGAAATATTACAAAATTGATCTGAACAGGAATAACCAGGATTTTGAATGCTACTTCTAACTTAATCTGGATCAATAAATGTTAAATTACACAGCCTAATGTGATCCAGGTTAGATCACTTATTACTCCAATGTAGGTATATTCGTGACGCATTTATAACCATAACGATGGAGCGGATATGAAAAAATTAACAGTGGCGGCATTGGCAGTAAGCACGCTTCTCTCTGGCAGCGTTTATGCGCATGAAGCTGGCGAGTTCTTTATTCGCGCCGGTTCGGCGACGGTAAGACCGACGGAAGGTGCAGACGGCACCTTAGGCCATTTAGGCGGCTTTAACGTCAGCAACAACACGCAGTTGGGTCTGACATTCACTTACATGGCGACCGATAACATCGGTGTTGAACTGCTGGCGGCAACGCCATTCCGCCATAAAGTGGGCACGCAGGCGACGGGTGATATCGCCACCGTTCACCACCTGCCGCCAACCCTGATGGCACAGTGGTATTTCGGTGATTCCAGCAGCAAACTGCGTCCGTACATTGGTGCCGGTGTTAACTACACCACGTTCTTCGATACCAAATTTAATGACAACGGTCAGGATGCCGGGCTGTCCGATCTCAGTCTGAAAGATTCATGGGGGGTGGCAGGTCAGGTCGGTCTCGATTACCTCATCAACCGCGACTGGCTGATTAACATGTCTGTTTGGTACATGGATATTGATACCGAAGCCAAATACAAATCTAATGGCGCGGTACTGCCGGAAGGTCGCTACAACGACAACATTCGCCTCGATCCGTGGGTGTTTATGTTCTCGGCGGGCTACCGTTTCTAAAAAGCAGTTACCACGGAGAAAAGCGGGCGCTTCCAGCCCGCTTTTTTTATGCGCCGCGTACAGAACTGCTATCTTTTCTAACAGGCACGCTCTGTGAGTATTGCATCATGAAATTAACACCGTCTTTACTTGAACAAAAAATCGCGGCGCTTGAACAGTCACCGACGGATGAAAAGAGCCTGTTTTATCTGCAAGTCTCACGATCGTTACTGGAAGCGATGCGCAAAATTGACACGCTGGAGAAAGCGCTCGCCACGCCCATCCGCTTACCCTCTTGTAACGCCAGTCCGGTGTGTGAAATTGAGGCCGGATACGCCGCCGGCGTGAGTGACTGCCGCACCGCCATTCGTCATGCAGGTTATCTGATAGAAGGGGATGATTAGCCGTTCTGACCTGTACTGCGTGGGTGAAATCGAATACCGTAGTGATAACAGCGTGTTGATGCTCAGGGTGCCTTGGTGAAAATTGTGCAGGACAGTTTAAGAAACAGACAGGCACTTATTATTTCAGCGCTAATCACGCTGCTTTTTACGTCGCTTTTCCTGTTTATTATTTATGAACAGCGACTGGCGACGGTCAATGAAGGGATGAACCGCCTGCAAACGCGGATGCTCGATATCTTCAATGATAATGAAATGATCGCGGATGCCACCGGCGTACGTTACCGGCAGATTAAAACCGCTGGTCAGTGCGGCGAGATGTCGCAATTTACTCCCCGTGGGGAAGCCTGGGGAATTAACGCCGACAGCAAACGCATTCACTCCGCGTCAGGAGCCATGCTAGCGCGTGAACCGACGCTCAATGCGCTGTGCATGTTTTCCGCCGCTGAGTTTATTCGCAGCAGGGTGAATGCGCTCAATCCGGGTAATTTCGATGCTCATCGTTATATTATTGCCGATGATGCGAGCTATTTTTACTGGTTTACGCCGGCTGATGCCAAAGCGTTTGATTATCACACGTCGAAAATGGCGCGGAATATTTCCAGCTTCTTTCTCCCTCCCGTCGATTTTTATACCCGCCTGCTGGAAAAGAGCGTCAAAACGAAAGCGCTAAGCTCTACGGATTTTTATGACGATAAAATCACGGCTGAGAAAGCCTTTAGCGTCGTGAGCTATATTTACGACCTCTCCGGCAATGAGATTTCCGATCATATTGTGGGTTATCTGGTTTACGATCATGCGAAGCCAGAACTTCAGGAGGCTTTACGCGATGCCTTTGATGGACAGGTGCCGCACGGGTTGAACGTTTCTCTGGTGAATACCCTGAATCAGCAGTCGCTTTGTCTGACGGGGGAGTGTAAGAAGCGCCCGGAAATTGCCTTCAAGGTGCTCTCCGAAAAGTATGTCATTCACTACGCCATCTCGCTCAGTGGGTTTGCGATGCATGACACCCAGGCGGGGCTGCTGATCCTGATGGCACCGTTCTTCTTTGTGCTGATCATGATGGGGTTAAAATCCTGGCTGAATGAGAGCGATCTGAAAATCTACATCGACTCGTTGACGGGTTGCTTCAACCGTAAAATTCTCGACATCATTAAGCGGCGGGATCTCTCGAACGGTTCGGTGGTGCTGGTTGATTGCAATAAATTCAAGGCAATTAACGATACCTGGGGACATGTTGCCGGGGACAGAGCGCTACAGATTATCGCCAACCGGATGTTGTCTAACACCCGTACCAGTGACGATCTGGTGATTCGCACCGGAGGCGATGAATTCGTGATTGTACTGTACCACGCGAAAACGGCCGATGCGGTCGCCATTGCTGAACGTATCGCCCGTCAAATCAATGCGTATCAGTTTATTGTCCAGGATACACAGGTGCCGCTCTCCATTTCATGGGGGGTTGCTGAAGTGACCGCCGGGATTGATGACGCTATTCAGGATGCGGATGGCGAGATGTACAAAATGAAGCAGGCCAAAGGATAAGACCGCCAGGGGAAGTCTGGCGGTCGCGGTGAATTATCGGCGGGTGGCGGCTTTTAACCCGCTGACGAATGTCTTCAGCTCGGCGAGCATCTGCTCAGGTTGCTCAACGTTCTTCTCAATGATTTTGACGATCGCGGAACCGGAGATTGCGCCAGCGGCACCCGCGTCAATGGCGGCGGTAACCTGATCCGGGGCCGAAATGCCAAAGCCCTGCAAAGACGGCGCGGCGTTGTACTCTTTCAATTTCTCTACCAGATGATGCAATGGCAGAGCCGCACGATTTTCTGCGCCTGTCACGCCCGCGCGCGACAGCAGATAGGTATAACCCCGACCATAAGAGGCAATCTGGCGCAGCAGGTCATCATCGGCATTCGGCGGGCAGATGAAGATCGGCGCAACGTTGTGGCGCAATGCGGCCTGACGGAATGGCGCAGATTCTTCAATCGGTACGTCGGCAACCAGCACGGAATCGACGCCGACTTTTTCACACTGTGCGTAAAATGCGTCAATGCCTTTGCTGAACACCAGGTTCGCGTACATCAGCAGACCAATGGGAATGGTCGGGTACTTTTCGCGGATGGCGGCCAGCATCTCAAAACAGCGGGTCGGTGTGACGCCGGCAGCAAATGCGCGCAGCGTAGCGCTCTGAATGGTCGGGCCATCGGCGAGCGGATCGGAGAACGGGATCCCCAGCTCCAGCGCATCCGCTCCTGCTTCAACCAGGGCATCGATAATTTTTAGCGATTGCTCAACGCCAGGGTCGCCGAGGGTTACGAAGGGGACAAAGGCTCCTTCCTTGCGATCGTTCAGTTGTGCAAACAGGCTTTCATAGCGTTCCATCAGATTTCCCCTCGCGCTTTCAGAATATCGTGTACGGTGAAAATGTCTTTGTCGCCGCGACCGGAAAGGTTAACCACCAGCAGTTGCTCTTTTTCCGGGTTCTCGCGCATCATTTTCAGCGCGTGGGCCAGGGCGTGTGACGACTCGAGCGCCGGAATAATACCTTCATGCAGGCAGAGTGTTTTAAACGCATCCAGCGCTTCGTCATCGGTGATCGACACGTAGTCGGCGCGACCAATGCTGTTCAGGTACGCATGCTGTGGGCCGACGGACGGGAAATCCAGACCCGCAGAGATGGAGTAGGACTCCTCGATCTGTCCCTCATCGGTCTGCATCATCGGTGCTTTCATACCGAAATAAATCCCGACGCGGCCGTGCTTCAACGGCGCACCGTGCTCACCGGTTTCAATCCCGTGGCCACCGGGTTCTACACCAATCAGCCCAACGTCTGGCTCATTAATAAAATCGGCAAACATCCCGATGGCGTTGGAACCACCGCCCACGCAGGCGATCACCGCATCCGGCAGGCGACCCTCTTTTTCGAGGATCTGCGCTTTGGTTTCTTCGCCGATCATGCGCTGAAATTCACGCACGATGGTCGGGAATGGGTGCGGGCCAGCAGCGGTGCCGAGCATGTAGTGCGCGGTTTCGTAGCTGCCAGACCAGTCACGCAGCGCCTCGTTACAGGCATCTTTCAGTGTGGCTGAACCGCTGTGCACCGGAATCACTTCAGCCCCCATCAGGCGCATACGGAAGACGTTCGGCGACTGGCGCTCAACGTCTTTCGCCCCCATGTAGATACGGCATTTCAGGCCGAGCAGGGCGCTGGCGAGTGCCGAAGCCACCCCGTGCTGGCCTGCGCCCGTTTCCGCAATAATCTCGGTTTTACCCATGCGTTTTGCCAGCAATGCCTGACCTAACACCTGGTTGGTTTTATGCGCGCCGCCGTGCAGCAGATCTTCACGCTTCAGGTACAGTGTGGTATGGGTTCCGGCGGTGATGTTCTGACATTTGGTCAGCGCAGTGGGACGTCCCGCGTAGTTTTTCAGCAGGTCAGCAAACTGGGCCTGAAACTCGGGATCTTTTTGCGCACTGACGAACGCGTCTTCCAGTTGACGCAGAGCCGGCATCAGAATCTGCGGCACATACATGCCACCGAATTCACCAAAATAGGGATTGAGTAATGTTGTCATGTCCTTTTCCTTAATATGCGCGCAGTGTCTGAAATACCGAGGCCAGAAGGCGTGCATCTTTGATGCCCGGCTGTGACTCTACACCAGAATTAAAATCGAGACCGGCACAGCCGGTTTTAGCCGCGTCAACGCAGTTGTCCGCGCCAAGACCGCCAGCCAGCAATACGTTATCCAGCGACTGTCCTTGCAGTAACGACCAGTCAAAACGCTGACCGCTGCCGCCCTGGCCGTTATCCAGCACGTATTTGTCGACATGCTGATAATCGCGGGCCGGGAGGGTCTCACCGACGCTCAGCGCTTTCCAGATCTGTACGTTTTCAGGCAGCGCGGCGCGCAGGGCATCAACATACGCCTGGTCTTCGCGCCCATGCAGCTGTACGGCTTTCAGCGAAAGTTGCGCCGCTTTTACACAGATGTCGGCGATGTCGTGATTACGAAACACGCCAACATACTGTAGCGGGGCGGCAGACTGCACTTCGCGAGCCTGTTCAATGCTGACAAAACGGGGTGAAGAAGAGACAAAAATCAGTCCACCATAGAAAGCGCCAGATTCGCAGGCGGCTTTGGCATCTTCCGGACGCGTCAGGCCACATACCTTATTTTCGCCAAGCAGAACACGGCGTACGGCAGCGTTAAGATCGTCATGCGCCATGAGGGCGGAACCAATCAGGAAACCGTTGGCAAAATGGCTGAGTTCGCGAACCTGAGCGTAGGTGTTGATCCCCGATTCGCTAATCACCGTCACGCCCTGGCCCAGTTTCGGCGCCAGTTGGCGGGTACGATTCAGGTCAATCGACAGGTCGCGCAGGTCACGGTTGTTAATCCCGACCACTTTCGCGCCGAGCGCAATGGCGCGTTCCAGTTCGTCTTCATTACTGACTTCTGTCAACACGCCCATCTTCAGACTGTGCGCTACAGCAGAAAGCTGGCGATACTGCTCGTCGTCGAGTACCGAAAGCATCAGCAGGCAGGCGTCGGCCTGATAATGGCGCGCAAGGTAAATCTGGTAAGGGTCGATAATAAAATCCTTACACAGAATCGGCTGCGGCGCGATGCTGCTCACGATCGGCAGGAAATCAAAACTGCCCTGGAAGTACTTTTCATCGGTCAGAACAGAAATGGCGGAGGCGTAATGTTTATACACCCCGGCAATCCGCGCCGGGTCGAAATCATCACGGATCACCCCTTTGGACGGAGAGGCTTTCTTGCACTCCAGAATAAAGGCCGTACGCGCGCCCTGTAAGGCGTCATAAAAGTGACGTGTGCTGGGCTGAACATCGTTCTGAAAACTGGCCAACGGTTGTTGCTGTTTGCGGGCTTCCACCCAAATCGCCTTGTCTGCGACGATTTTCGCTAAAACGGTTTGCATCATTTACCCTCTTGCCGCCAGAGCGGTGACTCGGTCATAAGCGGAACCACTGTGCAAGACCTCGAGAACGGTTTGCGCATTAGCCTTGAGATCTTCTTCACCATGCAGTCGCATCAACATTGCGACGTTTGCGGCAACGGCTGCCTCGTGGGCGGCGTCACCTTTACCTTGTAGTAAGCGTGTCAGAATGTCACGGTTTTCTTCCGGCGTACCGCCTGCCAGTTGCTCCTGATGGTAAGGGGTCAGGCCGAAGTCGTCCGCCGTCAGTTGATAGCTCTTGATCTCGCCGTCATGCAGCTCCGCCACAATGGTCGGCGCATGCAGAGAGACTTCATCCATTCCGCCGCTGTGTACGACTGCGGCACGCTGATAGCCCAGTACGCGCAGGGTTTCGGCAATCGGCAGAACCAGTTCAGGGCTGTAGACGCCAATCAGCGCCAGCGGAGGATGCGCCGGGTTAATCAGCGGACCCAGTACGTTGAACAGCGTACGCGTCTTCAACTGCTGACGTACCGGCATCGCGTGGCGGAAACCGGTGTGGTATTTCGGGGCAAACAGGAAGCAGACGCCCAGGTCGTCCAGCGCCTGACGCGATCGGTCGGCATTCATGTCGAGATTGATACCGAAAGCGGCCAACAGATCCGACGAACCGGACTTGCTGGAGACGCTGCGGTTGCCGTGTTTAGCCACCTTCAGGCCGCATGCCGCCGCGACAAATGCGCTGGCGGTAGAAATATTAATGCTGTTGCTGCCGTCGCCCCCGGTGCCGACGATATCGGCGAACAGATAGTCAGGGCGCGGGAACGGCGCGGCATTTTCCAGTAAGGCGGTTGCCGCACCGGCAATCTCATTCGGATGCTCGCCGCGAATCTTCATGCTGACCAGAGCGGCAGCCAGCTGTTCTGGTTTGAGTTCGCCGCGCACGACGGCGGAGAACAACTGGTGACTTTCCTGCTGGCTCAGGGTTTGTGCCTGATACAGTTTTTCGAGGATCGGCTGCAGCGTATTGGTCGGCTCCAGCTTCTGCTGCGCCCAGGCCAGCGTCTGTTCAAGCAGGCGAGCGCCCTGAGAGGTCAGAATGGACTCCGGGTGGAACTGCAAACCGCAAACGCGATCGACGTCGTGACGTACCGCCATCACCATGCCGTTAAAGTGGGCGTTAATGGTCAGGCCTGCGGGAACGTTGCTGCCGACCAGGGAGTGATAGCGCGCAACCGGCAGCGGATTCGTCAGACCGGCAAACATGGCCTGTCCATCGTGTTCAATGCTGGACGCCTTGCCGTGCAGGATCTCGCCGGCCTGACCGACGTAGCCGCCGTAGGCTTCGACAATCGCCTGATGGCCCAGACAGATGCCGATAATCGGCAGCTTGCCGCGCAGACGGGTCAGCAGTTCCGGCATACAACCTGCTTCACTGGGTACGCCTGGACCGGGAGACAGCACCAGAACCGGGTTCTTCATGGTGGCCAGGCGCTCAATCAGGGTCTGGGCCGGAATATGATTACGGTAAATCACCACGTTGTGACCGTTGGTACGCAGCTGATCTGCCAGGTTATAGGTAAATGAGTCGATGTTGTCGAGCAGCAGAATGTCAGCCATCAGAAAGTCTCCTGTGCGTGGTGCGCGGTGGCAATGGCACGCAGGACCGCGCGCGCTTTATTACGGGTTTCGTCGGCTTCTGACTGGGGAACAGAATCGAGCACAATACCGGCGCCCGCCTGGACGGTGGCGATACCGTCTTCCACCAGCGCGGAGCGAATTACAATGCAGGTATCCAGATCGCCGTGCGCGGTGAAGTAACCGACCGCACCGCCGTAGCTGCCGCGTCGGCGACCTTCGGCTTCGGCAATCAACTGCATCGCCCGTACTTTTGGCGCACCGCTGAGGGTGCCCATGTTCATGCAGGCGCGGTAGGCGTGCAGCACATCGAGATCGCTGCGCAGTTCACCGACGACGCGGGAGACCAGGTGCATGACGTAGGAATAGCGGTCAACCTTGGTCAGGTCGGCCACGTAGCGACTGCCCGGCGTACAGATGCGGGCGAGATCGTTACGCGCCAGGTCAACCAGCATCAGGTGTTCAGAAAGCTCTTTATGGTCGGTGCGCATTTCCAGTTCAATGCGGCTGTCGAGGTCGCGATCCAGCGTTCCGTCGGCGCGACGACCGCGAGGACGCGTACCGGCAATCGGGTAGATTTCAATTTGACGGCTGGTGGCATCATATTTCAACGAGCTTTCTGGCGACGCGCCAAACAGGGTGAAATCGTTGTCCTGCATAAAGAACATGTACGGGCTGGGGTTGCTTTTCTTGAGCACGTAATAGGCTGCCAGCGGCGACGGGCAGGGCAGAGAGAAACGACGAGACGGGACTACCTGGAAAATTTCCCCGGCACGAATCGCTTTTTGCATCGAGCGCACCACCGCACCAAACTCTTCATCGCTCTGATTGCATTCGCAGCGCATTTGCGGCACAGAAACGACCGGCAGCGGCGGTGCAGGTTCTGTCAGTTGCTGGCTCAGACGTGCCAGTCGCGCGACGAGGCGTTGTTTCTCGGCGTCATTGTCGCTGAACAGACTGGCCTGAATGCGGGTACTTTGTTTCTGGTGGTCGATCACCATTAGCGTTTCCGCCAGATAGAAACAGTAGTCCGGGCAGCGGTTGCCTGCCTCAAGCTGCGGTAAATCTTCAAAACCGGCAACCAGATCGTAAGCAAACAGGCCGCCGAAGAACATCGCTTCGCGCTCCTGTGCCGGGACGTTAACCAGTTCCTGCAACAGGCGGAAGGCGTCAAATACAGAAAGTGCGCACAACCGCGCGTCTTCGTCTAATAGCGGGCTGACCGGTGGGAAACGCAGCACGCGAGCTGCGTCCTGATGTTCATTCTCAACGCCAGCGGGCAGTGCGGCGTCCAGGAGTGTCAGCAGCGCTGCGCCATTGTCGGTTAGTGCCTGAATGGTGACGGTGTCACCGATGGCGGTAATGCGCAGCGCACTATCCACCAGCAACAGGCTTTTTAGGTCATCTTTGCTGTCGATATCCGCAGATTCCAGCAGCAGCGTTGCCGGACGGTCGCCGCAAACCTGATGGAATAACTCCGTTGGGTTTTTACGATAGGCGGCATCGCAGGTAATGAGTTCGAGTGTCGGTTTTGATGTCTGCATGGTTGTTCTCATTAATTTTGTTCAAAAAAAGGCCCGCTCTGTTGGCGGGCCGGGTATCTGGTGGCGATCTACACGCGAAATACACTGCCCGAAATCAGGAAGTGCGCCACCCACCGTGCAGAACAAATGTTGCTTTCATTTCGATACCCTTTTGCTTGTGAACTTTCGTACTAGTTAACTAGTTCGATGGGTTATTGTCAACACCTGATTTCAGTAAATTTGCCAGAACCGCTATGATGCGCAGGAAAGATTATTTTTGAGAGACGGGAGTTCGCCTTGAGCGACACGAATTATGCAGTGATTTATGACCTGCACAGTCACACAACGGCATCTGATGGACGACTGACGCCAGAAGCGTTAGTCCATCGCGCCGTCGAGATGCGCGTAGGCACGCTGGCGATTACCGATCATGACACCACAGCCGCTATTCCTGCGGCAAGCGAAGAAATTTCACGTTCTGGACTGGCGCTGAACTTGATCCCGGGCGTTGAGATCTCGACGGTCTGGGAGAATCACGAAATTCATATTGTGGGTCTGAACATCGACATTGAACACCCGGCGATGTGCGCGTTTCTGGCGCAACAGACGGAACGACGGCAGCAACGGGCGCGGCTCATCGCCGATCGCCTGGAAAAAGCGCACATCACCGGCGCATGGGAAGGGGCGTTGCGCCTGGCCGACGGCGGTGCGGTGACTCGCGGCCACTTTGCCCGTTACCTGGTGGAATGCGGCAAAGCGACCAGCATGGCGGATGTCTTTAAAAAGTACCTTGCTCGCGGGAAAACAGGATACGTTCCGCCGCAGTGGTGTACAATAGAACAAGCTATTGATGTCATTCATCATTCTGGCGGTAAGGCGGTACTGGCTCATCCAGGGCGGTACGATCTTAGCGCTAAGTGGCTGAAAAGGCTGGTGGCGTATTTTGCGCAACATCGTGGTGATGCGATGGAAGTCGCGCAGTGCCAGCAGTCCCCCAATGAGCGCACGCAACTGGCCACGCTCGCCCGTCAGCATCAGCTATGGGCATCGCAAGGATCTGATTTTCATCAGCCTTGTCCGTGGATCGAGTTGGGCCGCAAGCTCTGGCTGCCGGCAGGCGTTGAAGGCGTCTGGCAGGCATGGGAGCAGCCGCAGAACACCACAGTGAGGGAAGTATGAGCCAGTTTTTTTATATTCATCCTGATAACCCACAACAGCGCCTGATCAATCAGGCGGTTGAGATTGTGCGTAAGGGCGGGGTGATTGTGTATCCAACCGACTCCGGCTACGCGCTCGGTTGTAAAATTGAAGACAAAGGCGCGATGGAACGGATTTGCCGTATTCGCCAGTTGCCGGACGGGCACAACTTCACTCTGATGTGTCGCGACCTGTCCGAGCTGTCGACCTATTCGTTTGTCGACAACGTGGCTTTTCGCCTGATCAAGAACAATACGCCGGGCAACTACACTTTCATTCTGAAAGGGACGAAAGAGGTGCCGCGTCGGTTATTGCAGGAAAAACGTAAGACCATCGGTCTGCGCGTGCCGTCGAATCCGATCGCGCTCGAACTGTTGCAGGCGCTGGGTGAGCCGATGCTCTCCACCTCGCTGATGCTACCAGGCAGTGAATTTACCGAGTCCGATCCGGAAGAAATTAAAGATCGCCTGGAAAAGCAGGTGGATCTGATTATCCACGGTGGTTACCTGGGCCAGCAACCGACAACGGTGATCGACTTGACCGATGATTCCCCGGTTGTCTTGCGTGAAGGCGTCGGAGACGTTAAACCTTTCTTATAAGGGCGCAACTCTGTATACTACGCGGCCTTAAAATGGCGCTGAGAAGCGCCGTTGATTCTCCTGTTCGACGCCTGTGAAGGCGACAGCTAAAGGAAGCTCTATGAGCGAAAAGTTACAGAAAGTGCTGGCGCGCGCTGGCCACGGCTCCCGCCGTGAAATTGAATCCATCATTGCAGCAGGCCGCGTCAGCGTAGATGGCAAAATTGCCACGCTGGGCGATCGCGTTGAAGTGACTCCCGGCCTGAAAATTCGTATCGACGGTCACCTGATTTCGGTGAAAGAGTCGGCGGAACAAATTTGTCGCGTACTGGCCTATTACAAGCCGGAAGGCGAACTGTGTACGCGTAACGACCCGGAAGGTCGTCCTACGGTCTTTGATCGCTTGCCGAAACTGCGCGGCGCGCGCTGGATTGCGGTAGGGCGTCTGGACGTCAATACCTGCGGGCTGCTGCTGTTTACCACCGATGGTGAACTGGCGAACCGCCTGATGCATCCGAGCCGTGAAGTTGAACGTGAATACGCGGTGCGTGTATTTGGTCAGGTTGACGATGCCAAATTGCGCGATCTGAGCCGTGGCGTGCAGCTGGAAGACGGTCCGGCGGCGTTCAAAACCATTAAGTTCAGCGGCGGTGAAGGGATCAACCAGTGGTACAACGTCACCCTGACCGAAGGGCGTAACCGTGAAGTACGTCGCCTGTGGGAAGCCGTTGGCGTGCAGGTAAGCCGTCTGATCCGTGTACGCTACGGTGATATTCCGTTGCCGAAAGGCCTGCCGCGTGGCGGCTGGACGGAACTGGATCTTGCCCAGACTAACTATCTGCGCGAACTGGTGGAACTGGAGCCGGAAACTGACTCGAAAGTGGCGGTGGAGAAAGATCGCCGCCGCATGAAGGCGAATCAGATTCGTCGTGCGGTGAAACGCCACAGCCAGGTGAGCGGCGGTCGCCGTACTGGCGGTCGTAACAACAACGGTTAATCCGCGATCCAGCAATGCAAAAAAGGCCCCTTGGGGCCTTTTTGTGTGATGACAGATCTTATCCCGATACCGGACACGCAGAGATCACCTCATTAAAAACCAGGAAAATCAATTTATTGATTTTCGGCTGATAACCACAAAGAAGGAAAAACCACGTTTTTTCCTTCTTTGTCAGCGGTCAGAAAGGCCCCTCGGGGCCTTTTTTAATAGTCGATCCCCATCTGGGCTTTGACGCCAGCCTCAAAGGCATGTTTGACCGGGCGCAGTTCACTGACGGTATCAGCCAGATCGAGAATATCCCGATGGCAGCCGCGACCGGTGATGATCACCGTCTGGTGAGGTGGACGCGCATTCAGCGCGTTAATCACGTCTTCAAGCGGCAGATAGTCGTATGCCACCATATAGGTGAGTTCGTCCAGCACCACCATGTCCAGTTGCGGATCGGCAAGCATGCGTTTGCCGTGCTCCCATACCGCCAGACAGGCCGCCGTATCGGCTTCACGATTCTGCGTCTCCCAGGTAAACCCGGTCGCCATCACCTGAAATTCAACGCCGTGCGGTTCCAGTAGGTTACGCTCACCGTTGGGCCAGGTCCCCTTGATAAACTGCACCACGCCGACCTTTTTGCCGTGTCCCACCGCGCGTGTAGCGGTACCAAAGGCGGCGGTGGTTTTTCCTTTCCCGTTGCCGGTGAAGACAATCACGATGCCGCGTTCGTCCTGGGCCTGGGCTACCCGGGCGTCCACCCGGTCCTTCACGCGCTGCTGGCGTTGTTGATAGCGTTCTTCACTCATTGGGCTATTCCTGGTTTGCGGCCCGGTTGGGCGTCGAAGGTCATGCCGGTTTTGCGTCGGCTGTCATCGCCCATTAGCCACAGGTACAGCGGCATAATATCGGCGGGTGTTTTGAGCTTTTGCGGATCTTCCGTCGGAAAGGCGTTGGCGCGCATGCCGGTGCGGGTACCGCCCGGGTTGATGCAATTCACGCGCAGCGGGCGGTTTTGGTACTCATCTGCCAGTACCTGCATCATGCCTTCGGTGGCAAATTTAGAGGCCGCATAGGCCCCCCAGTTAGCACGACCCTGCTGGCCCACGCTGGAGGAGGTGAAGACTAACGATCCGGAATCTGACTTAAGTAATAAAGGAAGCAATGCCTGGGTCAGCATAAACGTCGCGTTGACGTTGACCTGCATCACCTGCTGCCAGACCAGCGGGTCCTGCTCGATCATCGGACAGACGTCACCCAGTAAACCGGCATTGTGTAAGACGCCGTCCAGACGCGGATACTGTTCGCTGATGCGCTGCGCCAGTTGATGACAGTCATCAGCGGTGCAGGTTAACAGATCGAGCGTAAACCACTGCGGTTGGCGGCCCGTTTGCTGGGCAATCCTGTCTGCGACGTGACGCAGTTTCTCATCATTACGGCCAAGCAAAATAACGCTGGCACCGTAGCGTGCATAGGTCAGGGCCGCTTCACGGCCAATGCCGTCGCTGGCACCGGTCACCAGGATGATGCGATCCTGCAGAAGATCGTGTTTCGGTTGATAATGCATGGGGACTCCTCGGCGACATGCCTGGTCGCTCTGCTTCTCGTTGGTGTGTCGGGTTTATGCCTGAAACAGGAGCCAATTTCAATCAGCCAACGGCGATAACGCCGTAAAATGAACACTTTGTCATACTTTTATCCGTCCGCATATCCCGCGAGACGACGCATTACGCCTGAGGTACACTGAGCCGACGCTAAGTTGTTTAACCAAGGTGGGGCGAGTGGAACTGTTGTCTGAATATGGGCTGTTTTTAGCAAAAATCGTGACCGTTGTGCTGGCTATCGCGGCGATTGCCATCATTATCGTGAATGTTGCCCAACGTAAGCGCCAGCGTGGCGAACTGCGGGTTACCAACCTCAGCGAACAATATAAAGAGATGAAGGATGAACTGGCGATGGCGCTGCTGGATAGCCATCAACAGAAATTCTGGCATAAAGCGCAAAAGAAAAAGCACAAGCTGGAAGCGAAAGCCGCCAAAGCCAAAGCGAAGCAAGGCGACAGCGTCACGTCGGATAAACCGCGCGTTTGGGTGCTGGATTTTAAAGGCAGTATGGATGCCCACGAGGTCAGTTCGCTGCGTGAGGAGGTGACGGCCGTACTGGCGGTGGTGAAACCGCAGGACCAGGTGGTGGTACGTCTGGAGAGCCCCGGAGGCGTTGTCCACGGTTATGGTCTTGCCGCATCACAACTGCAACGTTTACGTGATAAGAAAATCCCGTTGACCGTAACGGTGGATAAAGTCGCGGCGAGTGGCGGCTATATGATGGCCTGCGTAGCGGACAAAATTGTCTCCGCCCCCTTTGCGATTGTTGGTTCGATTGGCGTCGTCGCGCAGATCCCTAACTTCAACCGTTTCCTGAAAGGCAAGGATATTGATATCGAGTTGCATACCGCCGGGCAGTACAAGCGGACGCTGACGCTGCTGGGTGAAAACACCGAAGAAGGGCGGCAGAAATTCCGTGAGGATTTGAACGAAACGCATCATCTGTTTAAAGATTTTGTCCATCGTATGCGTCCTACTCTGGACATTGAGCAGGTTGCCACCGGGGAACACTGGTATGGACAACAGGCGCTGGAGAAAGGACTCATCGATGAGGTCAATACCAGCGACGAGGTGATCCTGGGGCTAATGGAAGGCCGAGAGGTGCTGAACGTTCGTTATCTGCAGCGTAAGAAACTGGTGGATCGGGTGACGGGTAGTGCCGCGGAAAGTGCTGACCGTCTGCTGCTGCGCTGGTGGCAGCGCGGACAGAAACCGCTGATGTAAGAGGCTGTATTAACGAAAAACGCGAGACGCTCAGGCCTCGCGTTTTTGCTTTAATCGATCAGATGATACTTTTCAGAAAGCACATGCGCCAGATGTTTGAACATATTGAACACGGCAGTGCTCTTTGGCGTGGGTAAACCTTGCTCGTCTAAAAAGTAATCCCCACTGAAGACCAACACCCCATTTCGCTGAGTCACACCGGTGGCAACAATGCCAGCCAGCGTATCCTCATGCTCACGAATGATTTTGTTGGCTTCAATCAACAGCGTTTCGCGATCGATAGGTTGTGTCTCTTTGCGCATTTTTTACTCCTTAAACAAGGACATTAGTCTACGCCGACCGACTCTTTTGGGCAAATATTCCCTGAACGTGTACAAGGGCTTGTCAACCTTTGCTGACTGGCAGGATTTGGTTTTGCATGCTAATAAAGTTGCGTAACGAATTTTATCAGGTACAGTGTGACGCTTTCGTCAACCAGGCAACAGATTTGCTTGACAATCGAGCGAAATTCCGTCGTGCTATAGCGCCTCTGTGCGAAAAAACCTGTTAACTCAGTCACCTGGCTATTTAGTGTACAGAGTCAGTACAAGGGGTTGATATCTGCAGACGCAGGGACCATATCCGTGGCTCGTCGCCAGTGGATGGTGTATCAACGTGCGACGCATTCCTGGAAGAATCAAATTAGGTAAAGGTGAATATGGGTAAAGCTCTTGTCATCGTTGAGTCCCCGGCAAAAGCCAAAACGATCAACAAGTATCTGGGTAATGACTACGTGGTTAAGTCCAGCGTCGGTCATATCCGTGATTTGCCGACCAGTGGCTCAGCAGCTAAAAAGAGCGCCGACTCTACCTCCACCAAAACGGCTAAAAAGCCCAAAAAGGATGAACGTGGCGCGCTCGTCAACCGTATGGGGGTTGATCCGTGGCACAACTGGGACGCGCACTACGAGGTGCTGCCCGGTAAAGAGAAGGTCGTCTCTGAACTGAAACAACTGGCTGAAAAGGCCGACCACATCTATCTCGCAACCGACCTTGACCGCGAAGGGGAAGCCATTGCATGGCACCTGCGGGAAGTGATCGGGGGTGATGACACGCGTTACAGCCGCGTGGTGTTTAACGAAATTACCAAGAATGCGATTCGTCAGGCGTTTGAAAAGCCGGGCGAACTGAACATTGATCGGGTTAACGCTCAGCAGGCGCGTCGCTTTATGGACCGCGTGGTGGGTTATATGGTCTCGCCGCTGTTGTGGAAAAAGATTGCCCGCGGCCTGTCAGCCGGCCGTGTACAGTCCGTGGCGGTGCGTCTGGTCGTTGAGCGTGAACGCGAAATTAAAGCGTTTGTTCCGGAAGAGTTCTGGGAGATTGATGCCAGCACCACCACGCCTTCCGGCGATGCGCTGCCCTTGCAGGTGACCCACCAGAACGATAAGCCATTCCGTCCGGTAAATCGCGAGCAGACGCTTGCGGCGGTAAGCCTGCTGGAGAAAGCGCGTTATAGCGTTCTGGAACGCGAAGACAAGCCGACCAGCAGCAAGCCGGGCGCGCCGTTTATCACCTCCACGCTGCAACAGGCAGCCAGCACGCGTCTCGGTTTTGGCGTGAAAAAGACCATGATGATGGCGCAGCGTTTGTACGAAGCGGGCTACATCACCTATATGCGTACCGACTCGACCAACCTGAGTCAGGATGCCGTGAACATGGTGCGCGGTTACATCGGCGATAATTTCGGCAAGAAATATCTGCCGGAAAGTCCGAATCAGTACGCCAGTAAAGAAAACTCGCAGGAAGCGCACGAAGCGATTCGTCCTTCCGACGTCTCTGTGCTGGCGGAAACGCTGAAGGATATGGAAGCTGACGCGCAGAAACTGTATCAGCTGATCTGGCGTCAGTTTGTCGCCTGTCAGATGACGCCGGCGCAGTACGACTCCACCACGCTGACCGTTGGCGCGGGTGATTTCCGTCTGAAGGCGCGCGGTCGTATTTTGCGCTTCGACGGCTGGACGAAAGTGATGCCTGCGCTGCGTAAAGGTGACGAAGACCGTACGCTGCCAGCAGTGAATAAGGGCGATGCGCTGTCTCTGATTGAACTGACCCCGGCTCAGCACTTCACCAAACCACCGGCGCGCTTCAGTGAAGCCTCGCTTGTGAAAGAGCTGGAAAAACGCGGAATTGGCCGTCCGTCGACCTATGCGTCGATCATTTCGACCATTCAGGATCGTGGGTATGTGCGGGTGGAAAACCGTCGCTTCTATGCGGAAAAAATGGGTGAGATTGTCACCGACCGCCTGGAAGAGAATTTCCGCGAGCTGATGAACTACGATTTCACCGCGCAAATGGAAAACAGTCTCGACCAGGTCGCGAATCACGAAACCGAATGGAAAGGGGTGCTCGACAACTTCTTCAGTGATTTTACTCAGCAACTGGATAAAGCGGAGAAAGATCCGGAAGAGGGCGGGATGCGTCCGAACCAGATGGTGTTGACCAGCATCGACTGTCCAACTTGTGGTCGCAAAATGGGGATCCGTACTGCCAGTACCGGCGTGTTCCTTGGCTGCTCGGGTTATGCGTTGTCGCCGAAAGAGCGCTGCAAAACCACCATTAATCTGGTACCGGAAAACGAAGTCCTGAACGTGCTGGAAGGTGATGACGCGGAAACTAACGCCCTGCGCGCCAAACGTCGTTGCCAGAAGTGTGGTACGGCGATGGACAGCTACCTGATCGATCCGAAGCGCAAGCTGCACGTCTGCGGTAACAACCCGACCTGCGACGGCTACGAGATCGAAGAGGGCGAATTCCGTATCAAAGGGTATGACGGTCCGATCGTCGAGTGCGAAAAATGTGGCTCTGAAATGCACCTGAAGATGGGGCGTTTCGGTAAGTACATGGCATGCACCAACGACGAGTGTAAAAATACCCGTAAGATCCTGCGTAACGGCGAAGTTGCGCCGCCGAAAGAAGATCCGGTTCCACTGCCCGAGTTGCCGTGTGAAAAATCAGATGCGTATTTCGTGCTGCGTGATGGCGCTGCCGGAGTCTTCCTGGCCGCCAATACCTTCCCGAAATCCCGTGAGACGCGCGCACCGCTGGTGGAAGAGTTATACCGCTTCCGCGATCGTCTGCCAGAAAAACTGCGTTATCTGGCCGATGCGCCGCAACAGGATCCGGAAGGCAATAAAACGCTGGTGCGTTTTAGCCGTAAAACCAAACAGCAGTATGTTGCCGCTGAAAAAGACGGGAAAGCGACCGGCTGGTCCGCCTTCTTCGTTGACGGCAAATGGGTCGAAGGCAAGAAGTAACTGCCCACGGTGCTGTTGTTTTGAAGAGGGTCGCGTAAGCGGCCCTTTTTTTGTTTTTATAGTGGGCTTATTATTTTTTACTCACTGCTATACAGCCCGGTTATTAATGATATAGTGGTTATAGTTAATGGCTTTTTTATTATTAAATCGTATTAGCAGCGCATCACTGCCTGCTCTGAAACGATGACCTGATGGCGCTAATCTGGATGGTTTAACATGAAATTACAGCAGCTTCGCTACATTGTTGAGGTAGTGAACCACAACCTTAACGTCTCCTCCACCGCGGAAGGCCTTTACACCTCGCAACCGGGTATCAGTAAGCAGGTTCGCATGCTGGAGGATGAGCTTGGCATCCAGATCTTTGCCCGTAGCGGTAAGCATCTGACTCAGGTGACGCCGGCAGGTCAGGAGATTATCCGTATTGCGCGCGAAGTGCTCTCCAAAGTGGATGCGATAAAGTCGGTTGCCGGTGAGCATACCTGGCCGGATAAGGGCTCACTTTATATCGCGACGACGCATACCCAGGCACGTTATGCGCTGCCAAATGTGATTAAAGGCTTTATTGAGCGCTATCCGCGCGTGTCGCTGCATATGCACCAGGGATCGCCGACGCAGATTGCTGAGGCGGTTTCGAAGGGGAATGCCGATTTTGCCATCGCCACCGAAGCGCTGCATCTGTATGACGATCTGGTTATGCTGCCATGCTACCACTGGAATCGCTCGATTGTGGTGACGCCTGAGCATCCGCTGGCGAATAAAGCCTCAGTGACGATTGAAGAGCTGGCGCAGTATCCGCTGGTAACGTATACCTTCGGCTTTACCGGCCGTTCTGAACTGGATACCGCGTTTAACCGCGCAGGTCTGACACCACGTATCGTCTTTACGGCGACCGATGCGGATGTGATTAAGACCTACGTGCGTTTAGGCTTAGGGGTAGGGGTGATTGCCAGCATGGCTGTCGATCCGCTGTCCGACCCTGATCTGGTTCGCGTGGATGCGCATGATGTTTTCAGCCACAGCACGACCAAAATCGGTTTTCGTCGCAGTACGTTCCTGCGCAGTTACATGTATGATTTCATTCAACGTTTCGCACCGCATTTGACGCGTGATGTGGTGGATACCGCCGTGGCGTTGCGTTCGAATGAAGAAATTGAAGCGATGTTTAAAGATATAAAATTACCTGAAAAATAATCGCTACAGAAAACGGTCGGTATCTTTTGTTCGCAGAGGGTACCGAAAGTTTTAATTAAATCACAATTTTGTTTATTACGGCTGGCGCAATAATAATATCCATACAGAGGTTATGGGTAATGGGCCATAAAGTAGTGTCTTATTCTCTGCCCCGCAAACTTCCCATTCCAAATATTTATTTTCGATCAAAAGATTGATTTATTCACTGGAAACGATTCGTAAATTCACTGGATTTTTGACTAAAGTTTCATTAGGATTTGTCTCATCTGATGATTAATTGTGCCGATTGTTGGTGCTTGAATGATAAGTGATACCGATTGTATGAGGTTAGCAATGCCGTCTGAAAACCAGGAACCACGTCGGGACCCTGAGATGAAACGCAAAGTATGGCTTGCGGTTTTCCTGGGCTCAGCGTTGTTTTGGGTCGTGATTGCGCTGTTGATCTGGAATGCCTGGGGGTAAAAATGGTCGTTCACGACTCACAACAGACGTCGTTGCCCACATGTCACTCTGGTGACACGGTGCGAAAAACGAATAAAGATGCGTGCGTGAAAACTGTTCCTGAATCCTGGAAGCTGACTCAGCAACAACAAGCATTTATTGAGTCATTCGACGAAGACGATCAACAGAAACAATAATCGTCACCATTCTTATTACGGTTTATTTTGTACCGACAAATAATCGGCGGTACGCTTTTACTTACTACACCGCAGCAATAAAACGTTGAGAAAGTCTCAATACAATGTATTAAACAAAACCGGGTGTAGTCGATGCTTACTGCAAATATGAAATACTGGTCCTGGATGGTCGCATTTTCCGTCTCGCTGCTCTTTTGGGCTGAACTGTTCTGGATCGTAATGAATTAATCTGAAACATTCCGCCTGATGACGCTACGCTTATCAGGCCTACATGTGGCCTGAGCACCTCATTGATATCGAAAAGTCTGTAGGACGGGTAAGGCATAGCCGCCACCCGGCATAAACACAAATCTACAGGTTGACAGCAATCTCAAACCTCGCCGCGGCGAGGTTTTCGTTTTCGTCTTTCATAAACGCGTTCACCTTCCCCTCGATACTCACTGTTCGGTTTTTCCTCTTTTATCAATTCGGGTTGTTATCAAAACGTTACAGCATGTTTGTGTTATCTTTAATATTACCCTGAGGAGAATCAGGGCATCGCAACCCTGTCATTAAGGAGGAGCTATGTCGTCAACCCTACGAGAAGCCAGTAAGGACACACTACAGGCCAAAGACAAAACCTACCACTACTACAGTCTGCCGCTGGCTGCTAAATCTCTGGGTGATATCACCCGTCTACCCAAATCACTAAAAGTCCTGCTGGAAAACCTGCTGCGCTGGCAGGACGGCGATTCCGTCACACATGAGGATATCCAGGCGCTGGCAGGGTGGCTAAAAAACGCCCATGCCGATCGCGAAATTGCCTACCGTCCTGCGCGCGTGTTGATGCAGGACTTTACCGGCGTCCCGGCGGTGGTGGATCTCGCCGCGATGCGCGAAGCGGTCAAACGCCTGGGCGGCGATACCGCGAAAGTAAATCCTTTGTCGCCAGTGGATCTGGTGATCGACCACTCCGTCACCGTCGACCATTTTGGCGATGACGATGCGTTCGAAGAGAACGTGCGCCTCGAAATGGAACGTAACCACGAGCGCTATGTGTTTCTGAAATGGGGCCAGCAGGCCTTCAGTCGCTTTAGTGTTGTACCGCCGGGAACCGGCATTTGCCACCAGGTTAACCTGGAATACCTCGGCAAAGCGGTCTGGAGTGAACTGCAGGACGGGGAATGGGTGGCTTATCCGGACACGCTGGTCGGCACCGATTCACACACCACCATGATTAACGGTCTGGGCGTTCTGGGCTGGGGCGTGGGGGGTATCGAGGCTGAAGCGGCAATGCTGGGGCAACCTGTCTCAATGCTGATCCCGGATGTGGTGGGTTTCAAACTAACCGGAAAACTGCGGGAAGGGATCACTGCAACGGACCTCGTGTTAACCGTCACCCAGATGCTGCGCAAGCACGGCGTTGTCGGGAAATTTGTTGAATTTTATGGCGATGGGCTGGATTCCTTACCGCTGGCTGACCGGGCTACCATCGCCAATATGTCGCCGGAATATGGCGCGACCTGTGGCTTCTTCCCCATTGACGGCGTGACGCTGGACTACATGCGGCTGAGCGGGCGCAGTGAAGATCAAATCGAGCTGGTTGAGAAATACGCGAAAGTGCAGGGCATGTGGCGCAATGCCGGCGATGAACCGGTCTTCACCAGCACCCTGGCGCTGGATATGAATGATGTGGAGGCGAGCCTCGCCGGGCCGAAACGTCCACAGGATCGTGTTGCGCTGGGCGATGTGCCGAAAGCCTTTGCCGCCAGCAGTGAACTGGAACTGAACACTGCGCAGAAAGACCGTCGGCCGGTGGAGTATGTGCAAAACGGCCAGGCATATCAGCTTCCTGACGGAGCGGTGGTGATTTCGGCGATAACCTCCTGTACCAACACCTCTAACCCGAGCGTGCTGATGGCTGCCGGGCTGTTGGCGAAAAAAGCGGTTACGCTTGGACTGAAGCGGCAGCCGTGGGTGAAAGCCTCGCTGGCGCCGGGGTCGAAAGTGGTGTCGGATTATCTGGCAAAAGCGAAACTGACGCCGTATCTCGATGAACTGGGCTTTAACCTGGTGGGGTATGGCTGTACGACCTGTATCGGTAACTCAGGGCCG
Source organism: Citrobacter sp. (assembly GCA_019415335.1). Next base: position 43,571 of record DXKH01000093.1, on the reverse strand, counting down.
TTGCCTGAACCTATCGAAACCGCGATTAAGAAGGGCGATCTGACTGTAGGCGCGGTGCTGTCGGGCAACCGTAACTTTGAAGGCCGTATTCACCCGCTGGTGAAAACCAACTGGCTGGCGTCACCGCCGTTGGTCGTTGCCTACGCGCTCGCGGGTAATATGAACATCAACCTTGAGAAAGATCCGCTCGGTCACGATCGCAAAGGCGATCCGGTCTATCTGAAGGATATCTGGCCGTCGGCGCAGGAAATTGCCCGCGCCGTCGATCTGGTCTCTTCAGAAATGTTCCACAAAGAATATGCGGAAGTGTTCGAAGGGACGCCAGAGTGGAAAGCGATCAATGTTGACCGCTCAGACACCTACGGCTGGCAAAACGACTCAACCTACATTCGCCTGTCGCCGTTCTTTGACGAGATGCAGGCGCAGCCAGCTCCGGTAACCGATATTCACGGCGCACGTATTCTGGCGATGCTGGGGGATTCGGTAACCACTGACCACATTTCTCCTGCCGGGAGCATTAAGGCCGACAGTCCTGCCGGACGTTATCTGCAAAACCACGGTGTGGAACGCAAAGACTTTAATTCTTATGGCTCACGACGTGGGAACCATGAGGTGATGATGCGCGGGACCTTCGCTAACATCCGTATTCGCAACGAAATGGTGCCAGGTGTGGAAGGCGGAATGACGCGACATCTTCCCGGTACTGAGGTGTTGTCTATCTATGATGCGGCTATGCAGTATCAACAGGAGAATATCCCGCTGGCGGTGATTGCCGGCAAAGAATACGGTTCGGGCTCCAGTCGTGACTGGGCCGCCAAAGGGCCGAGACTACTGGGAATTCGCGTGGTCATTGCGGAGTCGTTCGAACGTATTCACCGTTCAAACCTGATTGGGATGGGGATCCTGCCTCTGGAGTTCCCACAGGGCGTAACGCGCAAAACGTTGGGGCTGAGCGGGGAAGAGGCGATCGACATTGCCGATCTGCAACAACTGAAACCTGGCGCGACGGTGCCGGTGACGTTAACCCGGGCCAACGGGAACAAAGAGGTGGTGCAGTGCCGCTGCCGCATCGATACCGCGACTGAGTTAACTTACTACCAAAACGACGGCATTTTGCATTATGTGATTCGTAACATGCTGAAGTAAGAAGTAAAAAAAAGCCTGCATGACACAATGCAGGCTTTTTTATCACATGACTTATTTACTTAACAGGTGGCCCATCTTGGCCGCTTTGGTATCCAGATAATGTTCATTATTGGGATTACGGCCAACAATCAGCGGGACCCGCTCCACGATATTGATGCCCGCTTCAGTGAGAATCTCGACTTTCTTCGGGTTATTAGTGAGCAGACGGACTTCATCAACGCCCAGCAGCTTGAACATGTCTGCGCAGAGGGTGAAATCGCGTTCATCCGCGGCAAACCCTAACTGGTGATTGGCCTCTACGGTGTCGTAGCCCTGGTCCTGCAACGCGTAGGCGCGAATCTTATTGAGCAGGCCGATGTTACGTCCTTCCTGACGATGGTAAAGCAGAATTCCGCGTCCTTCTTCCGCGATATGCGTCAGGGCCGCTTCCAGTTGAAAACCACAGTCGCAGCGCAGGCTGAACAGGGCATCGCCCGTCAGACATTCCGAATGGACACGGGCCAGAACCGGCGTCTGACCTGAAATATCACCATACACTAGTGCCACGTGATCGTGCCCGGTTGCCAGTTCTTCAAATCCCACCATCAGGAAATCGCCCCATGGGGTTGGCAGTTTGGCTTCTGCCACTCGTTTAAGCTGCATGTGTTTCTCCAGATAATGCCGGCACGCGATGTTGTGCCGTTGCCTGTTGGCTTATCGTCTTATTTTGCCATAAGGCGACGGACTTCACCTAATCGCTGCCGCGCAATCATCATGCGAATGGCACAAATCTGTCAATTTCCCCGGACAGGGGATTTTTCGGTTATGATTGTGGCACTTATCCGTCAAAGAGGTGTTCATGCTGTCGATTGCAAAGCGTACTGCGGCTGGCGCGGGATTGTTGTTGATTATGCCCGTTGCCGTGTGGGTGTCCGGCTGGCGCTGGCAACCGGGTCAGGATACCGGATGGCTAAAAGCGATGTACTGGATAACCGAAACGGTCACTCAACCGTGGGGTATCATCACACATGTTATTCTCTGTGGCTGGTTCTTCTGGTGTTTGCGCTTTCGTCTCAAAGCGGCGGTGATGCTTTTTACTATTCTGGCAGGAGCCATCCTGATAGGTCAGGGCGTTAAGTCGTGGGTTAAAGACCGGGTACAGGAACCGCGTCCTTTCGTGATATGGCTGGAAAAAACGCATCATATCCCGGTTGATGAGTTCTACACTTTAAAACGTAAGGATCGCAGTGACCTGGTGAAGGAACAACTCTCAGCGCAGCAGGATATTCCGCTGTTTTTACGCCAGCACTGGCAAAAAGAGACCGGGTTTGCGTTTCCGTCCGGCCACACGATGTTTGCGGCAAGCTGGGCGTTGCTCGCTGTCGGCTTATTATGGCCGCGCAGACGGACGATGACGATTGCCATTTTACTGGTGTGGGCGACGGGCGTGATGGGCAGTCGTATGCTGCTCGGCATGCACTGGCCGCGTGATCTGGTGGTCGCGACGCTAATCTCATGGGCGTTGGTGACGTTAGCCACCTGGCTTGCACAGCGGTTCTGCGGGCCGCTCACGCCGCCAGCAGAAGAAAGGCAGGAGATAGCTGAACGTGAGCAAAACGGCTAACCAGGGTTGATTTTACCGGGTTTGCCCTCAAATCATCCGATAGCCGACTGCTTTCCCATTTCGCATACGCCGTGAAAATGGTAATTTAAAAGGCTAAATGCGGTAAGTTGAACATGATTTATTCGCTTAAACCACATAACGGGAAGTAATGTGAAATATTTACTCATTTTCTTACTGGTGTTGGCGATATTTGTTATCTCGGTGACATTGGGTGCGCAGAACGATCAACAGGTGACGTTTAATTACCTGTTGGCTCAGGGCGAGTATCGTATCTCAACCTTGCTGGCCGTTTTGTTCGCTGCGGGATTCGCCATTGGTTGGTTGATCTGTGGGCTTTTCTGGCTGCGGGTTCGTGTCTCTCTGGTGCGTGCTGAGCGTAAAATTAAACGACTGGAAAACCAGCTCTCGCCAGCGACAGACGTTGTGGTGACGCCTGGTACGTCGGTCGCGAAGGAATAACCGTTTATGCTGGAGTTGTTGTTTCTGCTTTTACCTGTTGCTGCCGCCTATGGCTGGTATATGGGTCGCAGAAGTGCGCAACAAACAAAACAGGATGAAGCTAACCGCCTTTCCCGCGATTACGTCGCGGGTGTTAACTTCCTCCTGAGCAACCAACAAGATAAAGCGGTGGATCTGTTCCTCGATATGTTGAAAGAGGATACCGGCACCGTTGAGGCTCACCTCACCCTCGGAAACCTGTTCCGCTCTCGTGGCGAAGTCGATCGCGCCATCCGTATACACCAGACCCTCATGGAAAGCGCCTCGCTGACCTATGAGCAGCGACTGCTGGCGGTTCAACAACTGGGCCGTGATTACATGGCCGCCGGGCTGTATGACCGGGCGGAGGATATGTTTAATCAGCTTACTGATGAAACCGATTTTCGCGTAGGCGCGTTGCAGCAACTCTTGCTGATCTATCAGGCGACCAGCGACTGGCAGAAGGCTATTGAGGTTGCCGAACGACTGGTCAAACTGGGTAAAGATAAACAGCGTATCGAAATCGCCCATTTTTACTGCGAACTGGCGTTGCAGCAGATGGGCAGCGACGACATGGATCGCGCCATGGCGCTGCTGAAAAAAGGGGCTGCGGCGGATAAAAATAGCGCCAGGGTCTCTATCATGATGGGCCGCGTGTGGATGGCGAAGGGCGATTACGCGAAGGCCGTTGAATGTCTCCAGCGGGTGATTTCCCAGGATAAAGAACTGGTCAGCGAAACGCTGGAAATGCTCCAGACCTGCTACCAACAGTTAGGCAAAAATGATGAGTGGGCAGAGTTCCTGCGCCGCGCGGTAGAAGAAAATACTGGTGCTGCCGCAGAACTGATGCTGGCCGATATTCTCGAAGCGCGCGAAGGCACGGAGACCGCACAGGTCTATATTACCCGTCAGCTTCAGCGTCATCCGACGATGCGCGTTTTCCATAAGCTGATGGATTATCACCTTAACGAAGCCGAAGAGGGCCGTGCGAAAGAGAGCCTGATGGTGCTGCGTGATATGGTGGGCGAGCAGGTGCGCAGTAAGCCGCGCTACCGCTGCTCAAAATGCGGATTTACTGCGTATACCCTGTACTGGCATTGTCCTTCCTGCCGCGCCTGGTCGACGATTAAGCCGATTCGTGGACTCGATGGATTGTAATTTTTAAAAAGATCGTATCTTAGTTACAACATCCTTATTGATTGGCCTACATCCTGACATTGGCATCGGTGCCACATCGCCTGGCAGAGGTGTAATCGTGTCTGTTAATTTTTGCGCCTGACAGGTAGAATGCACGCCGTTTACCCATTTGCCCCCTTAGCAAGAAGGCCTGGTTATGACGTTAACTGCTTCATCTTCTCCCCGCGCTGCTACCGATTCTCCTGTCGTTGTTGCTCTCGATTATAATAACCGTGATAACGCCCTGGCGTTTGTCGACCGAATCGACCCGCGCGACTGCCGTCTGAAAGTTGGCAAAGAGATGTTCACGCTGTTCGGACCTCAACTGGTTCGCGACCTCCAGCAGCGTGGCTTTGATATCTTTCTGGATCTAAAATTCCATGATATCCCCAATACCGCAGCTCATGCGGTGGCTGCCGCAGCGGATCTTGGCGTCTGGATGGTGAACGTCCATGCGTCGGGTGGGGCGAGAATGATGACCGCAGCCCGTGAAGCACTGCTGCCGTTTGGTAAAGATGCGCCGCTGTTAATCGCGGTCACGGTGCTGACCAGTATGGAAGCCAGCGATCTGGCAGATATAGGAGTGACACTGTCACCTGCCGAGCACGCCGAACGTCTGGCGGCATTAACGCAAAAATGTGGTCTGGATGGCGTGGTCTGTTCGGCCCAGGAAGCGGTACGCTTTAAGCAGGCGTTTGGCCGTGATTTCAAACTGGTCACCCCTGGCATCCGTCCGCAGGGCAGCGCTGCTGGCGATCAACGCCGGATTATGACCCCTGAACAGGCACTGGCGACCGGAGTGGATTATATGGTCATCGGGCGTCCGGTGACGCAGTCAGACAACCCGGCGCAGACGCTGAAGGCCATCAACGCGTCACTGAAACGGGAGGCGTAATGAGCGATTCCAACAGCCGTCTGGTTTATTCGACGGAAAGTGGGCGGATCGATGAACCCAAAGCCGCACCTGAACGTCCGAAGGGCGATGGGATTGTCCGTATCCAGCGCCAGACCAGCGGGCGTAAGGGGAAGGGCGTGTGCCTGATTACTGGCATTGATCTCGATGACGGCGAACTCAGCAAACTGGCTGCAGAACTGAAGAAAAAATGTGGCTGCGGTGGAGCAGTCAAAGACGGCGTAATTGAAATTCAGGGTGATAAGCGCGATTTAATTAAATCACTGCTGGAGGCCAAAGGCCTGAAAGTGAAACTAGCGGGCGGATGACGAAAAAGCCACGATATTTTTATCGTGGCTTTACTTTCTACTGCTAAATAAACTGTGTAGTGCAGACCAGAAAAAATAATCGTATTATTATATCGAGCCGGACAACCGTAGATTATTTACGATTATTTACCTACCTGGTGGCCGATAATACCACCGACAGCGGCACCACCCAGCGTACCCAGCGTGCTGCCATCCGTTAAGACTGCACCACCTAATGCACCTGCACCCGCACCAATGGCGGTGTTGCGGTCACGTTTAGACCAGTTAGAACAGGCACTCAGAGACATTGCCAGGGCAATAGCCAGCACGGCGGCGGTCATTTTTTTGCTCGTTACAAACATAATACTTTCTCCTGAATTAACGATTCACGGAAGTAAGCTCTCTTTAACTATAGTTAAAATATCGGTCATTAAAGAGGGCATCCGTGAAACCTTAGTGCGCAGGGTAATATCACGCAGGTGATAGTCACTTCCTGTTATATCGCTAATATTAATTCTACGACTTTCGCCTGTGAACAACAGGTAAATAGTCTTAATTCGGGAGTCAGAATAGTCTCAGAGCGCAAATGATCTGCGATGAGCAAATCATCTGCGGATATATTATTCAGCGTCGACGATATTCACGGTCAGGCCACGATGTTCCATCAGTTTACGATCGCTGGCACTGATTCGGGCATCAGTGATTACGCGACTGAACCGCTCGATAGGGCCAAGCGTGTACGGATGGACCGCGCCAAATTTCGAACTGTCAGTCAGGACAATAGCTTCCGATCCTTTCTCCAGCACGGCATTGACCACATCAGCCCGCATCATGTCGCGACCCGTAAAGCCCGTTTCGGTCTGCCAGCCATCGATGCCAATAAACGCTTTGCTGAAATGAACCTGCTGGATGAACTGACGTGTCAGCGGTCCCACCATGCTTTCACTTTTTTTCTGATAAATACCGCCTAGCAGGATGACTTCGCAGGGCGTCTCTTTCAGCAGGTGAGCGATATAACTGCTGACTGTGATGATAGTGACGTCCTTCTGTTCCGCCAGCGTTCTCGCCAGCAGGGCATTGCTGCTGCCATTTTCAATGAACACTGATTCACCTGGACTGACCAGCGACGCGGCGAATTCAGCGAGTTGACGCTTCAGGGTGTAGTTGGTCATCATCCTGGTTTCCACGTCTTCGCTATCCAGCGAAACGGCGAAACCGTGCGCACGGCGCAGAAAGCTCTGCTTCTCGAGGGTATTCAGATCCTGTCGAATGGTGACTTCGGAAACGCCAGTGACTTTGGCCAGTTCAGAGACACTCACCTGGCCTTTATCAATGACCATTTGCAAAATTTTTTGTTGTCGGGAGTTCATAGCGTTAGTTTTTATAGCGGCAATAGTACCGCGAAGATTAAACACATGCGGCGGTGAAACATCCTGGCGATACACGCCGGCAAACCGCGCGCGAAAAAATCAGATCTCCCACGGTGCCCGGGGTTTGTTCGTTGCAGATACGGCTTCGTCCTGAATCTTGCTCAACAATTCCGCCTTCAGAATTTCGAGATTATGAATAGCGGAGTGGACATCGCCGGCCACCAGGATATCAAGCACGGTATCAATACGCTCGGCAACCCGTTTAGCATCGATATCAGACATGGGGGGATCCTTTGTCAAAGTATGAGAGAATTTAATGATGCAAAAAATGGCGGCAAAAGAGAAGGGAAAATTCAGCCTCGCCAGAACCTTTAGGGAATATTATATATTCTGCGATTACATGCAGATATGCATAAGGCGAAAAGCGAAACTTTCCGTTTCGCCCGGATGATCATTTTGCCGGCTTAGCGCTTTTTCTTGTTGAGATAACGTTTGTACCAGCGCTCAAACACGGCAGCAGGCATCGGTTTTGCAAACAAGAACCCTTGCCGCTCATTGACACCGTTTTTCGTCAGAAAAGCATCCTCCTTGGCGCTCTCCACCCCTTCGGCGATCACCTGTAGATTCAACGCCTGCGCCACAGCGACAATCGCGCGTACCATCGATTGCGACACCGACTTTTTGTGAATATCGCGGACGAAAATCTGATCCAGCTTGATGGCATCAATCGGGAAACGCGTCAGTTGCGAAAGCGAGGAATAACCGGTACCAAAGTCATCCAGATGCACCTGGGCACCAAGCTGGCTAAACTGCTGAATGACGGACAGCGCGAGCGCTTCATTCTCGATCAGACAACTTTCGGTCAGTTCGACATCGATAGGGCAATATTCGAAATTGAGCTCGTGCAGTACACGCTTCAGATCGGTGAAAATCGTCTGATCAGCCAGTTGCCGGGCAGAGATGTTAACCGCTACGCGCAGATTAATGCCTTTATCCCGCCACTTCGCGACCTGGCGAACCACGTCGAGGATCACCCAGCGCCCAAGCGGCACAATCAACCCCGATTCCTCGGCGTATGAGATGAACTCCAGCGGTGGGATAAGCCCGCGCTCAGGAGACTGCCAGCGCACCAGCGCCTCAAGACTGCGGATTTCACCCCGCCAGGTAACTTTCGGCTGATAGTGAATCAGCAACTGATCGTTTTCCAGCGCTTTGCGCAGGTTGGTGTCCAGCCACAGGTATTCGAAAACCCGCTCGTTCATCTCTGGCGAGAAGACGCAGAACTGCCCGCGCCCGCCTTCTTTGGCGGTGTACATTGCGGTATCTGCATTGCGGATCAGGTTGTCGCTGTCCTCTCCATGCTGAGGTGCCATCGCGATACCGACAGAACAGCCGGTATAGACCTCTATCAGGCCGATGCGGAAAGGCTGGCGCAATCGGGTAAGGATCCGCGAGGCGACGGCCTCAAGCGAGCCCTGAGACGTCTGGCTGGCCAATACAATAAACTCGTCGCCACCGAGACGTGCCAGCAGTTGATTCTCTTCCAGACAGCTCAGGAGCGCTAACGACACTGCCTGCAAAAGTTGATCGCCAAACATATGACCATAGGCATCGTTTACCTTTTTGAAGTTATCCAGATCGAGATAAACAATGCCCACCTGACTGTCGCCAGCCTGTTCAATCGCGTCATTAATCAGTTCATGGATCGCGTTGCGGTTTGGCAACCCGGTAATGGTGTCGGTATTCGCCAGTACACGTAACCGCTCCTGCGCACGTCGTTCTTCCGTGATGTCCGTACCGGAACAGATCAGATAGATTTCGTTTTTACCGCTGCCGCTGTGGACAAACTTATTACGGAACAGGAACAGACGCTGTCCTTTGCGGGTCTTTACCCAGCGTTCCACTTCATACGAATTGCCGTTGCGAAAGAAACCGCTGATGTTGCGACGCGAGGCGGCGGCTTCCCGACGGCTCATAAAGAGTTTGAAGACGCTCTGCCCAATCACTTCCTGCTCTTTCAACCCGGTGTACTCTTCACACAGGCGATTGAAGCGCTGAATGTTGCCCCGACTGTCGAGGATCACGATGGCTGAGTTAGCTTCAGTCACCACTTGTTCAGCAAACGATAATCCTTTGACCAGGTCGCGCGCCACCGAAGGGGTGTCGTGCCACGCCGACGCGCTGCCAGCCCATTCACGTTTGTTAATTTTGCGGCCTACCAGATGCACCGGGACATCGTTGTCTTCAAAGGGGAGCGTCATCATCAGGCTGGAGGTGATGGCGGTCATTTCACGGATCCGTTCGGCTTGCTCAGGCGCAAGCTCAACGCGCTCCGCTCGGTCGGTCGCTTCGGTGACGGACAAATGCAGGGTGTTGGAATCTTCTGACAAACGCCAGTAAGGCGTGTGAGTACCCAAAAAGCTATACAACGTTGCGGACTCCAGAATGTCTTTCATAGTGAACACCCTCCCGTTTAAAGTGCAATCAACCCTTAATGGAAGGGTTCAGCCAGCGTTCATTAACAATTACAGTAGCTGAACATCTTGTTTTGTTTATGTATTTATTTGTAATTCAGATCCGGAGAAAAGCATAGGTGCTGTTGAAAATATATCCGGCTGACAGTCAGAGTGTAGTGAGAGAATGGCGATGTGGGGGAAAGAAAACGGCCTTTCCCGAAAAGAAAAGGCCGTTGCAGGGCAGGTCGTCAGGCGGCAGGACGGGCGATGATGCTGCGGGTTTCCATCCGCACTTCGGCGATGGTGACATCAATCACATCCGTCACTTTATAAACGGTTTCACCTTTGATCTGGATGGTGCCGCTCTCCTGGCTGCAAACCAGTTCATCACGCACGGCGTGCAGGAATGGCGCAGGGATAAAGGCAACCGCGCCGTTATCCACCAGGCGTACACGCATCCCGCCACGGCTGACATCGATGATTTCCGCCGCGAAGCGGGTATCCGTGCCGGCTTTATCGCTCAGGAAGCGGGCATATAACCAGTCGCCAACATCGCGTTCCGCCATGCGGTTCAGGCGACGGCGCTCAGCCATCTGCACGGTGATCTCTTCCTGCGGACGGTTAATGCTTTCACCTTTGATGACTGCTTTCAGCAGGCGATGGTTGATCATATCGCCATACTTACGAATCGGTGAAGTCCAGGTCGCGTAAGCCTCCAGCCCCAGCCCGAAGTGTGGACCCGGCTCAGTGCTGATTTCCGCAAAAGACTGGAAGCGACGAATACGGCTGTCGAGGAAACCCGACGGTTGCGCATCCAGTTCACGACGCAGTTTGCAGAAGCCTTCGAGGGTCAATACTTCCTCGGCGTTCACATGCATCCCGTGGGATTGCAGCAGCGCGGCCAGTGCTTCAGCATTGGCCGGATCAAAGCCCAGGTGAACGTTGTAAATGCCAAAGCCGAGCTTGTCGCGCAGCACGCGTGCGGCGCAGATGTTAGCGGCAATCATCGACTCTTCGACAATCCGGTTCGCGATGCGACGCGGTTCTGCGACGATATCCAGCACTTCGCCTTTTTCACCGAGAATGAAGCGGTAATCCGGGCGATCTTTAAACACCAGCGCATGGTGATGACGCCACTCGCCGCGGCTCAGGCAGATACGTTGCAGCAGGCGAATTTGCTGCGCGATTTCTTCGCTTTCCGGTTGCCAGCTACCGCGATTTTCCAGCCAGTCAGAGACGTTGCCATAAGCCAGTTTAGCTTTCGACTCAATCGTGGCGGCGAAGAACGTAATGTTATCTTCAATGGCGCCATCAGCGGCAATGGTCATGCGGCAGGCGAGCACCGGGCGCACTTCATTGGCGCGCAGCGAGCAGAGGTCGTCAGACAGTTCGCGCGGCAGCATTGGAATGTTGAAGCCCGGCAGATAGTTGGTGAACGCGCGGATTTTTGCGGCGTTATCCAGCTTGCTGCCTTCGGCGATCCAGGCGGTAGGGTCGGCAATCGCCACGGTCAGTTGCAGTTTGCCATCTGCCAGTTCTTCGGCGTACAGCGCATCGTCCATATCTTCCGTGCTGGCACTGTCGATGGTGACGAAATTCAGCGCCGTCAGATCCTGACGTTCCAGACCTTCATCCAGCATTTCCGTCGCCACGCCGTCCGGCGCTTCTTTTTCAAGATTATGCCGTGCCAGGGTGACCCACCACGGCACGAAGTGGTCATCAGCGAACGTGATGAACTGGGTTAATTCGGCGTAGAACGTGCGGTCGCCTTTGAGCGGATGACGGCGCATTTCAGCAACGGCCCAGTCACCCTCTTTAAATTCATGCTCCACACCGCGTGCAGCGCGGCAGGGGATAGCGTCTTTCAACAGCGGATGATCCGGCACGATGGACAGGCGATCGTTCTTACCCTGCACTTTACCGACAAAGCGGGTCAGGAACGGCTCAACCAGTTCTTCCGGCTCCGCAGATTCACGATCTTTTTCGGTGTGGATGACAGCGATGATACGGTCGCCATGCATCACTTTTTTCATCTGCGGCGGTGGGATGAAATAACTTTTTTGCGCATCGACTTCCAGGAAGCCAAAGCCTTTTTCCGTGGCTTTTACCACCCCTTCAGCACGCGGCGTCTGGGAATGCAGTTGCTGTTTAAGCTGCGCTAGCAGCGGGTTGTCCTGAAACATATTTGTCTATTTTCGTGGCCATAAGAGCGGCTGACAGTTTTACGCGAAAGTACCTGATGCGGCAAGCGCTCTTTATGGCAATGAAGGGGTTAATGTGTCTCGCCCAGCGCGATTTTCAGACGATTGAGCCATCCGCACAAACCCGACCAGGCCAACAATTGGATTGCCTGTTCGAAGGACATACAGGATTCGCAAAGCGGGGTGAACTGAGCAGCACTGAAACGATCGGGCGCGCGCGTCAGTAATTGTACTGCCTGGAACAACGGACGCTCAATCGACGGCTGCCGTTCCCGGCGTTCTATCTCGTGTTCACTCTGCCGTAATAATTCGGCTATTTCCGACGATGTCGCATGTTGGTTAAAGCAGCTTACACTGCCGTTAATTCGCGACGTCAGCAACGTCGTGACGTTGTGGGCGGGGGATTCATCGGACAATGTGCTCTTCAGCAGCGAGCCAAGCAGAGAGAGCAGCGCCGGTTGGTGAACCAGATTAGGGGCGATGTGCTGGAGGGCGGCGATCGGCTGATAGCGCGACAGACACTCAAGTTGTTCCGCCGTTGCGTAGCGCAGTTCAACCTGTTCGTGCGCTGAATGCCAGGTGGTATCGCGCTGCTGGAACGGCGCGGCATCGGCGAATGACTGCGTGTCCAGACCCGGCACCCAGCGCACCGGTTGCCCCAGCCAGGCTTGAAACGTGGCGACAACGCGCGCCTGAAAACCGATGTAGCCGATGATTTGGTTCATCAGCGCGATATCCCAGGCCGAGAGGCCAACGTCGCCCAGATGCTGGCGGGCGCGGTTATCAATTACCGAAGGTGAACTGGCAAGCTGGCGTGCGTACTGAGTTATCTGCGCCAGCCGGTGATTGCTTTCACGCGACGAATCCGGGCCGGGAAGTGGCGTCAGACGGGCGGCATAATGGTTGCAGAGCCGCTGCACGCCGAACACCTGAGCGACTGTTAACGCGGTACTCATGCGTTCATAAGCGCTAAAGGTATGCAGGCGGTTCAGTAAAACGGTGTCAGGGAACAGTTCATGAGCAAGCTGGCGGGCCGGTTGCAGCCAGGACTGAAAGGGTAAAAGCGCGTCTTCCGATATCACCAAATCCAACAGAAAACGATCATCAACGTGTGCGGCTTCGGGCACCAGCGGCAACACATCTTGCGGGCCGGTGCTGGACTGGGTTTCATGATACCAGTGGCTTTTGCCGTTGAATTGGCGTTGTTCCATGGGCGTTCCTTGGTCTGTATGTGGCGACCCGGACACGTCGTCGTCGAATCACGCCGGATCGTTTTCGCTGCTTTATCCTGGCGTAAGCGGGGGAAGGGATGAAAGATTGTTGCGTGATAACAAAGATCAAAAAGCTATATTGCGGAGAAAGGGAGAAAACATGGGCGGCAGAACGCCGCCCACAGGGGAAATCTGAAGGATTATTTCAGTTCCAGTTCGTTCATCGCAGCGATGCTGAAGCCGCCGTCAACATGAACCACTTCACCGGAGATACCGCCGGACAGATCGGAGCACAGGAAGGCCGCAGAGTTGCCTACATCTTCGATGGTTACGGTACGACGAATCGGGGTCACCGCTTCGCAGTGTGCCAGCATTTTACGGAAATCTTTAATGCCGGAAGCCGCCAGAGTACGGATAGGACCTGCAGAGATGGCGTTAACACGTACACCTTCCGGACCCATCGCGTTCGCCATATAACGAACGTTCGCTTCCAGAGACGCTTTTGCCAGGCCCATTACGTTGTAGTTCGGGATCGCGCGCTCAGCACCCAGATAGGAGAGCGTCAGCAGGGCAGAGCCCGGATTCAGCATAGAACGGCAGGCCTTCGCCATCGCCACAAAGCTGTAGGAGCTGATGTCGTGAGCGATTTTAAAGCCTTCGCGGGTGACCGCGTTCACGTAGTCGCCGTCCAGTTGGTCGCCAGGGGCAAAACCGATAGAGTGAACGAAACCGTCAAATTTCGGCCAGGCTTTGGCCAGCTCTGCGAACATGGTATCAATGCTTTCATCTTCTGCCACATCGCATTGCAGAACGATATTTGAACCCAGTTGAGCAGCAAATTCTTCCACGCGGCCTTTCAGTTTGTCGTTCTGGTAGGTGAATGCCAGTTCCGCGCCTTCGCGGTGCATCGCCTGAGCGATACCGTAGGCGATGGACAGTTTGCTGGCAAGACCGGTCACCAGAATACGCTTACCGGAAAGAAAACCCATAGCTTAAATCCTTATGTTATTGTTGTGGCGCCCGGCCGCATTAAGGGGCCCGGCGTCGTTAAAACGCGGCGATTCTATCACGAGACGCAGGGAGAGTTAATCCGACCACTTCAGGAGGGCGGTTAACGGTCTTTTCGCCACGCATCGGCGGTTAACGCTTCACCAAAATGGCCGGCGATTAATCGTTTTGTCAGTTCATGCAGCGGAGAGGCCAGTACATCAGCGGTACTGCCGCGCTCGACGACTTCCCCCTGGTGCATCACCAGAACCTGATCGCTGATGTGTTTCATCATGCCAAGATGCTGGGTGACATAAATATAAGAGATACCTTGTTTCTCCTGTAATTCCAGCATCAGGTTAATTAACTGCGAGCGCATCGACATATCGAGCGACGCCAGCGCCTCATCGGCAATAATCACTTTCGGGCGCAGAATCATCGCGCGGGCGAGTCCCAGACGCTGTTTCTGTCCCGGCGCCAGCATATGCGGGTAGTAGCTGACATGATCGGGAAGCAATCCCACCATCCGCATGGTTTCAATAATCTGTTTGCGCCGCTGTTCCGGTTCCAGATCGGTATTCAGGCGCAGCGGAAAATCGAGGATTTGCGAAATCCGCTGACGCGGGTTCAACGAAGTCGACGGATCCTGGAAAATCATGCGGATGCGCTGGCTGCGAAACGAATAATCGCCAAATTCGAGCGGGTGATCGTCAATCAGCAATTCACCGCCGGTTGGTTCAACCATTCCTGCCAGCATTTTTGCCAGCGTTGATTTGCCGGAACCGTTCTCGCCGATGATGGCCAGTGTCTGTCGTTCACGGAGCGTAAAGCTCAGTGGCTTTACGGCTTCCACGGTCTGGCGACGAAACCAGCCCGTCCGGTAGCGGAAGGTTTTACTCAGATTACGCACTTCGAGTAAGGTCTCGACCATCTCACTCTCTCTCCATGTTTAGCGGGAAATGACAGGCGTAGAGATGGTTTTTCACCCCGGTCAGACGTGGCGTTTCAATACATTCGCGCTGTGCATACGGACAGCGCGGTCCCAGACGGCAGCCGATGGGCAATTGTTCGAGCAAAGGGATGGCTCCGGGCATGGTATTCAGACGACTTTTATGTGGCATCGCGCTACCAAAGTCAGGAATAGCACGGATCAGCGCCTGGGTGTACGGGTGATGTGGCGTCGTCACCAGCTCTTTGCTCAGTGCGGTTTCCACCGTCTGGCCACAGTACAGCACGTTAATTTTATCCGCCCACTGGCTAAGCATCTGCAGGTCATGGCTGATCAGCAAAATGGTGGTATTGCTGTTCTGATTCAGCCGCGTCAACAGACGGAAGATCTGCGCCTGGGTGGTCGGTTCCATCGCGTTGGTTGGTTCGTCCGCAATCAGCAGTCGCGGTTGATTCGCCAGCGCAATGGCGATCATCACCTTCTGGCATTCACCGTCGGTCAGTTCATACGGGAAGCTGCGCATCGCATCTTTATGATCTTTAATCCCCACGCGGTGCAGCAGTTCAATGGCGCGACGTTTCCGCCAGCCAATACGCTGCCACCAGCGGCCTTTATAGGTCCAGGCCGGAATGTTTTGCATCAACTGGCGACCCACGCGCTCGGACGGATCCAGACACGACTGCGGCTCCTGGAAGATCATCGAGACGTTATGTCCCACCAGTTTGCGTCGTTCGCGCGGCGAAAGGCGCAGCAGGTCGATGTCGTCAAAACGCATCCGGTCGGCGGTGACGCGCCAGTTGTCTTTAGCAACGCCGCAAATGGCTTTGGCAATCAGGCTCTTACCAGAACCGGATTCACCCACCAGCCCGCGAATTTCCCCTTCGCTTAAAGTCATGCTGACGCGGTCGACGGCTTTGACCCACTCTTCGCCAGCTTTAAATTCAATGGTCAGGTTGCGGATATCCAGTAAGGGCATTATTCCACCCCCGCAATAATGGCGCGGCGAATGCCGTCACCCAGCAGGTTAACCAACAGGACGCTGATCATGATCGCCGCACCGGGCAGCATCACCGTCCACGGCGCAACGTAAATCAGCTCCAGCGCATCGCCCAGCATGGCACCCCATTCGGGAGAGGGAAGTTGCGCGCCAAGGTCAAGAAAACCGAGCGCGGCGATATCAAGGATCGCCATCGACAGTGCGCGGGTGATTTCAGTGATCAAGCCCGCGGTAATGTTGGGCAGAATAGCGAACCAGAGGATATTCAGCGTCGAGGCACCATCAAGACGCGCTGCGATAACGTACTCTTTTTCCAGTTCGTCATGCACCATGCTGTAGACCGAGCGCACCATGCGTGGCAACAGCGCCAGCCAGACAGCAAACATGGCGTGGGTCAAATGCGGTCCGGCGAAGGCGACGACAATAATTGCCAACAGCAGAGACGGAATCGACAGCAGGGTATCAAGAATATGGTTCAGTACGGCAGAACGCAGACCATGCGTTGCTCCGGCGACGACGCCGAGAAGCAGCCCGCACAGCGTTGCAGCGAGCGTAACGACAAACGCACCGCCCACGGTAGGGGCCGCGCCGCTGAGCAGACGGCTCAGGACATCACGCCCCAGATCGTCGGTGCCAAGGAAGAAGGAGACCTCGCCATAGCGTGACCAGGACGGCGGCAGCAATTGATAGCCAAGGAACTGCTGATCGATGCCGTATGGCGCAAACCAACTGCCGAACACGCACAGCACCACCAGCCCCGCGCAGCCGTACAGACCCACCATTGCCGTGGTATCACCATAAAATTTGCGCCATGCGGTGCGTAGCGTACCCGGCGGGCGCTTTTCGCTATAAACGCTATCGTAAGGCATACCATTCCTTATGCTTCAGAGGGTTAGCCATAGCACCCAAAATATCGGAAATCACGTTAACAATGATGACCAACGAACCAATCACCATCACGCCGGCAGAAATCGCGGCGTAATCCTGCTGGCGGATGGCGTTAATCAGCCAGCGACCGAGGCCCGGCCAGCTAAAGACCATCTCGGTGATCATCGCCAGCGTCAGCATCGTGGAGAACTGAAGGCCGAGACGGGGGATCACCGGCGGTAAGGCGTTATGTAGTACATGGCGGCGCAGGATCGTAAACCGTGACAGGCCGCGCGTGGCCGCGGCCTTCACATAGTTCTGATCAAATACTTCAATGGTACTGATGCGCATCAGGCGAATCACTTCCGTGGTCGGCGCAACCGCCAGCGTCAACACCGGCAAGACCATATGACGCACGGCGCTCATCACCATCTCATCGCGCCAGGGAGAATCAGAGATCCAGGCATCAACAATAGCCAGGCCGGTCACCGGCTTCACTTCATACAGCAGATCGAAACGGCCCGATACCGGCAGCCAGCCGAGATTCAGTGAAAAGAAAAGCGTCAGCAGGAGCGCCAGCCAGAACACCGGGATTGAAAAGCCGAGCAGGGCGAGGGCGCTGATCAGGCGATCCTGCCATTTGTTGCGAGTGATGCCCGCCAGCATGCCCACCGGAATCCCCACCATCAGCGCAAAGCCGAACGCCAGCGTGCACAGTTCCATGGTGGCCGGGAACACCTCTTTGAGCTGTTCCGAGATGAGCTGTCCGTTGATGCTGGAGACGCCAAAGTCCCAGTGGATGAGGCCATTGAACCAGAACACCCATGCATTCCACAACGATGCGCCTTGTAGCGGGGCATGCGGGGTAAAATAGCTGAGGCTGAAGCCGATAAAGGTCAGAAAAAACAGGGTAATCATCAGCAACAGCAAACGACGCAGGGTGAAGATAATCATGGTTTTTTCACCTCATCGTTTTTTTCGCGCGACACGCCGGCGAAAGATGCATTACCAAACGGACTCAGCACCAGACCTTTAATGTCATAGCGATAGGCTTGCAGGCGCAGTGACGAGGCGAGTGGCAGGATCGGCAACTCTTTGGCAAGGATATTCTGCGCTTCATCATACGCATCAATACGCGCGGAAAGTTGCTGAGAAGAGAGCGCTTTGCGCAGCACGTTGTCAAACTCCGGATCGCACCAGTGCGCTAAGTTGGTCTGCGAATTGATAGCCGCGCAACTGAGTAACGGGCGAAAGAAACTGTCCGGATCGTTACTGTCGGTTGCCCAACCGGACAACGTCAGATCATGGTTCATATCCATCAACCGCGCCTCCTGGAAACGACCTTCAACCGGTACAATCACCACTTTCACACCAACCTGCGCCATATCCGCCTGGATAAGCTCAGCGGTTTTTAGCGGGCTGGGGTTCCACGCCTGGGAACTGGTTGGCACCCACAGTCGCAGCGTCAGATTCTCCAGCCCCAGCGCGTTGAGCTGCTCACGGGACTTAGCCGGATTGTATTCTGTTATTTTAGCCTCGTTGTCATACGCCCACGAGGCGCGAGGTAAAATAGAGGCGGCCGTTTCCGCCGTGCCGTAATAGATAGACTGCATCAGACGCTGATTATTGATTGCCAGCGCCAGGGCGTGACGAACCGCCGGATTATTCAGCGGCGGCTTGTCGGTATTAAAGGCCAGGTAAGCGATGTTCATCCCCGGACGCAGTGTCAGACGCAGGCGCGGGTCGTCACGCAGGATCGTCAACTGGCTAGCGGCAGGCCAGGCCAGCACGTCACATTCGCCGGTGAGCAGTTTCGATAAGCGTCCGGTTCCGCCGGATCCCAGATCCACCACGACCTGCGGCATCAGTGGTTTACCGCGCCAGAATTTGTCATGACGCTGCAAACGGATATATTGCCCGGCGCGATACTCGGAAAGCTGGAACGGGCCGGTACCCACCGGCTGGCGGTCAAGCTGTTCCTGGCGATCCTGTTTAGTCAGTTGCTCCGCATATTCAGCCGACATCACAGACGCATAGTGAGTTGCCAGATGCCACAAGAAAGAGGCGTCCGGTTTCGTCAGGCGAAATTCCACGGTGTTATTGTCGAGCTTACGCACGCTTTGCACGTTATCGGCGAACTGAAGACTGTCGAAATAGGGGAAATTGCCGCCGTTGACGTTATGCCACGGATGTTTGCGATCGAAAATGCGTTGAAAGGTAAAGACCACGTCGTCGGCATTCAGTTTACGCGAGGGGGTAAACCAGTCCGTTTTTTGAAACGCCACGTCGCGGCGCAGATGGAAGCGATAAGTTGCCCCGTTATCCAGCACCTCCCAACTTTCTGCCAGTTCCGGGACCAGACGGTAGGTATAGGGATCGACATCCAGCAGCCGATCATAGAGCTGGGCGGCAAGGGTGTCGACAATCAGCCCACTGCTCACTTTTTGCGGATTAAAGGTGTTGACCTGCCCACTCACGCAATAGACAAAGCCACTGTCACGAATATCTTCACGCGGGGCGGTTTCAGGCGCAGCAGTGGCCTGACCACTCAGAAGTCCAGCCATCACGATCAGAGACGATAAAACCAGGCGCATAATTTTTAAGGTTTTTAGGTACGATTTGCAAAGTGTATCGCACTATCGCCCGCCAGGTACAAATGTCTGCGGGCAACTGGCGTAAATATGCGCAATCGGGGGGTGGGAAGCGCTAAATCTGATGTTTTTTGAGCAATGCGCGCAACTGGTGATAGGTCAGCCCCAGCAATTCCGCCGCCCGCTTCTGGTTAAATTTTGCCTGTTGCAGGCTCGATTGCAGTAGCGTTTTTTCCTGCTGTTGCTGAAATTCGCGTAAATCGAGGGGCAGCGAGGGACCCGTTTCTGCGGTGTCTGCGACGAGGGGCGTTGGCACGTGGCGTTTAAATGGGTCGATCACAATCTCATCCAGCGGGGCCTCACTGGTGCCGTGCCGGTATACCGAGCGTTCGACCACGTTCTTTAGTTCGCGGATATTCCCCGGCCAGCCGTAGTTCAGCAGTGTCTCTCTCGCATGCGGCGTAAACCCAGGAAACAGCGGCAGGCGAATTTCACGGCACATCTGAATGGCAAAGTGTTCTGCCATGAGCATGATATCGGCTTGACGTTCGCGCAGCGGTGGCAGTTGCACTACGTCGAACGCCAGACGGTCCAGCAGATCCGCGCGGAAGGTGCCTTCGTTGACCATCGCCGGAAGATCCGCATTGGTGGCGCAAACCAGACGCACATTCACCTGCAACGGTTGACTGCCGCCGACGCGCTCGAGTTCACCGTATTCAATCACTCTGAGCAACTTCTCCTGCACCAGCATCGGCGCGGTAGCGAGTTCATCCAGAAACAGCGTGCCGCCGTCGGCCCGTTCAAAGCGCCCTGGATGGCGTTTTTGCGCACCGGTAAAGGCACCGGCTTCATGGCCGAACAGTTCGCTGTCGAGCAGGTTTTCATTCAGCGCCGCGCAGTTAAGCGAAATAAACGGTCCCTGCCAGCGAGAGGAGAGATAATGCAGGCGGTTGGCAATCAGTTCCTTGCCGGTTCCGCGCTCGCCGATGATCAATACCGGTTTGTCCAGGGGGGCAAGACGGGAAACCTGCTCCAGTACCTCCAGAAAGCTGTTGGCTTCCCCTAACAGATTATCTTTGTATTCAGCCATGATGAATTTCGCCACATGTTAGTGTATTTCACCACTTTACCCTGTTTTCTCGCTGAGGTAAAACTGTACATATCATGATAAATCAAAGGATTAAAAAGTTGGCACGCAGATTGTATTAGAGAATCAGCAGGGCATCGCCCGACATCAGAAAAATGTGAGGATAGAATTATGGGTATTTTTTCTCGTTTCGCCGACATCGTGAATGCCAACATCAACGCACTGCTTGAGAAAGCGGAAGATCCGCAGAAGCTGGTTCGTCTGATGATTCAGGAAATGGAAGATACGCTGGTTGAAGTACGTTCCAACTCGGCACGTGCGCTGGCGGAAAAGAAACAGTTATCACGTCGCATCGAACAGGCGACGGCTCAGCAGTCAGAGTGGCAGGAGAAAGCCGAACTTGCACTGCGTAAAGAGAAAGACGATCTGGCTCGAGCCGCACTGATCGAGAAACAGAAGCTGACCGACCTGATTGGCAATCTGGAGCATGAAGTGACGCTGGTGGACGATACGCTGACGCGCATGAAGAAAGAGATTGGCGAGCTGGAAAACAAACTCAGCGAAACCCGCGCCCGTCAGCAGGCACTGACACTGCGTCATCAGGCGGCGAGCTCATCCCGTGACGTGCGTCGTCAACTGGACAGCGGTAAGCTGGATGAAGCAATGGCACGTTTTGAATCTTTCGAGCGTCGCATTGACCACATGGAAGCTGAAGCGGAAAGCCACAATTTTGGCAAACAGAAGACATTGGATCAGCAGTTTGCCGACCTGAAAGCGGACGATGAAATCAGCGAACAACTGGCGCAACTGAAAGCCAAAATGCAGCAAGACAAGCAATAATAATAACTGGCGGTGCCCGAACGCGCCGCCGCTCATCACCTGTAAGGAGACCTCATGAGCGCGCTATTTCTGGCCATTCCGTTAACCATCTTCGTGCTGTTTGTGCTACCGATTTGGTTATGGCTGCATTACAGCAACCGTTCCAGTCGCGGTGAGTTATCGCAAAGCGAACAGCAACGTTTAGTTCAGTTGACCGATGACGCGCAGCGCATGCGTGAACGTATCCAGGCGCTGGAAGATATTCTCGATGCGGAACATCCGAACTGGAGGGATCGCTAATGGGCGGTATTGATCTGAACAAAAAATTATGGCGCATTCCGCAGCAAGGTATGGTGCGGGGTGTGTGCGCGGGGATCGCGCAATATCTTGATGTACCAGTAAAACTGGTGCGTATTTTAGTGGTGTTGTCGATCTTCTTCGGGCTGGCCTTTTTCACCCTGGTCGCCTACATCATTCTGGCGTTTGTGCTCGATCCGATGCCGGACAACCTTGCCGCAGGCGAGCAACAACCGTCCAGCGGCGAGCTGTTAGATATCGTCGATAAAGAGCTGGCGGCAGGGGAGAAACGCTTACGTGAAATGGAGCGTTATGTCACCTCGGACACGTTTACCTTGCGTAGTCGGTTCCGTCAGTTGTAAGTCATTAAAGAGGGCTGAGATGAATAATCGCTGGCAACGCGCCGGGCAAAAGGTAAAACCCGGTATGAAAATAGCAGGTAAGTTGGTGCTTCTGACCGCACTGCGCTACGGCCCGGCGGGTGTCGCCGGGTGGGCGGTGAAATCCGTCGCCCGCCGCCCGCTGAAAATGTTGCTGGCGCTGGCACTGGAGCCATTTTTAAGCCGCATGGCGGCAAAACTCTCAAAACGCTATTCTGGCAATTAATTGCCGCAGCTTTCGAATCACTTATATTGTCTTTATCCGTGACAACCCACAACGTCGATTGTTGGGCAGTCTGAACCTGCCACTTCAGATTGATTGTAGACCCAGACATTGCATGAGGTTATCGGGTTTGATAAAACCTGATACCCCATCCTTTAATAACGCGACACTCATGATGCAAAGCCACTCTTTCCTGGTGCCTTTTCAGGGCGAAACGCTTTACGCTGAAAGTACGTCTGGCCGCAATGGGCATATCCTGATGCTACACGGCGGCGGGAAAGACAGAACCATTTTCCACAAGTATCGCGTTATGTTGGATGCGTCAGGTTTTGGAACGACGATATTCGATTTTTTAGGTCATGGAGAAACCGGCGGCGACATTCACAATTCCTCGCTGTTTAGCCGCACCCAGCAGGCAAAGGCGGTGATGGATTTCCAGGGGCAGATTTATACCGGTTGTGTGGGCGTCAGCATGGGGGCATACAATGCGCTTCAACTCAGTAAAGTGGTTCCGCTGCGTTCGCTGATTCTGATGGTGCCGGGTGTTTATGCAACGTCCGCGTATCCGGTTAAATTCGGCCCCGATTTTTCGGCCATCATACGCCAGGATCGCAGTTGGGAAGCGACGGATGCCTGGGCTATTGCCGCTGAATTTACCGGTGATTTGCTGGTTATTGCCGCCGAAAATGACGCCATCATTCCCGCTGAGATCCCGAATAAACTGGTCTCGTCGGCAACGCGCGCTTGTCGAAAGAAACTTCTCACGATCCCTGGAGCTGGTCATAACTCGATCTGGGAACAGCTAATGCACTCAAGAGATCGTTATGAAAGCGTACGCGCTGCTTTTGAACGCTGCTTAGCACGTTAATTGCGGCTTTATTGCGGCTTGCCAGATTTTCCCTTAAAGGGGGTAATCGGGTGATCCCCCCCAACACAACACGGTTGATAATCAACGACCTGACCCCACATTACAGGGTATGCGTTATACTTTTTTCTGGTCTTCAGGCATAACGGGATGGCGATGAAGAGACTCACCAATGAACTCAATGCGCTGGTTAATCGCGGCGTAGACCGACATTTTCGCCTCGCGGTCACCGGGTTGAGCCGGAGCGGAAAAACCGCATTTATTACCGCAATGGTTAACCAGTTACTGAATATTCACGCCGGGGCGCGACTGCCGCTGCTCAGCGCGGTCCGCGAGGAGCGCCTGCTCGGGGTGAAACGCGTTCCGCAGCGCGATTTTGGTATTCCTCGCTTTACTTACGATGAAGGGCTGGCCCAGCTGTATGGCGATCCACCGACCTGGCCGACACCCACCCGCGGGGTCAGCGAAATTCGCCTGGCGCTACGTTATAAATCCAATGACTCGCTGCTGCGTCACTTCAAAGAGACGTCGACGTTGTATCTGGAGATTGTTGATTATCCAGGCGAATGGCTGCTCGATCTGCCGATGCTGGCGCAGGATTATCTGAGCTGGTCACGGCAGATGACCGGGTTGCTTACCGGGCAGCGGGCGGAATGGTCGGCGAAATGGCGACAACTGACGCAAGGGCTGGATCCGCTGGCAACCGCCGATGAGAACCGCCTGGCCGATATCGCAGCAGCGTGGACGGACTATTTGCATCAGTGTAAACAGCAGGGACTGCATTTCATCCAGCCGGGGCGGTTCGTTCTGCCTGGTGATATGGCCGGCGCGCCAGCGTTACAATTTTTCCCCTGGCCGGATGTGGACGCGTGGGGTGAATCAAAACTGGCTCAGGCGGACAAGCATACTAACGCCGGGATGCTGCGCGAACGCTTTAACTATTACTGCGAAAAGGTGGTGAAGGGGTTCTATAAGAACCACTTTCTGCGTTTCGACCGCCAGATTGTGCTGGTGGATTGCCTGCAACCGCTCAACAGCGGGCCGCAGGCATTCAACGACATGCGCCTCGCCTTAACCCAACTGATGCAAAGTTTCCATTATGGTCAGCGTACGCTGTTTCGTCGGCTGTTCTCGCCGGTGATCGACAAGTTGCTGTTTGCTGCCACCAAAGCGGACCACGTGACGATCGATCAGCACGCCAATATGGTGTCGCTGCTGCAACAGTTGATTCAGGATGCCTGGCAGAACGCGGCGTTTGAAGGGATCAGCATGGATTGTCTGGGGCTGGCTTCCGTCCAGGCAACCACCAGCGGGTTGATTGATGTTAACGGCGAGAAGATCCCGGCGCTGCGCGGAAATCGCTTAAGCGATGGCTCGCCGCTGACGGTCTACCCCGGCGAAGTACCAGCGCGACTGCCGGGACAGGCGTTCTGGGACCGCCAGGGATTTCAGTTTGAAGCCTTTCGACCGCAAAAAATGGACGTCGATAAGCCATTGCCGCACATTCGTCTGGATGCCGCGCTGGAGTTTTTAATAGGAGATAAATTGCGATGAGCGAACCGATAAAACCGCGGATTGATTTCGCCGGTCCGCTTGAAGTCGAGCAGAACCCGGCCTTTAAAGCGCAACAAACGTTTAGTGAGACGCAAGCCCAGTCCTTTGCCCCGGCCACCGTTGATGAACCACTGGAAGAAGAGGGGCAAGCCGAAGCGGTGATTGACGCGGCACTGCGCCCGAAGCGCAGTCTGTGGCGCAAGATGGTGATGGGCGGCCTGGCGCTGTTCGGCGTAAGCGTGGTTGGACAAGGTGTACAGTGGACAATGAACGCCTGGCAAACCCAGGACTGGGTGGCGCTCGGGGGTTGCGCGGCCGGGGCGCTAATTATCGGGGCGGGAGTCGGATCGGTGGCAACCGAATGGCGACGTCTGTGGCGTTTGCGTCAGCGTGCTCACGAACGCGATGAAGCGCGTGACCTGCTGCACAGTCATGGTGCCGGGAAAGGGCGGGCGTTTTGTGAAAAGCTGGCGCAGCAGGCCGGAATCGACCAGTCGCATCCGGCGTTGCAGCGCTGGTATGCCTCGATTCACGAAACGCAAAATGACCGCGAAGTGGTTAGCCTGTATGCCCATCTGGTTCAACCGGTGCTGGATGCCCAGGCACGGCGCGAAATCAGTCGTTCGGCGGCGGAGTCGACGCTGATGATCGCAGTCAGCCCGCTGGCGCTGGTGGATATGGCATTTATTGCCTGGCGTAATTTGCGACTGATTAACCGCATCGCCACGCTGTACGGCATTGAACTGGGCTATTACAGCCGTCTGCGTCTGTTCCGTCTGGTGCTGCTCAACATCGCTTTCGCCGGGGCCAGCGAACTGGTGCGGGAAGTGGGGATGGACTGGATGTCGCAGGATCTCGCCGCGCGCCTGTCGACCCGTGCTGCGCAGGGAATCGGCGCGGGGCTGTTAACCGCACGACTGGGGATCAAAGCGATGGAACTTTGCCGCCCGTTGCCGTGGTTGGATGATGACAAACCGCGTCTGGGAGATTTCCGGCGTCAACTGATCGGGCAGCTTAAAGAGACAGTGCAGAAAAACGGCTCCCCGCGAGAAAAGTAATATTACCGCAGGCGTTGACCGCGTAACTTTACGCCGAAACGCCTGTTTTTCCGTCATGCTGTCAATATTTGTTGACAGAATCCTTCCTGCTTCCCCATTCCTGGCTTATCATCTTATCTATAGCTCATTATTCTGGTGAAGGTCCCCCATGCGTCTGGAAGTCTTTTGTGAAGACCGACTTGGTCTGACTCGCGAATTACTCGATTTACTGGTGCTACGCAGCATCGATTTGCGCGGTATCGAGATTGACCCCATCGGGCGAATTTACCTTAACTTTGCCGAACTGGAGTTCACTAACTTCAGCAGTTTGATGGCGGAAATTCGCCGCATTGCGGGCGTCACCGACGTACGCACCGTGCCGTGGATGCCGTCAGAGCGTGAGCATCTGGCGCTTAGCGCGCTGCTTGCGGCACTGCCTGAACCTGTCCTGTCCCTGGATCTGAAAAGCAAGATTGAGATGGCGAACCCGGCAAGTTGCCAGCTTTTTGCACTCAATCCGGAGCGGATGCGCAATCACACCGCCGCACAACTGATTAACGGTTTTAACTTCCAGCGCTGGCTGGAGGGTAATCCACAGGCTTCCCATAGCGAACATGTGGTGATCAACGGGCAGAACTTCCTGATGGAAATCACGCCGGTTTATCTGCAAGGGGAAACCGACGAAACCATGCTCACCGGCGCGGTGGTGATGTTGCGCTCAACCATCCGGATGGGGCGTCAGTTGCAGAATCTGGCGACCCAGGATGTCAGCGCTTTTAGCCAGATCATCGCCGTCAGCGGCAAAATGAAACACGTTGTAGAACAGGCGCGCAAACTGGCGATGCTGAGTGCGCCGTTGCTGATCACCGGTGATACCGGCACCGGTAAGGATCTGTTTGCCCATGCCTGTCATCAGGCCAGCCCGCGCGCGGGTAAACCGTATCTGGCGCTCAATTGCGCGTCGATCCCTGAAGATGCGGTGGAAAGCGAACTGTTCGGTCATGCGCCAGAAGGTAAAAAAGGTTTCTTCGAGCAGGCGAACGGCGGTTCGGTACTGCTTGATGAGATTGGTGAAATGTCGCCGCGCATGCAGACCAAGCTACTGCGGTTCCTCAATGACGGTACGTTCCGTCGGGTGGGGGAAGATCATGAGGTGCATGTCGATGTGCGCGTGATCTGTGCAACGCAAAAGAATCTCGTCGAACTGGTGCAGAAAGGGCTGTTCCGCGAAGATCTCTATTATCGACTTAATGTGCTGACGCTGAATCTGCCGCCGCTGCGCGATTGTCCGCAAGATATTATGCCGTTGACCGAACTGTTTGTGGCGCGTTTTGCCGATGAGCAGGGCGTGCCGCGTCCCAAACTGGCGGCCGATCTCAGTACGGTATTGACCCGCTACGGTTGGCCTGGCAACGTGCGTCAGCTGAAAAATGCCGTCTACCGGGCGTTGACGCAACTGGAAGGTTACGAACTTCGACCACAGGATATTTTGCTGCCTGACTACGATGCGACGACGGTTGCGGTGGGCGAAGATGCAATGGAAGGTTCACTGGATGATATTACCAGCCGTTTTGAACGCTCGGTGTTAACCCAGCTTTACCGCAGTTATCCCAGTACGCGTAAGCTGGCGAAACGCCTCGGGGTTTCTCATACCGCGATTGCCAATAAACTGCGTGAGTATGGTCTGAACCAGAAGAAGGGCGAAGAGTAAAGAAATGCCTCCATTTCGGAGGCATTTTTGTATGACGATATAACTTACGCTTTCAGCACTTCCAGCGCGGCAGCATAGTCAGGTTCGTTGGTGATCTCATTCACCAGTTGGCTGAAGATGACGTTGTCATTTTCATCCAGAACCACCACCGCGCGAGCGGCCAGGCCTTTCAGCGGGCCTTCAGTGATTTCAACGCCGTAGTTTTTCAGGAACTCAGCGTTACGCAGCGTGGACAGCGTGATAACGTTGCTCAGACCTTCTGCGCCGCAGAAGCGGGACTGGGCAAACGGCAGGTCTGCAGACACACACAGTACGACGGTGTTGTCGATTTCGGTGGCCAGTTGGTTAAACTTACGTACCGATGCCGCGCAAACGCCGGTATCGATGCTTGGGAAAATATTCAGCACTTTGCGTTTGCCTGCAAACTGGCTCAGTGCGACGTCAGACAGATCTTTTGCCACGAGGGTAAAAGGCTGCGCTTTGCTACCCGCTTGAGGAATGGAGTTGGCGACTGCAACCGGGTTGCCCTGGAAATGAACGGTTTGTGACATAGTTATCTTCCTGTTTACATATAGTTAACGTCACAGCTAGTTTATGCCAACAGCCGATAACACGGCAAACGCTATTTCGCTGTAGCGCACAAACCACCACGTCATGGTTTAAGGAGAATGAATGCGATCTGTGAAGGTATATGAGGAAGGCTGGCCGTTACATACCCCCTTTGTGATTGCCCGTGGCAGCCGCAGTGAGGCGCGTGTCGTGGTGGTTGAACTGGAAGAAGAGGGGGTCAAAGGGACGGGCGAGTGCACGCCTTATCCACGCTACGGGGAAAGCGATGCCTCCGTGATGGCGCAGATCATGAGCATTGTCCCGCAACTGGAAAAGGGACTAACCCGGGAAGCGTTGCAAAAACTGCTCCCCGCAGGCGCGGCCCGCAACGCGGTGGACTGCGCGCTGTGGGATCTGCAGGCACGCCAGCAGCAGCAAACGCTGACCGAAACCCTCAACGTGGCGCTGCCGACGACAATCGCCACGGCACAAACCGTGGTGATTGGCACTCCGGAACAAATGGCAGGCAGTGCGGCAGCGCTGTGGGAAGCGGGAGCCAGACTACTGAAGGTAAAACTGGACGATCGGCTGATCAGCGAGCGGATGGTGGCGATTCGGTCGGCGGTACCGGAGGCGACTCTGATTGTCGATGCCAATGAGTCATGGCGGGCGGAAGGGCTGGCGGCCCGCTGCCAGCTGTTAGCCGATCTCGGCGTGGCGATGCTGGAACAACCGCTTCCGGCGCAGGATGACGCGGCGCTGGAAAATTTCATCCATCCGCTGCCGGTCTGCGCGGATGAGAGCTGCCATACCCGTAGCAGCCTGAAAGCGCTGCATGGGCGCTATGAAATGGTCAATATCAAGCTGGACAAAACCGGTGGACTGACCGAGGCACTGGCGCTGGCTACCGACGCCCGCGAACAAGGCTTTGCGTTGATGCTGGGCTGCATGCTTTGCACGTCACGGGCTATTTCTGCCGCATTACCGCTGACGCCGCAGGTCAGCTTTGCCGATCTTGATGGCCCCACCTGGCTGGCGGTCGATGTAGAGCCCGCACTGCACTTTACGACCGGACAACTTCATCTTTAGGATGCCAGCGCAGAAGCGTGGACATCGCCTGTAGATATTTCTCGCTGGCCTCATCTGATGAGATCGGCGGGAATTCTGCCGTGATGCAGTGTAAATTCAGATCTGCACACCAACTGCCGAAAGAGCCGGGCGTCTCATAACCTACGCTTGTCACCAGCGGCAGTTCGAAAGCCTGCGCCAGCCATTCACCAAGTTCACTGCTTCTGGGATCTTCAATACAGGCCAGCGGGTCATGGAAGGAGACCACCCACGCGGGGTGAATGCGGTGAATGAGCTGACATAACGCCTGAGTTTCCGGTTCTGAACCCGGATGCTCTCCCGTCAACAACACCACGTCACGCGCTTCTGCCGCGCTGTTCCAGCGATAAACCGTCTCTCCAGCTTTCCAGTTTGCGGATGGAAAATTGCGATTGAGATCGACGCCGTTAGCGTTCGCACGCAAACCCAACTGACAGCCGTCCGGGTTTACCGCGAGGATCACATGGTGGCGGCGCAGCGAAGGCGTCAGCGTGCGCAGTGCGCAGGACAGCGTGACTACCGATGCGTTTTCGTCGCCGTGCGTTCCCGCGATAATCAAACCACTGTCGCGACTGGCGACGGCTGCCGGAAACCAGATCAGTGGAGCACCCAACAACGAACGGCCATAATGTTCGGTTCCTGGCGGAAAGGCGCCGCGCTGTGCCCGAGGGCGGGTAACGGTCATAAGCGTCTCTGAATTCAGGGATTATTACTCGCAGTGTTGTGCAAATCTGGCCGATAATCAAATCGTTTTCGCACGCACAGATTTTTAGTCGTAATATCAACTTTCTGCAGGAAGATGTTTGCATTTCCTTCATGCGAAACAAATAATTACGCCATCGTGAATAAGCCGGATTGAGGGGACTCTATGAAGCACTCCGTTTCAGTAACCTGTTGTGCGCTGTTGGTTAGCAGCATTTCTTTGTCATATGCTGCGGATGTTCCCAGCGGAACGGTACTGGCAGAGAAGCAGGAGCTGGTTCGTCATATAAAAGATGAACCGGCAACGCTTGATCCGGCAAAAGCCGTTGGGCTGCCGGAAATTCAGGTTATTCGCGACCTGTTCGAAGGACTGGTGAACCAGAACGAGAAGGGCGAAATCGTGCCTGGCGTCGCCACACAGTGGAAAAGCAACGACAATCGAATCTGGACGTTTACGCTGCGGGATAATGCGCGCTGGTCAGATGGCACACCGGTGACGGCGCAGGATTTTGTCTATAGCTGGCAACGTCTGGTGGACCCGAAAACGCTGTCGCCCTTTGCCTGGTTTGCCGCGCTGGCTGGGGTCAATAACGCCCAGGCGATTATTGATGGCAAAGCGACGCCCGATAAGCTCGGCGTGACCGCCATTGACGCTCGTACCCTGAGAGTGCAACTGGATAAGCCGCTACCGTGGTTCGCCAATCTCACCGCCAGCTTTGCATTCTATCCGGTGCAAAAAGCCAACGTGGCAAGTGGTAAAGACTGGACCAAGCCGGGCAATCTGGTGGGTAACGGTGCCTATGTGCTGCAGGATCGCGTGGTGAATGAAAAGCTGGTGGTGGTTCCAAATACCCAGTACTGGGATAACGGAAAAACGGTGCTGCAAAAAGTGACCTTCCTGCCGATTAATCAGGAGTCCTCAGCCACCAAACGATACCTTGCAGGGGATATCGACATCACCGAGTCGTTCCCAAAAAATATGTACCAGAAGCTGTTGAAGGACATTCCGGGACAGGTCTATACGCCACCGCAGCTGGGAACCTATTACTACGCCTTTAATACGCAAAAAGGGCCAACGGCGGATTCCCGCGTACGTCTGGCGCTGAGCATGACCATTGACCGACGCATTATGGCGGAGAAAGTGTTGGGAACCGGGGAAAAACCGGCCTGGCATTTTACGCCGGACGTCACTGCCGGCTTTACACCTGAGCCATCACCTTTTGAGCAAATGAGTCAGGAAGAGCTGAACGCCCAGGCGAAAACGCTATTGCGCGCGGCGGGATACGGTCCGCAGAAGCCGCTTAATCTGACGCTGCTGTACAACACCTCGGAGAACCACCAGAAGATCGCCATCGCGGTGGCCTCGATGTGGAAGAAAAACTTAGGTGTGGATGTGAAGCTGCAAAACCAGGAGTGGAAAACCTACATCGACAGCCGCAACACCGGGAACTTTGATGTGATTCGCGCTTCCTGGGTGGGGGACTACAACGAGCCTTCCACCTTCCTGTCGCTGTTGACCTCGACACACTCCGGCAATATTTCCCGTTTTAACGACCCGGCGTATGACAAAGTCATTACTCAGGCGACGATGGAAAACACTGATAAAGCGCGTAACGCGGACTATAATGCGGCGGAAAAAATCCTTATGGAACAGGCACCGATCGCGCCAATTTATCAGTACACCAACGGGCGCTTAATCAAGCCGTGGCTGAAAGGGTATCCCATCATGAACCCGGAAGACGTGGCCTACAGCCGGACCATGTATATCATCAAGCATTAACCATCCGTCAGCGGGCGCGGGAACGCGCCTGCTGATCACACTGTATAAATGCGAATATCATGTTCGCGAAACGCCTCGCAGTACTCCTTGCTGATATTCGCTTCAACCACAATGACATCGATCTCACTACTTTGGGCGACCACATAGCGAGCCATGGCAGGGATCTTGTCCGCCGTCAGCGCGACAATGGTCTCATTGCACTGCCGGAGCACTGCGCGTTTGAATTCACAATCGGCGTAATCAAAGCCGGTCAGACCCGATTCCGGTGCCATCGCACAGCCGCCGATAAATCCCTGGTCGAATAACATTCCCTGAACCTGCGCGATCGCCGATGCGC
Organism: Citrobacter sp.; assembly: GCA_019415335.1. The sequence continues at coordinate 11,892 of DXKH01000093.1, read as the reverse complement.
CGACGCAACCACCCGAAGAGCGCTGCAGCTGACCGCCGAGCATGATGACGTCATACAGAGGTTTTTTTAACAGTACGGCAGCGATTTCTGGCGAGTTGGTCACCACGGTCAGAGAAAGTTCTGCCGGAAGCGCCTCCGCCATCGCCAGGTTGGTCGTGCCAGTGTCGATAAAAATACAGCTACCGGATTTGACCAGTCGTGCACATTTTTGCGCGATGCCGCTCTTTTGATCGGGCTTCTTCGTTTTGCGGAGCGAATAGTCACCCGATTCCGGCAGCATCATTACCGCGCCACCATAGACTTTCTTGCAGATGCCTTCTTTGCTGAGTTCATGAAGATCGCGGCGAATTGTGTGCTCCGACACGTTCAGCCGGGAGGCGAGGTCACTGCATACCACGCGCCCATTCTCCTGCAGGATCTGCTGAATCAGGGCTTGTCGTTGTTCCGGGAAAGCTGCATAATCAAGCATAATAAATCCTGAAAACCATATCATCGAGCAATATAGCGCATGATCGGGCAAAACGGACGATGCTGTCAACATTCTGACGGGTTGAAACGAGGTGAAACATGAAAATCGCACATATGGCGCTCTGGACCACGGAACTGGAAGCGCAGGCGCGTTTCTGGGCAGATTTTTTTGGCGGGACGCTTAATGAGAAATACATCAGCAAGAACAACCCTGGATTCGAATCTTACTTTGTACGCATCGGTGAGGATATTGCGATTGAACTGATGACGAAACCGGGACTGCGTTCCCTGCGACCGGATAACCATACGATCGGGTGGGTGCATCTGGCGATCGCGGTTGGCAGTGCTAAAAAAGTGGATGCGCTGGCAAAAAAAGCGCGGGCGCAGGGGATTCTGGTTTCACCACCGCGCACGACCGGTGACGGTTATTATGAAGCGGTCATCAAAGATCCGGACGGGAATTTTATCGAAATTGTTGAGTGAGCGGATAATAACGCATTGTCTGAGTAAGGTGCCTCAGGTAAATATGTCCTGAGGCTAGCACATGTAGAGCAGAGAGGTTTTATTTTAACCCTGACTGTTATTATTGAGATAGAGTGTCTGGCTCGGGAAGGCGAAATCAGCGCCATGGCTCTGCACAATATCAATAATGTTCAGATAAACCTGTTGCTGAACCGCTAACCACTCTTCCCAGACCGTTGTGCGGGTAAAACAATACACCATAATATTTAATGAAGAGTCACCAAAACCGTTAAAATAGACCAGCAGCGTTTGTTGCTGATCGATATCGGCATGGGTTTGTAGCATTTGCCGAATGGCATTGACGATCGTACCCACTTTACTGGCATCTTCGTAACGTAACCCGACAACCGTGTTGATTCGACGGTTGCTCATCCGGCCGGGATTCTCTACGCTAATCGAGGAAAAGACAGAGTTAGGAACGTATAACGGACGATGATCAAAGGTGGTGATTTTGGTCATCCGCCAGCCAATTTCCGCCACGGTGCCTTCAATATTACGATCCGGGGAACGCACCCAGTCGCCGATACTGAATGGGCGATCAAAATAAAGCATAATGCCGGAAAAGAAATTACTCAGGATATCTTTCCCTGCCATACCCACGGCGATGCCGCCGATACCGCCAAAGGTGAGTAATCCAGACAGGCTCATGCCGAAGTGTTCGCCATAAAGCAAAATAATGACGACAATGAGGGTGATTTTGATAATCCGCGATAAGATCCGGGCGCTGGTGACGTCTCGCCCTTTTTTAATCTGCGATTTTTCAAACTGATTAATCACCAGAAACAGTTTTATGGTCAGAATCAGGGCGATCAACGACGTACAGACAAAGTCGATAATGCTGGAAGAAACTGCACTGATATTATAATGAGTAATAACGGTATTAGCGATGCGCCCTAATGTACCGATAATCAGCGCATAAATAAGAAACTGAGCCGTATGGAAGATAAACCCTTTCTTGCGTTTATGTGCATGACGAAAGAAAACATTCATCAGGATTAAGCTAAAGACGCTACTCAAAATAACCGTCAGATTGAAGATGTTTTTGACGAACAGCTCTGCAAACATATTTATCCCCGGCTTTCCGCTACCTCTGAAATGACAAGAAATAACCTGTAACTTACTAATGGTACTCAGGATAAACATTCAAGTCATCAATAAAAAGGGGTAATAAATAGCGCTTTCAGCGTTTTTACACAAAGAAGCTTTCAATGTGACGGATTTGTCAGGGGAACTGATGCAGACTTTTTCATGTTGTCATGGTATTGTTGCGCCAAGGTAACAAAAGTTTGGTAACAGAAGGACACTATGATGATAATGGAAAAGCTGAAGACGGCGAAGGGCAAAAAGTTTCTGCTCTGCCTGCTGGGCGTGTTTATTATTGCCGCATCGGTTGTCACGCGCGCCACGATCGGCGGGGTGATTGAACAGTATGACATTCCGCTTTCTGACTGGACGACGTCGATGTATATCATTCAGTCATCAATGATTTTCGTCTATAGCTTGGTTTTCACCGTGCTGCTGGCCATCCCGTTGGGAATTTACTTTCTCGGCGGCGAAGACAAACACTAAAAGAAAAGGCCCGATTAATCGGGCCTTTGGCTTCTCTCACGACATGTTAGTCGTCTTCTTCGTCGTCCAGTTCAACGGGCGTCTGGTACTGATCGGGTTTGATGACCAGCAGGTCACAACGCAGATGATCGATGACCTGTTCTGCCGTATTCCCCAGGAAGGCAGCGGAAATTCCCGTGCGGCCCACTGTACCCAGAACCACAATCCCCGCCTGCAGATGCTCTGCTAAATCAGGGATCACCTCTTCTGGTAATCCTTTCTCAACGTGTGTGACTTTCTCGTCGATACTGAATTTTTGCCGCAGCGCTTTCATTGCCAGCAGATGCTGACCGCGAATCGCATCGTTGTAGACGCTGGGATCAAATTCCGGCAATTCAATCGCGATATTGATAGGGGTGACGGGGTAGGCTCCGACCAGATGTACCTCAGTATGGTTGACCTGCTCGGCGAGTTGCAGCGTCTCTTTCACCAGTTTTTCATTCAGTGCATTGTGGTAGGGCTCTTCACTGGCGAGGTTTACCGCCACCAGCGCTTTGCCACCTTCCGGCCAGGGTTGGTCTTTCACCATCCACACCGGGCTCGGGCATTTACGCAGCAGATGCCAGTCGGTCGGAGTAAAGATCACCGCCTCCAGCCGGTCATGTTGGTGCGCCATTTTCAGCACCAGATCGTGCCCGGCGCTGATCACTTCCTGAATAATGGCTTCAAAAGGACGGTTGTGCCAGACCACTTTAATGTCAACAGGAACGCCTGCTTCGATGTAGTATTTTGCTTGTTCGCGTATCCACGCCGTCCGCTGACTAATGACGCCCTGACGCATTGCCGTACGCTCATCGGGCGACAGCAGGGTGGTCATTTCGTAGGAAAAGTCATAGATCGGCAAAAAGGCTTTAATTTTGCCACCAATCCGTTGATGCAAATAAACCGCACGCCGTAACGCAGGTTGATCGTCCTGATTAGGATCGATAACCACCAGCATGTTTTGATACATAGCCATACAGGGTCTCCTTACAACTGTCATCGCAGTTTGTAATTAAAAGAGTAACCCAAGAATGTGAATTGAAACAGGGAAGAACCTTCTGTCAGATCAATAAATCAGGAAAATTTAACGATTCGACAGAAGGGTTTCAGAAGGGTTGCGGAAAGATTAAGCAACGTTGCGAGTGTGTCCGGCGAGGACTGCCAGCGCATCACTGTTTTCGATGGTGATGTATTTCCCTTTCACCGCCAGCATTCCGCTCTTCTGGAAACGACCCAGCAGACGGCTAATTGTTTCAACGGTCAGGCCCAGGTAGTTACCGATATCGCCACGGGTCATGGTCAGACGGAATTCACGTGGAGAGAAGCCACGCTGCGCAAAGCGACGAGACAGATTATAGATAAATGCCGCCAGACGCTCTTCCGCATTTTTCTTCGACAGCAACAGGATCATATCCTGGTCGCCTTTGATCTCACCACTCATCAGACGCATCATCTGCTGACGCAGATTCGGCATTTTACCGGACAGATCATCAAGTGTCTCAAACGGGATTTCACAGACCATTGAGGTTTCCAGTGCCTGCGCAAAACTCGGATGATGGCCGCTACCGATCGCGTCGAAACCGACCAGATCGCCCGCAAGGTGGAAGCCGGTGATCTGCTCATCGCCTTGTTCAGTAATGGTATAGCTCTTGATCGTACCGGAACGAATGGCATAGAGCGATTTCAGCTCATCACCCGCTTTAAACAGCGTCTGGCCTTTCTGGATCGGCTTTTTACGCTCGATGATATTATCAAGCTGATCAAGCTCATGCTCGTTAAGTGTGAACGGGATGCAAAGCTGGCTGATACTGCAATCCTGGCAATGGATAGCACAACCGCCAGACTGAATGCGCCGTATAATTCGCTTTTCCGGGATCATAGGTCTGCTCAAGCCGTAATTGATATTTGTCAATTTTAACATCTTTTTGGTGAGCACGTAAGTCTGAGGTAACCCCAATAGCGGATAATTCCGGAATGTATGAATAAATTATTTCTATCTCTTTGAAAATCCATACTTTCCGTGTGGCGTCTTTACGTAAAAGTGTGAGCAAGAAGGCACGAATTGCCTGGATACTACAGCAACAGGTAACCTTCATGGCGCAACAACCACTCTTTCCGCTGCACGCCGCCGGCGTAACCGGTCATGGTGCCGTTGCGTCCGATAACGCGGTGGCAGGGCACCACAATACTGATTGGGTTCGAACCGTTCGCCGCGCCAACCGCACGCGCGGCACCTGGGTGTCCCAGTTGCTCAGCTAATTGACCGTAGTGCATCACCTGGCCACAAGGGATAGTCCGCAACGTCTGCCAGACTTCCCGCTGAAAAGGGGTGCCGCCGGTGGCGGTTGGCAGTGCGTCAATCGCGCTGAGGTTACCGGCAAAATAGTCGGCAAGTTTGTCGCACAGACCGCCCGGATTGGTCGCACTGATGCGGGTATAACCTTCGACGCGGTAATGAATATCGAGCAGTTGCACCATGCGTTCGCTGTACTGTTCCCACTCGATAGCGCGCAGCCTGAACTGCTCGTCGCAAATTACCCAAAGTGGCCCCAGCGGGGTCATCATTTTCTCTTCCAGTAGTGTCAGCATCGGTTGTCTCTTTGGTATGCAGTCGGTGGGGCGCCAACGTATCATGGTCATTGCCAGCAGTGCTATACCCCTGATTTGGGATAAAAAAATAGAGCCTGTCGACATCCGCCAGACTCTACAGTACACACAGCAGTTTATCCTTCATCTATGCCCGTTATTTTTCCAGGTGCGGGTAATTTCTTATAGCAAGAACCGTTTAACTATGCCAGCAATCTGGAGTGATTGATTTCACGAAAATCTAAGTTAAATCAACCGGATTAAACGGTACTGATGCACTGTTTTACCCTGAGTAAAACCAGCGCCAATCAGTACAGCAAATGTATGTGACAAGCGGATGTTTACTGGAAATATTTGTAAACCGTTGTCGCCCTCCGGGGGGGCGGCTATGATAATGGCTGTCTTTAAAAAGCGGGAGGACACAGCATGAACCTTGACGACAAATCGTTATTTCTTGACGCCATGGAGGATGTTCAGCCGCTGAAACGTTGCGCCGACGTACACTGGCAACCCGTGCGCAACGCGCGGACCCCGCAACGTATAGATACACTCCAGCTTGATAATTTTCTCACCACCGGTTTTCTGGAGGTTGTCCCGCTGGCGCAACCGCTGGAGTTTCGCCGGGAGGGGTTGCAGCAGGGCGTGCTCGATAAGCTGCGCGCGGGGAAATACAGCCAGCAGGCGAGCCTGAATCTGTTGCGTCAACCGGTGGAAGCCTGCCGTCAACAACTGTTCAGCTTTCTTCTCCAGTCGTTACAGGATGGTTTGCGTAACGTGCTGATCATTCATGGTAAAGGGCGAGACGATAACGCGCATGCCAATATTGTGCGCAGCTATCTGGCGCGCTGGTTGACTGAATTTGATGACGTTCAGGCCTACTGCACGGCGCTGCCGCATCACGGCGGCAGCGGGGCGTGTTACGTGGCGTTGCGCAAATCCGCACAGGCGAAGCAGGAAAATTGGGAGCGTCACGCCAAGCGCAGCCGTTAATGCAGTAAGAGCGACAACTCCTGCGCGGCTTTTTGTAGTTCAGGCAGTATCCGACTGCGCAGCTCGTCCGCCGTCACTTGTCCGGCATGTACGCCCACGTTCAGCGCCGCCTGCACCTGACCCTGACTGTTCATCAGCGGTACAGCAATGGATCGTAACCCCATCTCCAGCTCCTGATCGTTTAACGCATAGCCCTGTTGCCGCACTTTCTTCAGTTCGGCGCGCAGGGAGGGGACGGAATCCACGGTCTGCGAGGTGTAGCGGATCATGGTGATGCGCCCGAGCATATCGTTCAGTTTGTCCTCAGAAAGATAGCTGAGCAGTACGCGACCCATTGAGGTAGACCACGCGGGCAGTCGACTGCCGATATCCAGATCGATGGTCATGATGCGTGAACTGGAAGCGCGGGCGATATACAAAATATCGTCGCCGTCGAGAGTGGCGATGGAACAGGACTCATTGAGCATTTCGCTCAGATGCTTCAGAACCGGTTGAGTGGCTCGCGCCAGCGGCGTGGAGGCCAGGTAAGCATGTCCCAACGCCAGGATCCGCGGGCGTAATTCAAAATTTTTCCCATCTTCGGCATAGACAAAACCCAGTTTTCCCAGCGTATACAGACAGCGTCTGACCGCCGCGCGCGGGATCCCGGTTTTCTGGCTAATCTGCGATATCGACATCACCCGCCGTTGCGGCGTAAACGCCTGAATCACCTCCAGCCCACGCGCCAGTGATGCCATATAGTTAGGGTCGCCCTTGAACGGATCGGCCTCATTGTTCAGTCGGTCATCAGGATGTTTTTCCACTGTTTTCCTCTCGTTGTTCGCCACGGATCACATTCTTCGTACAAATATAAATGATGTTCGATAATCGCACCATATTTCGATTATCGCCCTTGCCTGACTTCGTTAAGTGGGTCACATTTTGTGCGAACAACGCAAAAACGTGCGAAATACGCATTACAAGGAGCGAGCTGATGATTGATAAAAGTGTGCCTTCGCTGGAGGAGGCCATCGCCGGGATCCCGGATGGTGCCACCATCATGATTGGTGGCTTTGGTACCGCCGGACAACCCACCACCTTGATCGATGCGCTCATCGCGCAGGGCGCTCGTGACCTTACCATCATCAATAATAATGCGGGCAACGGTGAAGTCGGTCTGGCGGCGCTGTTGAAGGCCAGACGCGTACACAAAATGATCTGCTCTTTTCCGCGTCAGGTAGATTCACAGATTTTCGACGACCTGTATCGCCGTGGCGAAGTTGAACTGGAGCTGGTGCCACAGGGCAATCTGGCAGCGCGGATTCAGGCGGCTGGGGCCGGACTGGGGGCCATCTATACGCCAACAGGTTACGGTACGCCGCTGGCGGAAGGTAAAGAAACCCGCCACATCGAAGGGAAAAACTATGTGCTCGAATACCCGATTAGCGCTGATTTTGCCCTGATAAAGGCACATCAGGCCGATCGCTGGGGAAATCTGGTGTACCGCAAAGCGGCGCGTAACTTTGGCCCGATAATGGCGACTGCCGCGAAAACCACCGTGGTGGAGGTGAATCAGATTGTCCCTCTCGGCGAACTTGATCCCGAGCACGTCATCACGCCGGGGATTTTTGTCCAGCGCGTGTTTTCGCTGGAAAACCTCACCCACGCAGCGTTGCGCGCCTAAGGAGTAAACGATGAAGAAATTATCCCGTGACGAAATGGCCAGACGCGTGGCGCAGGATATCCCGGAAGGGGCATACGTCAACCTGGGGATCGGTTTGCCAACCCGTATCGCCAATTACCTGCCAGCGGAAAAAGAGATTTTTCTGCACAGTGAAAATGGCCTGCTCGGGATGGGGCCAAAACCGGCGGAAGGGGAAGAAGATCCGGAGCTGATTAATGCCGGGAAAGAGTACGTCACGCTGTTGCAGGGCGGTTGCTATTTCCACCACGGCGACTCCTTCGCCATGATGCGCGGCGGGCATCTGGATATCTGCGTGCTGGGGGCGTATCAGGTCTCCGCCTGCGGGGATCTCGCCAACTGGAGTACTGGCGCGCCGGACGCCATTCCTGCCGTGGGCGGCGCGATGGATCTGGCGATCGGTGCGCGTCAGGTGTTTGTGATGATGGACCATCTGACCCGCGACGGTGAGTGCAAACTGGTTGAACACTGCACCTATCCTCTGACGGGCATGGGCTGCGTCAGCCGTATCTATACCGACCTGGCGGTGATCGACATTACTGACACGGGTCCGGTTGTCCGGGAAATTTTCAACGGCCTGTCTTTTGAGGAACTGCAACGTCTGACACCGGTGACGCTGAGTTGTGAACCGCTGGCGCAAAGCGCATAAGGAACTATGATGAATCAGGCATTTATCTGTGATGCAGTGCGGACACCGTTTGGTCGCTTCGGCGGAACGCTGGCAAACGTCAGGGCCGACGATCTGGCCGCTATTCCACTGAAGGCGCTGCTTGAACGCAATCCGGGCCTCGATCCCGTGTTGATCGATGACGTGATTTACGGTTGTGCGAATCAGGCGGGAGAAGATAACCGCAACGTGGCGCGGATGGCGCTGCTGCTGGCCGGGTTGCCGGAAAGCGTCCCGGGCAGTACGGTAAACCGTCTGTGCGGTTCCAGCCTCGATGCCATTGGTATCGCCGCGAGAGCGATTAAAAGTGGTGAAACACAACTGATGATCGCCGGTGGCGTGGAGAGCATGTCACGTGCGCCGTTTGTGATGGGCAAAGCGGAAAATGCCTTCAGCCGCAACATGAAAATCGAAGACACCACGATTGGCTGGCGCTTTATCAACGCGCAGATGAAAGCACGCTATGGCGTGGATTCCATGCCGGAAACGGCGGAAAACGTGGCGCAGGAGTTTGGCATATCGCGTGCCGATCAGGACGCATTTGCCTTGCGCAGCCAGCTGCGCACCGCTGCCGCTCAGGAGCAGGGGCTGTTCGCGCAAGAGTTAATTTCAGTGACGGTGTCACAAAAAAGAGGCGAATCGCTGATTTTTGGCGAAGATGAACATCCGCGTGCGACCTCGCTGGAGGCGCTCGCCAGGCTGAAAGGCGTTGTCCGCCCTGACGGTACCGTGTCGGCGGGCAATGCTTCTGGCGTCAACGACGGTGCTTGTGCGCTGCTCATCGCCAGCGAACAGGCGATGGCGCAGCAGGGGCTACAACCGCTGGCGCGCATTGTCGGCGTGGCAACTGCTGGCGTCGCTCCACGAATTATGGGGTTTGGTCCGGCACCGGCGGTTCGCAAAGTGCTGGCACAGACAGGATTAACGCTCAACCAGATGGATGTCATTGAGCTTAACGAAGCGTTTGCCGCGCAGGCACTGGCGGTGATGCGTGATTTGGGTCTCCCCGATGATGCTGCACAGGTGAATCCCAACGGCGGCGCGATTGCTCTCGGCCACCCGTTGGGGGCATCGGGCGGACGTCTGGCGATGACCGCCGCTTACCAGTTGCAACGTACCGGTGGACGCTATGCGCTCTGTACGATGTGTATTGGTGTTGGTCAGGGGATCGCATTGATTATTGAACGCGTGTAAGGAGCAGGAATGACCTTGCTAACCCCGTTGATGCGCGGAACGGCGCTCACGGCAGAATTTTCAGACATACAGCTTCTTCAGGGGATGCTCGACTTTGAGGCCGCGCTTGCCCGCGCGCAGGCTGCCTGCGGCGTGATACCGGCAACGGCTGTTGGGCCTATTACCCAGGCCTGTCGCGCGGCGTTGTTTGATCAGCAGGCGCTGGCGGAATCGGCGCGGGCGGCAGGTAATCTGGCCATTCCGCTGGTGAAACACTTAACCGCGCAGGTGAAGAACGCGGATCCCGACGCCGCACGCTACGTACACTGGGGGGCAACCAGTCAGGATGTGATCGATACCGGGCTGGTCCTGCAACTGCGTGCGGCGCTCAATCACACGCAGTGCATGTTGGGTCAATTGACAGAAACATTTGCCCATCAGACATTCTGCTACCAGCATACCGTGATGCCCGGGCGCACCTGGATGCAGCAGGCGCTGCCGGTGACCTGGGGGTTAAAACTGGCGAGTACGCTTGATGCGCTGCTGCGCTGGCAGGAACGCCTGCAACAATTACTGCCGCGCGTGCTGGTGTTGCAGTTTGGCGGCGCGGCGGGAACGCTGGCGTCACTCGGGCAGCACGCTCTACCAGTGGCAGAGCGACTCGCGCAGGAACTGGCGCTGACGCTGCCGGATACCCCCTGGCATACCCAGCGCGATCGGCTGCTGGAAGTCGGCGCATGGTACGCCGGTGTTGGCGGTACTCTCGGCAAGTTTGCCCAGGACTTCGCGCTACTGATGCAGACCGAAGTGGCGGAAGTCAGCGAACCCGTCGTCACGGGCCGTGGCGGATCGTCGGCAATGCCGCACAAGCGAAATCCGGTAAGCTGCGCGGCGATCCTCACCGCCATGCAACGTACACCAGGGCTGATGGCCACACTCTATAGCAGTCAGTTACAGCAGCATGAACGCGCGCTCGGCGGCTGGCAGGCCGAATGGGAAGTCCTGCCGGAGATCGTCATGCTGGTCGGGCATGCGCTGGAGGAAACCCAACAACTTGTTCTGAATATGCAGGTCTTCCCGCAAAAGATGCGTGACAACCTGGATATCACCCACGGCCTGATGATGGCGGAAGCGGTCACGCTGGCATTGGCGGCGTTTATCGGCAAACAGGATGCGCATCATCTGATCGAAGGCCTGTGCCATCGCGCGCTGGAAAACGATCGAACCCTGCATTCGGTACTCGTTGAGGAGCCGCAGGTGATGGCCCATCTTAATGAATCTCAGTTGGCGGCATTACTCGACCCCGGCACGGCGATCGGTAGCGCGGCGGACTTTGTACAACGTGTGCTTGCACGTTATGAGGAACGACAGCATGGAACTGAATTACCAGATTGATGGCCCGGACGATGCGCCGGTGGTGGTGCTATCCAATTCTCTGGGTACCACGCTTGCGATGTGGGGGCCACAGCTTGCGGCCCTGAGCACACAGTACCGCGTTCTGCGCTATGACACCCACGGGCATGGTGCTACGGCTAAAACGGGGCCAACCGATCTCGCCCGATTAGGGCAGGATGTCATTGCGCTGCTCGACCACCTGGACATTCCGGCAGCGCATTTTTGCGGGATCTCAATGGGCGGACTTACCGGGCTGTGGCTGGCCTGTCATCAGCCTCAGCGGTTACTGAGCGTGACGGTGATCAACAGCGCGGCGCGCATCGGTGATGAGGCGGGCTGGCACGCTCGCGCGCAAAGCGTTCGTCAGAACGGACTGCGCGACATTGCCGTCAGCGCCCCTGAACGCTGGTTCAGCCCGTCTTTTTGTCAGTCCGCACCGCAGACGGTCGCCGCATTGTGTGAACAACTTGCCGCGTCGTCTGCCGAAGGGTACGCCGCCTGCTGTGACGCGCTGGCAACCGCTGATTTGCGTGAACAGATTCGTGGTATTACACGACCGACGCTGTTGATCGCCGGAGAATATGATCCCGTCACCACCGTTGCCGATGCGCAGTTTATGCACCAGCGTATTGCCAATTCTGAACTGGCCGTGGTGAAGGCATCCCACTTATCCACTATTGAAGCGCCGACTGCGGTGAATGCGGCGTTGTTATCGTTTCTGGGAGGACAACATGCAGGATGAAGAACGCTATCAGCAAGGAATGGTCGTACGCAGGGGCGTGTTGGGCGATGAGCATGTAGACAGGACCTGTCTCTTATA
>DXKH01000092.1 GCA_019415335.1 Citrobacter sp. | reverse complement strand
AGATATAAAAAGCGAACTCCATTGCCCCTCTCCTTACGGTAACAGGCTCTTGACGTCGATAGGCTTGGCTTCGTTCTCTGCTTCGCCCTTATCTTTGCCGTCGATTGCCATACCTGCCATCCGGTAGAAGTTATATTCCGGATATTTACCCGGACCGGAGATCAGCAGATCCTCTTTCTCGTAAACCAGATCCTGGCGCTTGTACTCACCCAGTTCGAAATCTGGCGTAAGCTGAATCGCGGTTGTCGGACAGGCTTCTTCGCACAGACCGCAGAAAATGCAGCGTGAGAAGTTGATGCGGAAAAACTCCGGATACCAGCGACCGTCTTTGGTCTCTGCTTTTTGCAGAGAGATACAGCCTACCGGACACGCTACCGCACACAGGTTACAGGCAACGCAGCGCTCCTCGCCGTCCGGGTCGCGCGTCAGAACGATACGACCACGAAAACGGGGCGGTAGATAGACCGGCTCTTCCGGGTACATCTGCGTTTCGCGTTTCGCGAACGCATGCAGGCCGATCATCCAGATACTGCGTACCTGGGTGCCGAAGCCTACTAACAATTCTTTTAAGGTCATGGTCTTTGTGCCCCTTATTGCGCCTGCCAGAGAATGACAGCCGCCGTTACCAGCAAGTTGATGAGCGTCAGCGGCAGGCAGATCTTCCAGCCGAAGGACATTACCTGGTCATAACGAGGACGCGGTAACGACGCACGAATCAAAATGAACATCATCATGAAGAACGCGGTTTTAATCGCGAACCAGATGAATGGCGGTAAGAACGGGCCCTGCCAGCCACCGAAGAACAGGGTAACCATCAGCGCAGAAATGGTGACGATACCGATGTATTCCCCCACAAAGAACAGACCGAATTTCATCCCGGAGTATTCAATGTGGTAACCATCGGCCAGTTCCTGCTCGGCTTCCGGCTGGTCAAACGGATGACGGTGACACACCGCCACGCCCGCGATAGCGAAGGTGACAAAACCAAAGAACTGCGGAATAACGTTCCAGATATCAGTCTGGTTGTTGACGATGTCGGTCATGTTAAATGAACCGGCCTGCGCCACTACGCCCATCAGGGAAAGTCCGAGGAACACTTCGTAGCTGAGCGTTTGCGCAGATGCACGCATCGCACCCAACAGCGAGTATTTGTTGTTACTCGACCAACCGGCGAACAGCACCGCATACACCGCCAGACCCGCCATCATCAGGAAGAACAGGATCCCGATGTTCAGATCCGCAACCACCCAACCCGGACTCACCGGCACGATGGCAAACGCCAGCAGCAGTGAGGTAAAGGCGATCATTGGCGCAAGGGTAAAGATGACGCGATCCGAGAATTTGGGGATCCAGTCTTCTTTAAAGAACATCTTGATCATGTCCGCGACCAGCTGGAGCGAACCGCCCCAGCCTACACGGTTCGGTCCGTAGCGGTTCTGGAACAGGCCCAGCAGACGACGTTCGCCAAAGCTCATGAACGCCCCGCAGGTGACCACCACCAGCAGGATCACCACCGCTTTGAGAATGGTCAGCAGGATATCGATAAGATCCGGTGTTATCCAACTCATTGTTGTGCCTCCTGCAGATCCTCAAGACGCGCTCCCGCCAGAACCGGCGCAATGCCCGGCATGCCCATCGGCAAACCGACCTGCCCTGCCGTCAGACCTTCGGCGATTTCAACCGGCAGCGTGACCGTGTTGCCATCGTAGCTAAAGGAGACGCGGGTACCGGCATTCACGCCCAACTTCGCGGCATCAGCCGGGTTGAGTTTGATGTACGGTTGCGGCATGCGGCTCTGGAAGACCGGCGCACGCTGAGACAGTTCGTCGCTACCAAACAGATGGTAGTACGGCGCAATACGCCACTTTCCGTCCTGCGCCTGGAAGCTCGCCGGAACGGTCGTGAAGTAATCCAGACCGCCTTCTGTTGCTTCGATCAGCCGCACACCCGGATCGCCATGACGCAGTTTACCGCCCACTTCATCCTGGAACTTGTTCCACGCCTGTGGAGAGTTCCAGCCCGGCGCCCAGGCAAATGGAATCTGTGAACGCGGCGCAGACGGCTGGTTGTTCCCTTCCATTGAGAAGGCAAACATTGTGTCTTTGTCCTGCGGCTGACGCGGTTCGTGGACGCTGATATTCGCGCGCATCGCCGTACGACCGCTGTAACGGTGCGGCTCACGCGCCAGTTTCTGTCCACGAATGCGGAAGGTGGCATCCGGCGCAGCATCTTTAATACCGGCCAGTTCAGGCATCGCGGCAACGACAGCGTCGATCACGTGGTCAAGCTGTGTCCAGTCCACTTCGCGGTTCTGTACGGTGCTGTGCAGCGAATGCAGCCAGCGCCAGCTTTCCAGCATAATGGTGTTGCTGTCGTAGTACGCAGGATCGTAAACCTGGAAGAAACGCTGAGCGCGGCCTTCGTTGTTGATGACCGTACCGTCGCTTTCGGCAAAGCTGGCAGCGGAAAGCACCAGGTGGGCGTTTTCCATGATCGCGGTGCGTTGATGGTCAACCACCATCACCAGCGGCGCTTTTGCCAGCGCAGCATTGACGCGCGTTGCCGACGCGTGACGATGCAGATCGTTTTCCAGCACCACCACCGCGTCTGCACGACCAGTTTCCAGTTCCGTCAACGCATCATCCAGCGAACCGCCGCCCATAATGCCCAGACCCATACTGTTAACTGAACGGGCAATCATCGTGATACCGACGTCAGCACCGCGACCTTTCAGCGCTTTCGCCACGTTAGCAGCCGCCTGAATCACTTCAGCGCTACCGGCGTTTGTGCCAGAAATGATCAGCGGTTTTTTCGCCCCGGCCAGCGCCTGAACGATCACGTCGATTTTGTTTTGCAGATCGCTGCTGATACCGTCAACGGCTGGCGCATTGTTATCCAGCGCATGGGCGATGGCGAAGCCTAAACGCGCCTGATCTTCAACCGGTGCGCGGTAGGTCCATGCCGCGATATCATCCAGACGGGTGTTATCCACGTTGGTCACGAACAGCGGATGCTTGGCGCGTTGGCCGATGTTGAGGATCGCCGCAATCTGCCAGTCAGCCACTTTCTGCGCTGCCGCCATTTCACGTGCTTTGCCTTTCACCGCCTGACGCACGGCCAGTGCAACGCGGGCACCGGTCTGGGTGACGTCTTCGCCCAGCACCAGCACGGCATCGTAAGATTCGATCTCACGCAGCGCCGGGGTATGCACACCCCCTTCACGCAGCACTTTCAGTGCCAGTTGCAGACGCTCCTGCTCGGAGTGCGCAATCCCGGTGTAGAAGTTTTCCGCACCGACCAGCTCACGCAGCGCGAAGTTGCTCTCGACGCTGGCGCGCGGAGAACCAATACCAATGACTTTCTTCGACTGACGCAGAATATCTGCCGCGCCCTGCATCGCCTGTTCGGCGTTGAGGGTGATCAGGTCATCGCCGCGACGCTGTACCGGCTGACGCGGACGGTCTTTCAGGTTCACGTAACCATAGCCAAAACGACCACGGTCGCAGAGGAAGTAGTGGTTAACGGTCCCGTTATAACGGTTTTCGATACGACGCAGTTCGCCGTAGCGCTCACCCGGGCTGGTGTTACAGCCAATGGAACACTGCTGGCAGATGCTTGGCGCAAACTGCATGTCCCACTTACGGTTATAGCGCTCGGAGTGCGTTTTATCGGTGAATACGCCGGTCGGACAGATTTCCACCAGGTTACCGGAGAATTCGCTTTCCAGCGTGCCGTCTTCCGGACGACCGAAGTAGACGTTATCGTGCGCGCCATATACGCCCAGATCCTGACCGTCTGCATAATCTTTGTAATAACGTACGCAACGATAACAGGCGATGCAGCGGTTCATTTCGTGAGAGATGAACGGCCCCAGGTCCTGGTTGCGGTGAGTACGTTTAGTGAAACGATAACGACGGAAACTGTGGCCGGTCATCACGGTCATATCCTGAAGATGGCAGTTACCGCCCTCTTCACAGACCGGACAATCGTGCGGGTGGTTGGTCATTAACCACTCCACCACGCTTTCGCGGAACTGTTTCGCTTCTTCGTCGTCAATCGAAATAAACGTGCCTTCGGTGGCCGGTGTCATACAAGACATCACCAGGCGACCACGCGTGTCTTCCGCGTTTTGGTATTGCTTCACCGCACACTGGCGGCAAGCACCAACGCTTCCCAGCGCCGGATGCCAGCAAAAGTACGGAATATCAAGGCCGAGAGACAGACAAGCTTCCAGCAGGTTGTCCGCTCCGTTGACCTCATATTCTTTGCCGTCTACATGAATCGTAGCCATAGTCAGCATGCTTCCAGTTGGCTTAGCCAGAGACTAAGCGTTAATCGAATTTCTTTTCCGCTTTATCCTTCAAGCTGCCTCGGCGTTGGCTTCCCTCGCTCACCCCAGTCACTGACTTTAGTAAGCTCAGGGGTTCTCTCGGTTGCCGCCTTGACGCATCTTGAATGCTTTCGCGTAAAACGTTTACCAGCGCTCTTTCAGCAGGTTCGGTTGAATACCACCAATCGCGTGGGTATTGCTGAACGACTGCTTGATGCCAGCTTCGAATTCTTCGCGGAAATATTTAATGGCGCTCTGTAGCGGCTCAACCGCACCCGGTGCGTGTGCACAGAAGGTTTTACCCGGACCGAGGAAACGACACAGTTGCTCAAGTGTCTCGATATCCCCAGGCTGGCCTTCGCCACGCTCCAGCGCTCGCAGAATTTTTACGCTCCACGGCAGGCCGTCACGACATGGCGTACACCAGCCGCAGGATTCACGGGCAAAGAACTCTTCCAGGTTACGCACCAGCGGCACCATGCCAATCTCGTGGTCAACCGCCATCGCCAGCGCGGTACCCAGACGGCTTCCGGCTTTACCAATGCTCTCAAATTCCATTGGCAAATCGAGGTGCGCTTCGGTCAGGAAGTCAGTTCCCGCACCGCCAGGCTGCCAGGCTTTGAACTTCAGTCCATCGCGCATGCCGCCCGCGTAATCTTCGAGGATCTCACGCGCAGTCGTGCCGAACGGCAGTTCCCACAGTCCTGGATTCTTCACGCGACCAGAGAAGCCCATCAGCTTGGTACCAGCATCTTTGCTCTTCGAAATGTTCTGGTACCACTCCACGCCGTTGGCGAGGATCGCCGGAACGTTGCACAACGTTTCCACGTTGTTGACGCAGGTCGGTTTGCCCCATGCGCCAGAGGTCGCCGGGAACGGTGGCTTCGAGCGCGGGTTAGCGCGACGGCCTTCGAGTGAGTTGATCAGCGCCGTCTCTTCACCGCAGATGTAACGTCCTGCCCCGGTGTGAACAAACAGTTCGAAGTCAAAACCGGTGCCCATAATGTTTTTGCCGAGCAGACCGGCTTCGGTCGCTTCCGCAATCGCACGGCGCAGATGCACGGCGGCTTCAATGTATTCACCGCGCAGGAAGATGTAGCCCCGGTATGCTTTCAGCGCAAACGCGGAGATCAGCATGCCTTCCACCAGCAGGTGCGGCAGTTGTTCCATCAGCAAACGGTCTTTATAGGTGCCCGGCTCCATTTCATCGGCGTTACACAGCAGGTAACGGATGTTCATGGATTCGTCTTTTGGCATCAGGCTCCACTTCAGACCGGTGGAAAAGCCTGCGCCGCCGCGCCCTTTCAGGCCAGCGTCTTTAACCTGGTTGACGATCTCGTCCGGAGACAAACCGGTCAGCGCCTTACGCGCACCTTCGTAGCCGTTCTTACTACGGTATTCGTCCAGCCACACGGGCTGTTTGTCATCACGCAGCCGCCAGGTCAGCGGATGCGTTTCGGGAGTACGGATAATGTCTTTCATTTATACCGCTCCAGTAGTTCGGGAATGCCTTCCGGGGTCAGATGAGCGTGAGTATCCTCATCGATCATCATGTTCGGCCCTTTATCGCAATTCCCCAGGCAGCAGGTCGGCAGCAGCGTAAAGCGACCGTCGAAGGTCGTCTGCCCCGGCTTGATGTTGAGCTTTTTCTCCAGCGCAGCCTGAATCCCCTGGTAACCGTTGATATGGCATACCACGCTGTCGCAATAGCGGATCACGTGGCGGCCCACTGGCTGGCGGAAGATCTGGCTGTAGAACGTCGCAACACCTTCGACATCGCTGGCCGGGATCCCCAGCACATCGGCGATCGCATGGATCGCACCGTCCGGCACCCAGCCGCGCTGCTTCTGAACGATTTTCAGCGCTTCAATGGACGCCGCACGCGGGTCTTCGTAGTGGTGCTTCTCGTGCTCAATGGCTTCACGCTCTGCCGCACTCAGCTCAAAAGCCTCGGTTTGTGGTTGTTGATTCTCGTGCATAATTAGCGGTCCACATCTGACATAACAAAATCGATACTACCCAGATGGACGATCAGGTCGGACACCAGGCTGCCACGTACTGCCACCGGGATCTGCTGCAAATGCGCGTAGCTCGGGGTACGAATACGGGTACGATAACTCATGGTGCTGCCATCACTGGTCAGGTAGTAACTGTTGATACCCTTGGTCGCTTCCACCATCTGGAAGGACTCATTCGCCGGCATAACCGGGCCCCACGACACTTGCAGGAAGTGGGTGATCAGGGTTTCGATATGTTGCAGCGTGCGCTCTTTCGGCGGCGGCGTTGTCAGCGGGTGATCCGCTTTGAACGGGCCTTCCGGCATGTTGTTGAGGCACTGCTCAAGGATGCGCAGACTCTGACGCAGTTCTTCCACTTTCAGCATCACGCGGGTGTAGCAGTCGGAAACCCCGCCGCCAACCGGCACTTCAAAGTCAAAGTTTTCGTAGCCAGAGTACGGGCGTGCTTTACGCACGTCGAAATCAATACCGGTCGCACGCAGCGCCGCGCCAGTGCAGCCCCAGTCCAGCGCTTCTTTCTTGCCATAAGCAGCCACACCCTGCGAACGCCCTTTCAGAATGGTGTTTTGCAGTGCGGCTTTCTCGTAAGAAGCCAGACGCTTCGGCATCCAGTCGAGGAACTCACGCAGCAGTTTGTCCCAGCCGCGCGGCAGGTCATGCGCCACGCCGCCAATACGGAACCAGGCCGGATGCATACGATAGCCGGTGACCGCTTCCACGATGTCGTAGATTTTCTGACGGTCGGTAAAGGCAAAGAAGACCGGCGTCATGGCGCCGACGTCCTGAATAAACGTCGAGATATACAGCAGGTGGCTGTTAATGCGGAACAGCTCGGAGAGCATCACGCGAATAACGTTAACGCGATCCGGTACGGTAATGCCCGCCAGTTTTTCCACCGCCAGCACGTACGGCATCTCGTTGACGCAGCCGCCGAGGTATTCGATACGGTCGGTATACGGAATGTAGCTGTGCCAGGACTGACGTTCGCCCATCTTTTCAGCACCACGGTGGTGGTAGCCGATGTCAGGTACGCAGTCGACAATCTCTTCGCCATCAAGCTGAAGAACAATACGGAATGCACCGTGTGAAGACGGGTGGTTCGGACCGAGGTTGAGGAACATGAAGTCCTCGTTTTCGGTACCGCGCTGCATGCCCCAGTCTTCCGGTTTGAAGGTCAGCGCTTCCATTTCCAGATCCTGTTTCGCTTTCGTCAGCTCAAACGGATCGAATTCGGTGGCGCGCGCCGGGTAGTCTTTACGCAGCGGATGGCCCTGCCAGGTATGAGGCATCAGCAGGCGCGTCAGGTGCGGGTGACCTTCGATATCAATACCAAACATTTCCCAGGTTTCACGCTCATACCAGTTAGCGTTCGGGAACAGTTTGGTGAAGGTCGGCACACGCAAATCGTTTTCAGACAATGCCACCTTGAGCATGATATCGCGATTGCGTTCAATGGAAATCAGGTGGTAGAAAACGGAAAAATCCGCGGCGGGTAACCCTTCGCGGTGAGTGCGCAGACGTTCGTCCATGCCGTGTAAGTCAAACAGCATGACGTAAGGTTTCGGCAATCTCTTTAAGAAATCGCCCACTTCCAGTAATTGTTCACGCTTGACCCAAACAACGGGTACCCCGGTGCGAGTCGCCTGAACGGTAAAGGCATCCGGCCCAAAACGGTTGCGCAGTTCGCCGATGACCGGGTCATCAAGGTGATCCCGGGTCTGCCATGCGGCTTCTTGCGCGGTTAAGTCGGTCATATTGTTCACCATTGCAAATGGTCCGTGGTGACTGTCGACAGAGCTTCGCGCGATTTATGTAGTGATAGGCGAAGTAAAATGCTGCTGCCGACAGGCGCAAATTAAATCTCGTCTGGTGTACGCAGATTCGTTACTGCAATGCGTTCGCCGCGTTTACGCTCGCGCTCTGACTGCATGTTGGCGCGATAAACGCCCTGATCGCCAACCACCCAGGAGAGCGGACGACGTTCTTTGCCAATGGAATCCTGCAACAGCATTAATGCCTGCATGTACGCTTCCGGACGCGGCGGGCAACCCGGGATGTAAACATCCACAGGGATAAACTTATCAACACCCTGCACTACCGAATAAATATCGTACATACCGCCGGAGTTGGCACATGCGCCCATGGAAATCACCCATTTCGGCTCCAGCATCTGATCGTAGAGACGCTGAATGACCGGCGCCATTTTGGTAAAGCAGGTCCCCGCCACCACCATCAGGTCAGCCTGACGCGGTGAGGCACGCAGAACTTCTGCGCCAAAACGCGCCACGTCATGCACGGCGGTGAAGGAGGTCACCATCTCAACGTAGCAGCAGGAAAGGCCGAAGTTATAAGGCCAGATTGAGTTTTTGCGACCCCAGTTAACCATGTCATGCAGTTTGCCCATGAACACGTTTTTGTTAACTTCCTGTTCCAGGGGGTCGGTTACGATCTCCTGTTTTTGCAGGGGGTAACGGTCGTTCTCACCGTTAGGATCTATGCGGGTGAGCGTATAATCCATCTTAATGCCTCGCGGTTAGCGTTGACGATTAGCGATACTGTTCGTTTCCGGGTTCATACGCTCGCGGCGTGAACGCGCGGGCGTCCAGTCCAGCGCGCCAATACGCACCAGA
>DXKH01000091.1 GCA_019415335.1 Citrobacter sp. | reverse complement strand
GTGATCGAGATCGGGACAGGGCCACTGGATATGTCCCATATCGCCCATCTTTTCCCAGGTGACGCCGTAGAACAGCGGACACAGTTCCCGTACCTCATCCCAGATTTGCTGATTATTTTCATAGTGCATGGGATAGCCCATTTCACTGGCGAGCAGGCTGATAATTTCCCAGTCGCGCTTCACGTCACCGGTGGGGTCGATGGCCTTTTCGAAACGCTGGAAGCCGCGATCGGCGCAGGTGAATACGCCACCGTGCTCACCCCAGGAGGTGGCGGGTAAAATCACGTCAGCCATCTCGGCGGTTTTGGTCATAAAGATATCCTGCACCACGACGAAATCCAGCGCTGCGAAACCGTCACGCACCAGTCCCAGATCGGCTTCGGTTTGCAGCGGATCTTCCCCCATGATGTAGTAGGCTTTGATTTTACCTTCCAGCGCCAGATGCGGAACTTCGGTGATGCGCGTGCCGACCTTGTCATCCATCCGGCTGGCGTCAATGCCCCAGGCGCTGGCGAACTTCTCTCTGACGGCCGCATCGGTGACGTCCTGATATCCCGGAAAGAGATTCGGTAATACGCCCATATCGCAGGCTCCCTGGACGTTGTTCTGCCCGCGAACAGGGCCGACTCCGACGTGTGGACGACCCAGGTTACCGGTCAGCAGGGCAAGGCTCGATAATCCGCGTACGACGTCCACGGCCTGACCGAACTGCGTCACGCCCATTCCCCACATCACCGTCGCGGAAGGGGCGGCAGCAAAGGTGCGCATCGCCTGACGAACCTGCAACGCCGGAACGCCGGTCAGATGCTCCACCGCTTCCGGCGCATAGTCTTTTACCGTCTGCCAGTAGGCATCCAGTCCCTGCGTGTGCTTGTTCACGTACTCTTTGTCGTAAAGTTGCTCGTCAATGAGGACGTAACCAAAGGCGTTCACCAGCGCCATGTTGCAACCGTTGTTCAGTTGCAGATGCTGGTCAGCAATACGGGCAGTTTCAATACGGCGGGGATCGCAGACGATTATCTTCGCGCCGTTCTGCCGCGCCTTAATCACCCTGCGCGCCACAATCGGGTGAGAGTCTGCGCAGTTGTAACCGAAGATCAGCAGGCATTTTGAGTTTTCGATGTCGCTGATGGAATTACTCATCGCCCCATTACCCAGCGTTTCCTGGAGGCCAGCTACTGAAGGCCCGTGACATACGCGGGCGCAGCAGTCCACGTTGTTGGTGTTGAGAACCGCACGAGCAAATTTCTGCATCACATAGTTGGTTTCGTTACCGGTGCCGCGTGAGGAACCGGTCGTCATGATGGCGCGTGGGCCCTCGCTGTTGCGAATTTCCAGTAAACGTCGGGCAGTATAGCGGATCGCTTCATCCCAACTAACCGGGGTAAATTTACCGCCTTTTTGGTAGCGAATCAGCGGCCGGGTAAGGCGAGGGGTCAGAAGGCGGGTATCGTTGAGGAAGTCCCAGCCGTAGTATCCCTTCAGACAAAGCTGATTCTGGTTGGTAACGCCCTCAGCCGCTTCGGCGCGGATGATTTTGTTATTTTCAACAACAAGCTTGAGCTTGCACCCGGCCCCACAGTAGGGACAGACACTGGTGATTTTTTTCATCAATAACAGACCTGTTAAAAGCTGAAATAGCACGAATTGTGAGGAAGCCTGAGCGAAGTCGCTGAAGCTTCGGGTTGTCGTCATGACGCAGGGGATAAGCATAATACGTGCCAGAGTGACAAAACCCGCGTTGACGCGGACAGAGACAGAAGCAGCAGGAAAAATGACAGCGGATTCGACATAAATGACGAGCGGACGTCAAAAAAAAGCCCGCACAGAGGCGGGCAAGAAATACTGGAAGCAATGTGAGCAATGTCGTACTAAATACCTGAGTCATTTACTCAACTATTCAGCAATGAGAAAGATAATCTTTATCATCTAAACTTGCAACCCCATCTTTTGTGGGAGAAATCAGAAAGCTAAATTAAGTGATGTTCATCACAAATTTCAATTTCCTGACAGTGTGCTATCCTTTTTAACGGCGAATAAACCGCTAACGCAAAATCGATAAGCGAGGAAAAAATGGGCATTATTTCATGGATTATTTTTGGTCTGATTGCAGGTATTCTGGCGAAGTGGATTATGCCTGGTAAGGATGGTGGGGGATTCTTTATGACGATCATCCTGGGGATCGTCGGTGCCGTGGTAGGGGGCTGGATTAGTACTCTGCTTGGCTTTGGGAAAGTGGACGGCTTTAATTTCGGCAGCTTTGTAGTGGCGATTATTGGCGCTATCGTCGTGCTGTTTATCTACAGAAAAATCAAAAGCTAAGCCGCAAGAATTAACTGAAAAAAAGGCGACCTGAGGGTGGCCTTTTGTCTTTTTGAGTCTGGCGTTACCACCAGCCCAGTTCCGTACCCAGCACCACGACTACCGCGACGACAATCATAATCAGTGTCGTTTTTTTCATGATTTACGCCCCCGGTGCGGCATAGCCACCGATAAAAAACCAGGCCAAAAAAACCACGGCCGTAATGAAAATGACGACGGGAAATAGTATGCCCAGTCTCATGCGATCACCTGTCTGAATTATGCAAAGAGGTGCAAGGATAACAGGGGTTAATGGGTGACAAAAGGGGTTTTATCCTCGGTTTTTCGCTTATTCGCCGTATCGCCAGAGCGTGACAAATACGCTTTCGGCAGGCTATCATTTCTCGGAATTATCTTAACCAGAGTCGCAAGTGCGCAACGAGAGATGTATGTTCCAGCTAAAACCGGGCACCCTGGCGTTGATTATTGGTGCGAAAACGTCTGCCGGACGCGGCAATATCGGCAAGACGGTGGAATTGTTTCATCTCTGCCAGCCGGGTGAGGTGTTCATTAATCCCGTTAATGGATTTACCACGATGCTCCCGCAAGAGACGCCGCGCGCGCTCTGGCTGGTGACGGGGGAGGTGGTGTCGGCAAGCGGGCAGCAGGGATTTGCCTGGGTCAGAGCAGAACACCTGATGCCGTTGTTGCCGGATGTTCAGCCTGAGGTGAAGAATACCCGACAATCACAACTCGCGTAGCCAGTCCGCCAGCACAAGGGCATGATTCTGTTCACTGTTTTTAGCGGCATACAGTAGCGTCAGCGTCTGCTGACGGGCAATCTGCGCCAGTCGTTCGCCTTCCTTCTTCTGTGTGGCCAGTTCCGCGCGGTACCGTTCAGTAAAATGCTGAAAATCGATCGTTTCCGCGTGAAAGGCTTTGCGCAGTTCTGTTGAGGGGGTGAGGTCTTTGACCCACTCATCCAGCGCGAGATCCGCTTTTTTGATCCCGCGTGGCCAAAGTCGATCAACCAGTACCCGGTAGCCGTCGCTGTCTTCTGCCGGGTCGTAGACGCGTTTACACTGAATATTCATGTTTTTCTTTCTCCTCAATCCAGGCACAAAATTCATCGAGCTGATGGTCGGAAAAAACGGTGATTCCGTGCTGACGTAACAGCGCGGCGGCAACCCCCATACCGGGATGTCGCTGTCCGCTGAAGTTGCCGTCGTAAATAAACTGACTGCCGCAGGTCGGACTGCCGTCGGTGAGTAGCGCAACGTCACAGCCGGTCTCCTGTGCCGTGCGCAGAGCCAGCCAGGCGGCAAGTTGATAGTGCCCGGTGACATCATGACCGCTCTTTTCCACTATGAACGCGCGCCCGTGCATAACATCGTTGCCATCGGCCCGGACAATTTCCGCCGGTGGACGTGGTGTCGGCAATCCTGCGGCCAGTTCAGGACAGTGGATGACCAGACGCTGTTCCGCCTGCAGGTGAGCGAGCATCGCGGCGGGCTGCGCTTTCTCGCTGCCGTTATAACGCACCTTCAAGCCCATCAGGCAAGCGCTCACTAAGACCTTACTTTTCATCGCCTTTGCCTCAACCAGAAGAAGAACAGAATTCGAACACTATATCACTTTGCGTGCGCCCATCCCTAAATTAAGGGATTGTGATGGCAGTAAAAGATCGGTAGGCTGAGGTTCCTTATGTTGTTCCCAACTCTTCTGACGTAAGGAATTCTCCATGGAAATATCCCCTGTAAAAGATACGCTGCGAATTGCGCTGGTGGGTGATTACAACGCAGGCGTTACGGCGCATCAGGCGATTCCTCTGGCCATCGACGACGCTGCAGCGGTTCTGGAACTGGTTGCGGATTACGACTGGCTGTCCAGCACTGAAATCACCAGCGCGGAAGATCTGGTGGGCTACGACGCTATTTGGGTGGTACCCGGCAGTCCCTATAAAAATACCGAAGGTGCGCTGACGGCTATCCGTTATGCCCGCGAAAACAGCATTCCCTTCCTGGGAACCTGCGGCGGTTTTCAACATGCCATCCTTGAATATGCCCGTAATGTGCTGGGCTGGTCAGATGCCGCCCATGCAGAAACCGATACGACAGGACGGATGGTCATTGCGCCACTCACCTGTTCGCTGGTGGAAAAAACCGACGATATCGAACTGCGACCCAACACCCTGATTGCTAAAGCGTATGGGCGACCGCTGATTTCGGAAGGCTATCACTGCAACTATGGCATTGCTGAGGCGTTTGCGGCTGAACTGGAAAGCGGCGATCTGCGGGTGACGGGCTGGGATGATAACGGGGAGGTTCGGGCGGTAGAACTGGTCACGCATCCATTCTTTGTCGCAACCTTGTTTCAGCACGAACGGGGCGCACTGGCGGGAAAACCTGTTCCCCTGGCGCAGGCGATGCTGCGCGCCGCGCGAGGATAATCAGCAGGGCAGACCCGACAGTCTGCCCTGAACGTATCAGGCGGTGATCTCTCTATTCCGCCCGGCATAGAGGCCGAAGACTGCCATCATTACCGCCAGGACCGCAACGGCCAGCAGCGGGATCTGCCAGTTTCCCTGGGCGTCATGAATTTTGCCCATCAACGGCGGTCCGCAAGCGGCTAGCAGATAGCCGACGGATTGCGCCATGCCGGAAAGCGCTGCCGCCTGATGTGCCGAACTGGCACGCAGGCCGATGAAGGTCAGCCCCAGAATCATCGTTGCACCGGAGCCGAATCCAAACAACAGCGTCCACAGCGCCGCCTGATCCGGCATAAACCAGAACCCTGCCGCACCCACTGCGCACATCAACGACACCAGCGCGGCGATGCTGCGCTGATCGTGAAAGCGATGCAGCACCAGCGGAATGAGCAAACCGGGAGAGGCGGTCGCCAACTGGAGTAAACCGTGCAGCGAACCGGCCTGCGCCTCGCTGTAGCCATGGCTGATTAAAATCGCGGGCAGCCAGCCGATAATCACGTAATAGATCAGCGAGTTAATTCCAAGAAATAACGTCACCTGCCAGGCCAGCGGTGAACGCCAGATGCCGCGCGCGTGCAGGCTGCGCGAGGTGGTCACGTTCGCGTGGGCAGTATTCCGCCACTGCGGCAGCCAGACCAGAAACGCGAGTAGAGGGAACACCATCAGCGACAGTAGCGCACCGCGCCAGCCAAACCCGCTCAGCGCCAACGGAACCACCAGCGCAGAGCCCAGCGCGGCGGCGGCCCCCATCGTCAGGGAATAGGCACCGGTCAGTCTGGCGACGTGCTGCGAAAAATCGCGTTTGATAAGCCCCGGCAGCAACACGTTGCCGAGGGCGATACCACAGCCGATGATGGCCGTGCCGATAAACAGCCATGCGGCAGAGGGCAGAGAACGCACGGCAACCCCGGCACAAATCAGTAGCATCGCGATGAAGAGGCTGCGTTCCATGCCAATACGGCGGGCAATGCTGGCGGCAAGCGGAGAAACCAGCGCAAACGCCAGCAGTGGCAGGGTGGTTAATAACCCCGTCTGGGCCGTCGTGAGACCATAGTCCGTACGAATCGCCTCCAGCAAAGGGGCGGCACCGGTAAACGTCACGCGCAGCGTGGTGGCAATCATCAGGATCCCCGCAATCAGCAGGGCACCGTGGTTGCCGCGTGGTGGTGAAGAAGTCATTGTTCTCTCATATCAACAGGTGAGGCCGTACCTTACCGCGTTTATCTGTGTTGCGAATCAAGCTAAAATGACAGTTTATCGCTAAATTCGGACAAAATGATGTACAGCCTGCGACTCGACGGATATGACCCCGATCTGCACCACGATGCCGCTGTGGCATTTCGTATCCGCGCCCGCCCTGACGAGCTGTTCAGCGCGCAGCATCAGCATCGTAAAGGGCAACTGATTATGGCACTGCATGGGGCCATCACCTGTGACGTTGAGCGGGCAATGTGGATGGTGCCGCCGCAGTACGCGGTCTGGATCCCCGGTGGCGTTCCTCACAGCAACCACGTAACGGCAGGCGCGGAGCTCTGCTTTCTCTTCATCGAACCGGATGCAGTCACTTTGCCGGACAGTTGTTGTACGTTAAAAATGTCCCCACTTTGTCGGGAGCTGATCCTTTCTCTGGCGATGCGTAGTGACGCTCAGCGGGCAGAGCCACAAACCCAGAGGCTGACTCAAGTGTTATTTGATGAACTTCCGCAGCAAGCGCAGGAGCAGATGCAACTGCCGGTTTCAGCGCACCCGAAGATCCGCAGGATGGTTGAAACGATGGCGCGCGAACCGGCGCAGTGGCAAACGCTGGGGCAGTGGGCCCGTGTATTTGCGATGAGCGAGCGCAATCTCGCCCGCCTGGTCGTCAGGGAGACGGGGCTCAGCTTTCGTCGCTGGCGGCATCAGCTTCAGCTTATTCTGGCCTTACAGGCCCTGGTCGGCGGACAGAACGTGCAGCAGGTGGCGCAACTGTTAGGGTATGATTCGACCACGGCGTTTATCACCATGTTCAAAAAAGGCCTGGGACAGACGCCAGGCCGTTATCTGGCAGGGTTGACTACTGCCTCCCCACAATAAGCGAGACAAGACCGGCGGCGATAAGCGGACCAACAGGTACACCGCGAAACAGGGCCACGCCAAGCACGGTGCCGACCAGCAACCCGGCGACCAGTTGTGGCTGGCTGCCCATCAGCGTCACGCCTCGACCGCCGAGCCACGAGACCACCACGCCAACCACAATCGCCACCAGCGACTTCCAGTTAAGGAAAGAGTGGATCAATGTTGAAGGTGGCAGCGTCCCGCTGGCGATAGGCGCCATGACGCCGATGGTCAGGATAATAATCCCGATGGTAAGCCCTTGTTTTTCAATCCACGG
Source organism: Citrobacter sp. (assembly GCA_019415335.1). The sequence goes on along the minus strand of DXKH01000091.1, from coordinate 10,286 downwards.
AAAAAAGGTATTGAGTGGGGTAACGCGGACAATAATCAGCACCAGAATTGAAACGGCGACAGTGGTGTTATGGCTGACAAAGCCCAGAGCTGCCAGTCCAAGAAGGATCAGCAGAGTGACATCAAACATCGTTGTTTCCTTGCCAAAAAAAGTTAAGCCCGTTTACTTTACGCCCAAACGCCACGCAGAACAGACTTTTTTAGAATCAGGCCGCTATTTTCGGGCAAATGCATGATGGCGAAAAAAACAGACAGCTTGGGTGTTTTGTCATCAAATTGCCATTATCGCGGGCTATCAATAACAGATGAACCGGTCTCTCTCATTACGAGGTGTAGCCATGAACGATCAGATGTTTATTGAAACGCTCATTATTAGTTCATCCTTTTTCGCCATCGCTGCCGTGATTGTGATTTCTGTTTTAATTCTCGAACGTGGTAGCTGAACGCTTATGATGCGCGGTGGAATGCCACCAGCGCAGGCCGGGCTATGCGCAGATAATCGTCAGTATTGAGAATGATCGACTTCGTGAGCACACCGGCGTTAAAGGCAATTTCGCCATAGCGCTCGAATAACAGTGGATCGGCGATCAGCGTTAACTGCGGATGAAAACTGAAGGGCGGAATTGCGCCAAACACGCAGCCGGTGAGTTCGTCCACCTCTGCCGGGCTGGCAAGGGAGGCTCGCAGACCACCAAGGTAAGCGGCCAGTTGACCGAGATCGGCCTGTTGATCGGCAGGTAAAATCGCCAGCACATGCTGATTCACGCCATTACCTTTGACTTTGCAGACCAGCGCTTTTGCTCCCTGGCCCAGTGCGGTGCCCCGAATTTCTGACACGGCCTCACATTTCCCCACGGCCTCATGGCTGACGACGCGATAACGGGCGCCCTCCAGAGACAACAAATCAAGTAAACGTTGATGGGTCACGCTGCCTTTCTCCATTTCGCTCATCTTTTACTCCTGTTCGCGCGAAAAAACACGGTAAAGATTATCATGACCGCTGACGGTTTTGGTGTTTGTTGAGGTAAAGCTGTTCGTCAGACGCGGTGTAGGCATCATGTAACGTATCGTTCGGTTGCATGCTGTAGCTGCCTGATGAAAAACGAATATCTTTCTCCGGTGCGACGGTCCGCAGATGGCTGGCAATCCGTTCCGGCAGACGGGCAGCCATGTCAGGCTCGGCGTCTATCAGAATGATGCAAAACTCATCGCCGCCCAGGCGGATGGCATAATCGCTTTTACGCACTGACGCCTCAATGGCGTTCGCCAGCAGTGTGATCGCCCGATCGCCCTCGTGATGCCCCAGCGTATCGTTAATCATCTTCAGCTTATCGAGATCGATGGCGATAAAAGTTACCGGCGTTCCGGCGCTGACCAGTCGCTGTAAACGCTGTTCCAGCGTCGGGGTTAATATTTTTCGGTTATACAGGCCAGTCATCGCATCGCTGATATTTTCGCGGGTGACATTGTGGTAAAGGCGAAAATGCAGTCTGACCATATTGAGGAGCAGGGCGGTTGCCAGCAGGTAAAACAGAAACAGTTTCCAGGACGAGACAATGAAATACAAAATATCGAGTGACAGCTCGACGTGAAGTCCACCGGGAAGATCGCTGATGTAATTGACGTACGGGAAAAGGTTATTTTCACTCTGATGAATAATGATGGTTTTATCCGAGTCGATATCTGTGACGCTGGCATTGAGATATCGCCAGACCAGCGGACGATCGTGGGTAAAAACAATATTCTGCAAATTGTGTTTATTAATATCCACCATTACGATGCCTTTTAACTTCCCGTCCAGATAGACCGGCGTTAAAAAACTCATCACGTTAAGTTCGGTACGATCATCCTGATAGATACTCGACAGTACGGTACGGCCAGAAAATAGCTGATCAATATCGGCCTGATGAATGCCTAATGAGCCTTTCTGTAAAAAAGCCCAATGATGCATGGCAAACTGATGTGTATTGATCCGATCGTAGAAGTAAATATATTGCTTTTGTAAGTCCAGATAATAATGAAATTTCTCTTCTGAGGTGGCGAGACCTTGTCCATAATCAACCTGTTCCCGGTTAACCTTCACGGCCTGATCAAAAGCAGGAAGCAGCAATATATCGTCCGCGATACGCTCACAGTCATCAACGGAGGTTTGTAACGTGCCGTTGAGCGCGGGATAATTATGCGTCGTCAGATTCAGACCATACACCGAATTGGCGCGTTCAAACGTCTGGCAAATGGCATTGCGGGTTTCGGCAGAAACCGTTTTCTCCGGCGAAGCCAGTGTGCGCATCAGATGAGCGGCAATGCTTTGGTTCTGGTATTTGTCATACAGAAAGGAGGAGTCCGCCTTTTCGATGATATAGCGCATATAGCCATTCATTGACTTATGGCTGGCAATAAGTTCATAGATCAAAAAGGAGGATGTCAAAACGACAACGCTTGCGGAAATAAAGAGCCTGAGCGCTTTATGAGGCAATTTCATGATAAATAGCAACCCTCCTGGTCAGATAGTTTATTTTATCACACGTCACAGAAGCAACCTATCGACCTGCGGGAATATGGGGTGTAAAAGGCATGAAATAAACCAGCCAGGAGACTATTTTCCTGGCTGGCTGTGGTTAATTGGTGCTGGTGGCACCTTGTTTCTGAAAAAGCTCGCGGAACACCGGATAAATATCATCCTGATCGCGAATATGCTGCATCGCGAAATTATCAAAGGTGGCCTGCAGATGCTCATATTCTCGCCATAAAGTCTGATGCGCGCGGCGGGTAATTTCGATATAGCTATAATAGCGAACCACCGGCAGCAGTTTCTTCGCCAGAATTTCATGGCACAGCGGAGAGTCATCCGCCCAGTTATCACCATCCGATGCCTGTGCGGCGTAGATGTTCCATTGCGCAGGATCGTAACGTTCTTTCACAACCTCATCCATCAACTTCAGGGCGCTGGAGACAATGGTCCCCCCGGTTTCCTGAGAGTAGAAGAACTCATGCTCATCGACCTCCTTCGCCTGGGTGTGGTGACGGATGTAGACCACTTCCACGTTCTTATAGGTTCGACTCAGGAACAGATAGAGCAGAATATAAAAGCGTTTGGCCATGTCTTTCGTCGATTGATCCATGGAGCCAGAGACGTCCATCAGGCAGAACATTACCGCCTGGCTGGATGGATCGGGACGCTTCTCGTAATTTTTGTAACGTAAGTCAAAGGTGTCGATAAACGGCACTCGCTCGATCTTAGCCCGCAGTTCGGCAATCTCTTTGCGTAGCCGTTCTTCCTCCAGCAACTGTGCTGGTTCGCTCTTGCTGATGGTATTGAGATCCTGCTCCAGCGCGTGCAACTCGCGTCGCTTACCTGCCGTCATCGCCGTACGTCGGGCAAGGGAGTTTTGTAGCGAACGCACGACGCTGATATTGGCCGGAACGCCGTTGGCGGTATAGCCCGCACGGTGTGTTTTGTACTCCGTAAGCTGACGCTGCTGGTTTTGCTTCAGGTTGGGCAGCGCTAAGTCTTCGAAAAGCAGATCGAGGTATTCGTCTTTAGAGATCTGAAAGACGAATTCATCCTGACCTTCACCGTCCTGACTGGCCTGGCCCTGTCCACTTCCTGAACCGCCGCCTCCACCCTGTGGACGCTCGATGCGGTCATTTTGTACGAAATGGTCGTTACCCGGATGAACGCGATGGCGCAGGCCGCCGCGCCCCTGATGAAACATCGGTTCGCTAATATCTTCCGTCGGAATGGAGACCGATTCACCGCTGTTTACATCGGTCACCGAACGCTTGTTAATGGCCTCGGAGATCGACTGTTTAATTTGTGCTTTATAACGGCGCAAAAAGCGCTGGCGGTTAACCGTGCTCTTATTTTTGCCGTTAAGTCGTCGGTCAATGAACCAGGTCATATGCCCCCCGTACTGCATTTGCCAACTTTACGCTTCATCCTTCAAGTTATCTCGGCGTTGGCTGCATTCGCTCACCCCAGTCACGTACTTATGTACGCTCCTGGGGATTCACTCATTTGCCGCCTTGATACACCTTGAATGATTTCGTGTACAAACGAACTATTTGCCCGGTAAACGGAGAAAATCTTCCGGGTCATTTATGCTGTTAAGACGATTTACGTACGCGCAGATACCATTCGCACAGTAAACGCACCTGTTTACGGGTATAGCCTTTCTCCATCATCCGGTCGACAAAGTCGTCGTGTTTCTTCTGCTCATCCGTCGAGGTTTTGGCATTGAACGAAATGACCGGCAGCAGCTCTTCGGTATTGGAGAACATTTTCTTCTCAATGACCGTACGCAGTTTTTCATAGCTGGTCCAGTTCGGATTCCGTCCGCTGTTATTGGCTCGTGCGCGCAGTACAAAGTTGACGATTTCATTACGGAAATCTTTTGGATTGCTGATCCCCGCCGGCTTCTCAATTTTCTCCAGTTCAGCGTTCAGCGATTCACGGTCAAACAACTGACCGGTATCCGGATCGCGATACTCCTGATCCTGAATCCAGAAATCGGCATACGTGACGTAACGGTCGAAAATATTCTGTCCGTATTCCGAGTAGGATTCGAGATAGGCGGTCTGGATCTCTTTGCCAATGAACTCGGCGTATTTCGGGATCAGATAGCCTTTCAGGAACTCGAGATAGCGTTCAGCCTGCTCCTGCGGGAACTGTTCACGCTCGATCTGCTGTTCCAGGACATAGAACAGATGAACCGGGTTCGCAGCGACCTCGACATGGTCAAAGTTAAAGACACGCGAGAGGATCTTAAACGCGAAACGGGTCGACAGACCGTTCATCCCTTCATCGACGCCGGAGTAGTCGCGGTACTCCTGATACGACTTCGCTTTCGGATCGGTATCTTTCAGACTCTCGCCATCATAGACACGCATTTTCGAGTAGATACTCGAGTTTTCCGGATCTTTCAGGCGGGAAAGTATCGAGAAGCGCGCCAGCGTCTCCAGGGTTCCTGGCGCGCACGGCGCATGCGTCAGTTCGCTGTGGTTAAGCAATTTCTCGTAGATTTTGATCTCTTCGGAAATGCGTAAGCAGTACGGTACCTTCACGATGTAAACACGGTCGAGGAAGGCTTCGTTATTTTTGTTGTTACGGAACGTCACCCATTCCGATTCGTTCGAGTGGGCGAGAATGATGCCGTTGAACGGCAGGGCAGAGATCCCCTCGGTGCCGTTGTAGTTACCTTCCTGAGTGGCGGTCAGCAGCGGATGCAGCACTTTAATCGGTGCTTTAAACATCTCGACGAATTCCATGATCCCCTGGTTGGCCCGGCACAGTGCGCCGGAATAGCCATAGGCGTCCGGATCGTTCTGGGCGTGGTGTTCGAGTTTACGAATATCCACTTTCCCGACCAGCGCGGAGATGTCCTGGTTGTTCTCATCGCCGGGTTCCGTTTTGGCAATCGCGATTTGTGCAAGGATTGATGGCCAGACTTTCACCACGCGGAATTTGGTGATATCGCCACCGAACTCATGCAGGCGTTTGGCGGCCCACGGCGACATAATGGTGCCAAGATAACGGCGCGGAATGCCGTACTCTTTTTCCAGAATCTGGGTATCTTCCTGCGGATTAAACAGGCACAGCGGATGATCGTTCACCGGACTGCGCTCGCCGTTGGCGCTCAGTACATAAATCGGGACGCGCTGCATCAACGACTTCAGTCGTTCGGCAAGCGACGATTTCCCGCCCCCTACAGGCCCCAACAGATACAAAATCTGTTTCTTCTCTTCCAGCCCCTGAGCCGCGTGTTTCAGATAAGAGACAATCTGTTCGATCGCGTCTTCCATGCCGTAAAACTCTTCAAACGCCGGGTAACGTGCAATAACCCGGTTGGAGAAGAGACGAGAAAGTCGGGGTTCCTGGGCAGTGTCGACCATGACGGGTTCACCAATAGCCATCAATAGCCGTTCTGCCGCGTTGGCATAAGCACTGCGATCTTGCCGACAAGTGGTAAGAAACTCCTGCAGTGTGAACTCTTCGTCCTTGGCAGCTTCATAACGCTGGCGATAGTGATCGAATATATTCATGGTATGCCGTCCTTTCGTTTTTTAGCACAGGTTAAGAGCCGTTCATATGAATAGTAGAGGCTCCCGGAAGAGGTAGACTGAACGACGTCATTTACTGTCTCGTATCAAAAAAACAGCAACTCTCATGCCAGCTTTCACCGCGTGAGACCAACGTGCCCGGCGATACAACTTCTAAATTAAAGCGTAGATGGCATTTGCAAAACTTGCCTGCACCCGCAAATGATTTTCAATGGCATATCAATAACTCATCCGCAAAAAGTGCATAGCAAATGTAAATAATGCGGCAGGAGATCACACAGTTTTCACCTCACTGTAAGGTGCGTGTCATCTCAGCCTGCAAAATTAGACGGTTACATTCTTTCATTAATTTGTAAAATGGTTGGGTTGTAACGTATTGGCGGTTACACTTTTGCCGCTGAACATTCGAATAAGGAAAGATGGATTGTGACCAAACTCAAACTTCTGGCACTTGGCGTGTTTATCGCATCGTCTGCAACTGTGGTGCACGCTGAAAGCAACCTGACGCTTGGCGCTGGCGTTGGTGTGGTTGAACACCCTTATAAAGATTACGACGCAGATGTTTACCCGGTTCCGGTGATCAACTACGAAGGCGACAACTTCTGGTTCCGTGGTCTGGGCGGTGGGTACTATCTGTGGAACGACGCGGCGGACAAGTTGTCGATCACGGCCTACTGGTCCCCGATGTATTTCAAACCTGGCGACAGCGACGATCGCCAGATGCGTCGTCTTGATAAGCGTAAGAGCACCATGATGGCGGGCTTATCTTACGTCCATAATACCGAATACGGCTTCCTGCGTACCACGCTTGCCGGGGACACGCTGGACAACAGCAATGGTATCGTCTGGGATCTGGCCTGGCTGTATCGCTATACCAATGGTGGCCTGACGTTGACGCCGGGTATTGGTGTTGAATGGAACAGTGAAAATCAGAACGACTACTACTACGGTGTGTCTCGTAAAGAGTCCAGCCGCAGTGGTATGCGTGGTTATAACCCGAACGACAGCTGGAACCCGTACCTGGAACTGAGCGCGAACTACAACTTCCTCGGTGACTGGAGCGTTTACGGTACTGCACGCTACACCCGTCTGTCGGATGAGATTACCGACAGCCCGATGGTGGACAAATCCTGGACTGGCCTGATTTCAACCGGGATCACCTATAAGTTCTGATTGTGCATTATCACAGTGCAATTTGTGCATCAAAACAGGGCGCTTGCGCCCTGTTTTGCTTTACGGTGGTGCACAACAAAGGAGAATGTGATGACAGATAAACAGGTTGTCTTCGCCGGTGACGTTGTTCTGCCCGCGATCGGGCAGGGGACATGGTACATGGGGGAAAATTCCGGCCAGCGTCGGGCGGAAGTGTCTGCACTTCGCGCGGGCGTGGATCTGGGGCTGACGCTCATCGATACCGCTGAAATGTATGCCGATGGCGGCGCGGAAGAGGTGGTTGGTGAGGCGCTGAACGGACTGCGTGAGCGCGTTTTCCTGGTGTCGAAGGTCTATCCATGGAACGCGGGTGGGCAAAAAGCGATTAGCGCCTGTGAGGCCAGTCTGCGTCGACTGAAAACCGACTATCTGGATCTCTATTTATTGCACTGGTCAGGTAACTTCTCCTTTGCCGAGACGGTTGAGGCGATGGAAGCCCTGATTGCTCAGGGCAAAATTCGTCGTTGGGGTGTATCTAATCTCGACGCTGACGATATGCAGGCGCTGTGGCAGATCCCGGGCGGCAAACGGTGCGCCACCAATCAGGTACTGTATCACCTGGGCTCACGCGGCATTGAATACGATTTGCTACCGTGGTGTCAGCAACATCACCTCCCCGTAATGGCCTACAGCCCGCTGGCGCAAGCCGGGCGTTTGCGCAGCGGCTTACTGAACCATCCGGTGGTCAATGAGATTGCGCATGCGCACTGTGCGTCGGCGGCGCAGATCCTGCTGGCGTGGGTTATCAGTCATCACGGGATGATGGCGATTCCGAAAGCGGCAAGCGTGGGGCATGTGCAGCAAAATGCGGCGGCGCTGAGCATCACGCTTTCCGCTCAGGAGCTCGCCGTACTGGATAAGGCGTATCCCGCGCCGAAAAGCAAAACGGCGCTGGATATGGTGTGATGAGATCCGGTTTTGACTCGTAGGCCGGATAAGATGCGCAGGCATCGCCATCCGGCAAACAAGGCCTGATGAAGACTGCTGTCGTATCAGGCCTGTGACGTCTCAAGCGCAATCATTCTTAACGTTTGGCGACGCGAATGGTTTGCGCCAGGCGGGACGGCTTCTCTTCGGTGGCTTTCTGCGGCGCAGTGGCGTACGCCGTTTCCACGCACACAAAGGTTTTGTAGCCATCGTCCGGCATATCGCCCATGCTCACAGACAGGGCCGGGCCTGGGTTCCAGCCGACCACGTTGAGGTGGTGATGATGTACGACGTCGATGTTGCGGTTCAGTGCGGCATCGTGAATTACGCTACAGGCTTCCGGGTTCAGGTAAACACGGTCGGTACGATCCGGGAAGGTCTGCACGCCATCAGTTAGCGCATCTTCTTTTGCATCGTTCACCTTATCAATAAAACGATCGCCCAGACCGCTGACTTTCACCGCCGCGATATCGCCAACGTTGAAATAGGTGTGCAGCGCGGAGGTCGTTTCAAATTCACCGTGCGCTTCCAGTTCGATCTCGCAGGTTTTACCCACTTTAAAGCGCGCCAGCAAGGTGAAATCATGCGGCCACAGTTTCAGTGTCTCTTCACTGCTTTGCAGTTCAAACGTCAGCACTGCGCCGTTGTCGTCTTCATTATGCGCTTTCAACGTCCACGGCAGGTTGCGGGCAAAGCCGTGAGAGGGCAGTCCTTGCTGCGCAGCCGGACCAAACCACGGCCAGCAGATTGGCACGCCACCGCGCAGCGCGACGCCATTTTTAAACGGTGTATTGTTGCTCAGCCACAGAACCTCTTCTTCTCCGGCCGGCTTCCAGGAGAGCAGGTGCGCGCCCTGTAATGCGAAAGACGCTTTCACCTGCGGGTGGTCGACGACAATCACATCCAGTTCGTCGAGCTGACGGCGGGAGAGGACAGGGGTAATGTGTTCGATTACCGGAAGTGCAAAAATTTTATTAATCATGATGCAATCCTTGATTTAACCGTAACGAAAAGCCATAAAAAAAGGCGACCGAAGTCGCCTTTTTGGATCAGTTTCTCATCTCAACTTATTTGGAGATGTGAGCAATCAGATCCAGAACCTTGTTGGAATAACCGGTTTCGTTGTCGTACCAGGAGACCAGTTTCACGAAGTTGTCGTTCAGTGCGATACCGGCTTTAGCATCGAACACGGAAGTGCAAACTTCGCCGTTGAAATCGGTAGATACAACGTCGTCTTCGGTGTAACCCAGAACGCCTTTCATCGGGCCTTCGGAAGCGGCTTTGATCGCTTTCTTAATGTCTTCGTAAGAAGCTGCTTTTTCCAGACGAACGGTCAGGTCAACAACGGATACGTTCGGAGTAGGAACGCGGAACGCCATACCAGTCAGTTTGCCATTCAGTTCTGGCAGTACTTTACCTACCGCTTTAGCAGCACCGGTAGAGGACGGGATGATGTTCTGAGCCGCGCCACGGCCGCCACGCCAGTCTTTGTGAGAAGGGCCATCAACGGTTTTCTGAGTCGCGGTAGTTGCGTGAACAGTGGTCATCAGACCTTCGATGATGCCGAAGTTGTCGTTGATAACTTTAGCCAGCGGAGCCAGGCAGTTGGTGGTGCAGGATGCGTTGGAAACGATGTCCTGGCCAGCATATTTGTCAAAGTTAGCGCCTTTAACAAACATCGGAGTGTCATCTTTGGACGGGCCAGTCAGTACGACTTTTTTCGCGCCAGCAGTGATGTGCTTACGAGCAGTCTCGTCGGTCAGGAAGATACCGGTCGCTTCAGCCACTACGTCAACACCAACTTCGTCCCATTTCAGGTTAGCCGGATCGCGTTCAGCGGTAACACGGATTTTTTTACCGTTAACGATCAGATGACCGTCTTTCACTTCAACGGTACCGTCAAAACGGCCGTGAGTGGAGTCATATTTCAGCATGTAAGCCATGTATTCAGCGTCTAACAGGTCGTTGATTGCAACGATCTCGATGTCAGAACGTTTCTGAGCAGCACGGAAAACAATGCGACCGATACGGCCAAAACCGTTGATACCTACTTTGATAGTCATATATTCCACCAGCTATTTGTTAGTG
>DXKH01000090.1 GCA_019415335.1 Citrobacter sp. | reverse complement strand
CCCTTCTTCACTCTCTTTTTTCGCTTCTGCCTTCTCGATTTCACGATACCAGCGCGGATGGTGTTTCTTCGCCCAGCGACGGCTCACCTTCCCTTCGATCATCCCTTTAATCGATCCTTTCACCCAGAATGCCATATACATATGGATCAGGATGGCGTGGATCAGGATGATACCCGCAGCCGCGTGAATCAGCAGGCTGTAGCGAACAACCTGCATCGGGAAGTACTGCGCAAAGTACGGACGCCAGATAATCACCCCGGTCACCAGCAGCACGAAAATCATGCTCATGATTGACCAGAACATCATCTTTTGCCCGGCGTTGTACTTACCGACATCCGCCACTTTGTGCTCATTGCCTTTTAATACTTCGACAATGTTCAACAGCCACGGAATATCTTTCTTATCCGGGATGTTGTGATGCACAAAACGCACAAACATAAACATCAGCGCGACGAAAATCGCAATGCCGAAGAACGGGTGCAAAATGCGCCCCATCTGCGGCGTACCGAAGGTTTGCGTCAGCCATTGCAGCGTCGGGAAGAAGAACGAAATCCCGGACAGCGCCACCAGGAAGAAGCAAATCACCACGGTCCAGTGACAGGCGCGATCAATAAACTTGGTGCGCACAATCATTTTCGACTTACTCATGATGCTCCTCCTCGTCATCGTCCACTTCCTTATTCGGGCCAATACCGATGTAGTGGAAAATCAACCCGGCAAAAGTGGCGATAAAGCCAGCCGCTGCCAGCGGTTTCAACGCGCCTTTCCACAAGTTCACCGATGTGTCGATCTTCGGATCTTTCGGCAGACCGTGATACAGCTCCGGCTGATCGGCGTGATGCAACACGTACATGACGTGCGTACCACCGACCCCTTCCGGGTTGTAGACGCCAGCATGTTCGTAACCACGCGCTTTCAGTTTCGCCACGCGCTGTTCCGCCAGCTCCAGCATCTCCTTCTTGGTGCCGAAGTGGATAGCCCCGGTCGGACAGGTTTTCACACAAGCTGGTTCCTGGCCGACGCTGACGCGATCGACGCAGAGCGTGCATTTATATACCCGGTTATCCTCTTTGTTGAGGCGCGGAATATTAAACGGACACCCGGCAATGCAGTAACCACAGCCGATGCAGTTTTCCGACTGGAAATCGACAATCCCGTTAGCGTACTGAATGATTGCACCAGCAGACGGGCACGCCTTCAGGCAGCCCGGATCTTCACAGTGCATACAGCCGTCTTTACGGATCAGCCACTCCAGCTTGCCGTTCTGTTCGGTTTCGCTAAAGCGCATCACAGTCCAGGACTTGGCGCTCAGATCGGCGGGGTTATCGTAAACCCCGACGCAGTGCCCCACTTCATCACGGATGTCGTTCCACTCCGAACACGCCACCTGACAGGCTTTACAGCCGATACAGGTGGAAACGTCGATAAGTTTTGCGACTTCTGCTTTGTAATCACGCACCTGCGAAGGCGGCGTGATGGAGTTAGTTGCGGACCTTTTGATAATGTCCTGCGTTTCCATAGCCATCTGTTCGCCCCCTTACGCCTTCTCGATGTTGACTAAGAACGCTTTATATTCCGGCGTTTGCGAGTTTGCATCACCGACATTCGGCGTCAGAGTGTTAGCGATATAACCTTTACGCGCGACACCCTCAAAGCCCCAGTGGATTGGAATACCCACCGTTTCAACCTGCTGACCGTTTACATTCAGCGGTTTCAGACGGCGCGTTACCACCGCCACCGCGCGGATAAAGCCACGCTTGCTTGAGACAGTGACACGATCGCCATTATTAATGCCTTTCGCCGCCGCCAGCGTTTCGCTGATTTCCACAAACTGTTCCGGCTGAGCAATTGCGTTGAGCAACGCGTGCTTGGTCCATGTGTGGAAGTGCTCGGTCAGACGATAGGTCGTACCCACATACGGGAACTGCTCTTTTTTACCCATCCGCAGCGCGTCTTGTTCATACAGACGAACGACCGGGTTAGACACCACGTTCGGATGCAGCGGGTTAGTGCCCAGCGGCGTTTCGATTGGCTCGTAGTGTTCCGGGAACGGACCTTCCGCCATTTTGTTGATGGCAAACAGGCGTCCCATCCCTTCCGGCTGCATGATAAACGGTCCGGTTGGTGTACCTGGCGCGGCATTGCCGAAGTCCGGAATATCGTTACCCGTCCACTTGCTGCCGTTCCACTGGATCAGCATCCGTTTCGGATCCCACGGTTTACCGTTGATATCCGCCGAAGCACGGTTGTAGAGTACGCGACGGTTGAGCGGCCACGCCCAGGCCCATCCCAGCGTATTCCCCAGACCAGATGGGTCGGAGTTATCGCGGTTAGCCATCTGGTTGCCCTGCTCTGTCCAGCTACCGGTGTAGATCCAGCAAGACGATGCGGTTGTACCGTCATCACGCAGATGCGCAAAGCTACTCAGCAACTGACCTTTCTTCGCAATCAGCACGCCATTGGCATCATAGAGATCTTCCAGCGCGTAGCCGTTGTTCTCTTTAGCTACTTCGTCAGATTGCGGTTCGTGCGGCTGCTTGTAGTTCCAGCTCATCTTCATCAGCGGTTCTACGCCTTTACCACCTTCGGCCTGGTACAACTCGCGCAGATGATGGTAGATACCCGCCAGAATTTCGCCGTCGTTACGCGCTTCGCCCGGCGCGTCCTGACCTTTCCAGTGCCACTGCAACCAGCGACCGGAGTTAGCGATAGAACCATCTTCTTCAGCAAAGCAGGTCGAAGGCAGACGGAATACTTCAGTCTGAATAGACGCCGGATCGACATCGTTCGACTCGCCGTGGTTCTGCCAGAAGGTAGAAGTTTCAGTCACCAGCGGATCGATTACCACCATGTACTTCAGCTTGCTCAGGCAGCTCACCACTTTGTTTTTGTCCGGGAAGGACGCAACCGGGTTAAAGCCCTGGCAGAAATAACCGGTGACTTTGCCTTCGTCCATCATGTTGAAATACTTTATGACGTCGTAGGTCTGGTCCCACTTCGGCAGCCAGTCGTAGCCCCAGTTGTTCTCTTTTTGCGCGGCATCGCCGTAGAAAGATTTCATCAGGCTAACGAAGAACTTCGGATAGTTGCTCCAGTAGTTCACCTGATCAGCCAGCGTCGCTTTCGGCGTATTCGCTTCCAGATACGACTGCAAATCAACCTGTTTTTCTGACGGCAGCGTCAGATAACCCGGCAGGCTGGTTGAGAGCAGACCTAAGTCGGTCAGGCCCTGAATGTTGGAGTGACCACGCAATGCGTTCACGCCGCCACCGGCCATACCCATGTTACCGAGCAGCAGCTGGATCATCGCCATAGTACGGATGTTCTGCGCACCCACGGTGTGCTGCGTCCAGCCCAGCGCGTACAGGAAGGTGGTTGTGCGATCCGGTGCGCTGGTGGAGGCCAGCACTTCACACACTTTCAGGAAGTCGGCTTTTGGCGTACCGCAGATGTTTTCTACTACGTCCGGCGTGTAGCGGGAAACGTGCGCTTTCAGCAAGTTCCACACACAGCGCGGATGAGTCAGTGTTTCATCGCGTTTCGCATAGCCGTTTTCATCGAACTGATAGTTCCAGGACGATTTATCGTACTGGCGTTTTTCAGCGTCATAACCGCTGAACAGGCCATCTTCGAAAGCAAAATCATCACGCACCAGCAGGCTGGCGTTGGTGTAATGCTTAACGTATTCGGCGTTGATTTTGTTGTTTTCGATCAGGTAGCGCAAAACGCCAGACAGGAACGTAATGTCCTGATTAGACGTGAGATAAATATAGGGGGTACCGTAAGATAAATGGGACTTTATGGTACGTGATGGGAAGAGACAAACAAAAGGTTATGTAATTCATTTACAGTATATGAAAATTAAGGGGGACGATGCCCCCACTCATTCAGTAACCAAACAACGCCCATTTTAGTAGTGCATCTGCATCATTCTTCAAACTTCCAAGGTCTTTTCCTGGTGAAATTGTTGCCGCTACACCAAGCGCATTAAGTCGAAGCTGTGCCTGATGGAATCGACTCTCTTGCTGTAGGCCCAGAATTTCATTTTTATTCGCGACAGCATAACGCTGAATGGCTGACTTCGATACGCTGTAACCTTTATCGGCTAACCAGAGCGAGAGCCATTCATAACCGGTGAAGTTTGTGCGCGATAATTCGCTATGAAGCTCGGCACGAACATCCTCTGGCAGTTTATCAATATTGCTTGGTCTGGCCATCTGTCCTCCTATAAATAGCTTAGCTATTTTCCACCTTCTCTGAATCAGAGTCACCATCAAACAGTTTGCCCTGCATCCGATCCAATTCTTCTTTTCTGACCCGCTTCACCACGCTGTAAACCCACTGTAGTGAAACACCGAATTTGCGGGCCAGTTCGTGATGGTTGCGTCCGTCAAACTCCAGGAAGATTTCCCGGTCGCGCTGACTGACCTTCCAGACCATGCCCATCGGGAAATAGACGTTTTGCCCGCCCCAGACCTGCATCATACGGTTCGCGACGGCCTGACCAATCTGGTCGGCAACTGCGGGTTCGATATCAATAATCTCGCGGACGGTCTCAGAGGTGTGCTGTGCCAGTTCCACCAACAGTTCCGGCCCTTTACTACGAAACTGATTCAGGTCGCTCATTGCTTCACCCCCGCAGCCCTGCGCTGCCACTTTTTCAGTTTCTCAATAACGCTACTTGCCTGCTCATTGCTGAGCCAGCGTAACGCGCTGATGCCCGTTTCCCGTTTAACCCATAGCGCCAGCGCCTGCTCTGAACTGTCACGGACGACACCTGCCGCAGCCATTTCAAGCCATAGTGCACGGATTTTCTTTGACTGAGGATGGCTATCCAGCGGTAAACCGGACCTGGATTTCCCGGCAGGTTTAACGCGAAAGCCTTTCTTTTTCATGGATTCCAGCACGCAGTTTAGCTGTGTGGTATCCATCCCTTTGGTTGAGGCTTTGCCGGTCAGCCCCTGCAGCATCTGGCGGTAAGTATCCTCATCCATCTGGAGGTCGCTGCGGGCAATATGAATAAGTTGAATGAGGCGCTGTTTAGTCATCATCGACCTCACCTTTCGATTTTCCTCTGACATAGTCAACATATAAAGGAAGGGCTACAGGCCAGCAAAGGAGCATTACCGCCCAGCTAATCCAGTATTTAGCGCCGCTGTATCGTGAACAAAAACCTGAATGGCGGTGCAGCTCAGCATTACACCACCCCACGAGGCAGTACCAGAACAGGGCGCATACAATATATTCAGCCATCATAAGCCACTCCCCAGCTTCCGCTGCTCATGCCCGCTGACAGGCTGATGCAGGCGAACGTTTTCCCCTTCTCTGTAACCGATATGGCGCGACAAATCCGCGTCACGTGATTTCCCAGCTTCACGGCCCGTAGTTGTGCCTGAATCCGGGTATTTCTGTTCGAGCCAGAGTTGAGCCAGCTCCCGTTCCTCACGAGTCATAGCAAACAATTGCACTTCACTACGCACGGCCAGTACCCAACCTTCGGCAAATTTGTCGCCACGGCTGGTCTTTGTCGTGCTTTTGATTCTTTTATTCTGCTGCCCGATGTAGTTTTTTCGCGCCGTAATAAGCTGTCGGGCGAGAACATCCCAGGTATAAGACGCCAGCTCAACGCGGCCTTTATTACCGTAAAAGCCAACGCTGGGTTTATGACCTGAATGAATAATAGATTCCACCCCAAAGGCCGCCTGGATGATCCCCAGCAGACCCAGCATGTAACGTGGTGGATTAACGCTGCCTGCAGCCCAGTAGTTGCTGATGCTTTCGTCTATATCACTGAGTGCAATATCGTCACGGGTAATGCCGTATGTCTGCATCAGTTTCTGAACACGCTGCAGTGCCAGTGATGCTTCATGTGGATTATCAGATTTTGACAGTGCCAGGAGTTTCTTTAATTTCTCCAGAATCTTTTCTTTATCAGTCATAATTAATCCTCCTTACCTGCACCTGGTTCTATTATGTGCAGCCGTGGCTCTCCATCTTTCGGCTCTGGCCACTGGCGAGCCTTATTTATCGCCAGTTTTTCAACCATTGCCCTAGTGATTGACTCATCAGAAATACCCATACGGCGCTGAGCATCCCACAACAGAAACTGCATATCAGCCCACTCAAGCAGATCGGATGGGGCAGCTGATGCCTCCAGAGCTTCTTTCGACAGGTGTTTCAAAGGGCCAATAGGGCCAACATCGCCGAATGTCGCATTTGACCACTCGGCATGTTCACGACGAACTTGTTCACGTTGATTAGGCTTGCGAAGCTCCTGTAGTTCAGCCAGTGCCAGCACACAATCATGAAATATTGGGTCTATCTTTTGACCGCTGATATAGCTATTTAAAGCATTGTCATGATCGGCCCAGCGTTTCAGGCTTTGATGGATATGGGCCAGGCGATCATCTGGTAATTTTTCATTCTGCGGCATAAGTCACCCCCAGTCGTTCGGCAAGGCGTTCCAGCTTTTTCTGCTTATGAAAGTCAATCATCAGGCCCATCCCGTTGAGGCGGAACTGTTCAATCATGATTTCAACGTCAGCCAGTTCGCCAGCCAGGTCAACTTCACTGCCCAGTCCGTTCATGTTACGGGCAGCAGCAGCGGCCAGTTCGGCGGCTTCTTCTATCAGCTTCAGTGTCTGTGCTTCAGGGCCAAAGGCTTTCAGCGCCAGATAGTAGATCGCCGAACGGTTATCTAAATTCATGTCTTTCATTTTGTTGCCTCGCAGGGGATGAACTCCATGGCCGGGACTTCGGTGTAGTAATGCTGGCTGCAGTGAGGGCATACCAGCGTGATGAGGACGGCTGGCACATGGTATTTGCCAGAGGTAATGACGCTGGCGTCGCTGAACTTCAGGGTAGTGATACCTTTCTTACAGTTGGAACATTTGATGGACATGATTTATTCCTCAATGCTGTTTTCGGCGTGCAGAAGCCCACGGCACTGACGCCGAAATAAAAAAGAAATTGAATTAAAATTAAATGGCAGCGATATCTAACGGAATATTAATTAGTTTCCCGTGTTTATCTTTCTCCCGGAAATTAATATAGGTTTTGGACATTGCCACCTGCAGTGATTCCGATATGGCTTCCATTGCCCGGTTCCAGCGCTCGTCCTGAATCTTGACGCGGCGCAGGGAAAGAATACGTCCGGTATTAAGCTGGCCCTCTTTGTCCACCTGGAAAGCATCGCTGATGATGGCCCGCAGGTTGGCGTTTGCGCCTTCCGACCACTCGGTGACGCACTCGTCTATCAGATCTTTGGCAATCTGCAGCTCTGGCCCGAAGGTCAGGGTTTCCTGCACGCGGATGGTGATCTGCTGAGCACCGTCGAAGCTGCTGAAGGTCACGTTGCCTTTGGCACCGCCACGCGTTCTGCCGTACTTCTCGGCCACAAGGTCAAGCCAGGCATAGCACTCGTCAAAGGCACGACGCTTGAAGTCGCTGAGTTCATCGCGTTTAACTTTCGCGGCGGCAACCTGTTCTTTAACGAAAGAATCCATCGCAAGGTCATAGTCAGACACCTGGTCAACCGGCACCAGACGCCCCTTGCGGTCTTTCATGTAGTCTTCTTTATTTACTTCGCTCATCTCTGTTCACCTTATGGTTAATGTAATGACTCTGACCAGGTAATACGGCAGCCATGCAACTCAAAGACGCCCTGACGAAAGCGCCATGAGCCGTCATGGCCAACATGGGTATAACTCGCTTTGCCCTGCTCCAGCAGACGGGCACAGTGCCCGTTGCGGGCGATACGGATAACCGGCTTACTGCCCGCAATCATGACGCTCTGCACGGTGGTGTTCATGGCGTTGAGCGCCATAATGGCGGACTGCACCTTGCTCATTTGCTGGTTGATATCGGCGATGGATTTCATGATTAAACCCCTTTGACGACGTCGGCGTTGACCTGCGGAACCCCGATTTCAGCAGCCAGATTCATGGCAGCTATCACCAGGTTACTGACGGCCAGCGGATACAGCAGGCTGACCATGCTTTTTCGGTTACTGCCCAGATTACTCAGGCGGGCGCGGATGGCCTCCACTGCGCTGGCGTCCATGATGTCGGCCAGTTGCTTACCGGCGCGTTGCAGCTTGAACGTCAGAAACTCTTCGAGGCTGTTGTCCAGCGGCAGTAGTTCAACCACCTCGCAGCGCTGGACGACCTCACGGACTTCCATGTTGCGTTCGGACAGTTTGTCCGCCAGCTCAGGCTGGCCAATCAGCACGATGGACAGCAGCTTTTTGAAGCCGGACTCCAGTTCAAAGAAGCGTTTAAGGTGCTTCAGTGTCGGAATGGGCAGACTGTGGGCCTCCTCAATCACCAGAACATGGCTGAAACCCGCCTGGCTGCTGTCCTTCAGAACGCGGTGCAGCTGGCGGAAACGGGCGTCCTGGCTGCGTTTGATGCTTTCCAGTGGCGCTATGGTGCTGATGATGGCTTCGGCGATAGCTGCCGCCTTGAGGGTTTTGCCCTTCACATCATTGTCTTCCATGGCGATGATGTATGGCTCTATGACAATCACCGGCGCGTTCTCACGGTTAACGCGTTCAATCAGGTCGCGGCGCAGCGTGGATTTACCCGCGCCGGACTCGCCGATAACCGCCAGAAAGCCACCGTGGCGGGCAGTCTGGAACAGCGCCTCACGCACGTAGCGGATATCCGGCGTGGTGAACACATCGTCCGCGCCCTGCATGGCTTCATCGGCGAACGGGTCACGGAAAAGGCCAAACGCTTTTTTAGTTGCTGGAAATAACACCTGCTTTTTGAGTAACATGTTCTCTTCCTCACTGAGGTTGGTTTTATCGGTAGTACCCGCTGTACGGGGCGTGACAGCGCCCTGTGCAGCATCAAAACTCTTCGCTGTATCAATCCCCTGACTTTCCAGATATAACGCCAGACGCTGGCGCACCTCCTCCGTACTGGTGCGGGGCCACTCGTTATGGTTCACAATCTGGGCCAGTGTGGCCTCGGAAACGGCGACGGCTCTTGCCACCACCGCCTGCGGGATGCGGGCCTCTTTCAGTTGTTGCTTCAGTACCAGCATGCCTTCCTCCTCAGTTACCGTTAACGATGCTGATAACGCTGTTGCGGGCCGGAGTGGTCAGGGTGACCATGACCTCATCCAGCGCGGTTTCCGGTACGCCATCAGGGTACTGTGCCGCTAACTGGCGGTAATGTTCCGGCGTCCAGGTATGGCCGTTAGCGCTGAACTTCTCGCGCAGGGCTTTCGCCGCCTCCACATGGGTCAGCGGACGCTGCTCGATACGCGGCCCGCGCACATCTGAAGCCTGACCGCGTTTAGGCATGTAGGCCGGGTGGTCATCGCGCTCAATGTCCAGATAAGGGTTGAAGCGACCACCGAACGGCAGGGCTTTGTCTTTCTTCGCCGCCTCGGTTTCTTCCTGGCTGGCGGTGCCGTAGGTATGTTGTTCCACTTGATCGCGGTTTGTCTGGGTAACAGTTTCCGGCAGCTGTCGATATTCTTCACCAATCACCGGTGCGCTGGTGCTGTACTGCCAGAGTTCATCTTTATGTATCGCGTGAATAACGTGGAAGGTCTCAAAGCCTTCATCATTGACGATAACGACCCGCGCTTCATCGTCTGACCACGGATTGCGTGCAACCAGTACTTTGTCACCGACGAACACACCAGGAACGTCAGACACATCGTATTCCTTGCCTCTGAAGGGTACGCGCAGCTTGCCGGTAACGGTGCGTTCTTCAGGTGCAGAGATGGCCAGTTCCCTGCAGATTTCGGGAGGCGGGGCTTTTACCAGTTGCTCTTCGGTGATTCTCAGCCAGGCATCGGTACGCGACATGCTGTGGCGGCTGTGGATTGCGGTGCGGTTAAACTTCATACGCCAGAGACGCGCCAGCCGGTTCAGTTCATCAATATCATCCACCCTGAGAAAGCGCAGGCCGCCCTCGAACTTGCGTTCGATAATGTCACGAGCCTTTTCCACCGAACCGGTGGCGCGGGCGTTGTGAGCCTTATGCTGAATGGTGCGGATGCCCATCGCCCGGCACATATTGAGCAGCGAGGCCGAGACCAGCGCAGAGCCGGGGTCGGTAAACAGAATTTTCGGCACCCCATGCAGTACGTCGGCGCTGCCGCGTTCCTGCATGGCGTTAATCATCACCTCCAGGAAGTTGACGGCACTTTCTCCCCCGAAGCGGTACTCGACGTAAATCCAGCCCGTAGTGTGGTCGGTGATTTCAAATGACCACACCCGGTCATTGACGATACGGTCAAGGTTGCGGGGTTTGTTTTTGTTGAACTCTGCCGCGCTCATGACGCGCAGACCGGTGTCCCCTTTTGCCCTTTTGGCCGGATTTTTGAGGTAATACAGCACGCAGATGGACGCATCCAGTTGCCAGACGTGGTTTGGATGCAGACTGGCCAGCTCCAGTGCAGGAGATGGTGCCCGTAACTGGTCGGGGTGCATACGATGCTGGCGGAGGGCGCGACTGATAGCGTCAATTGAGAGCGGGAAAAACTCCCCGGTCTCAGTATCGGTGCGGCCAGCAATAATCAGACCGTTATCGCGTAATCCGTCCACAATATCCTCCAGACTGTAGCCTTTCTTACCGTTGCCGGGACGGGGAGACGCCAGCCACGCCCCGGAGATGGTCAGCATCTCATCGTGGGTCAGCGTCGTTTTACCGGCATCTGAGCGCTGTTTGCGTGGTCGGCTCATCCGTACCCCCTTAAGCTTTTTCAGCAGGGTGGCGCGTGACATCTGTAATTCTTCACACGCTGCCCGGTATACCGCCTCTTTTTCACCGTGTCCGGCTGCGTCAGCGGCGGCGGCTATGCTGACAAGCCGTTGCGTCAGCGCTGGATTCATGATTCAGCCTTCGCTTTTTGTTGCCATTGCTTCCATTTCTCACTGTTCTCGTGAAGTTTCTCCGCAATCTCAACAGCCCGTTTGTTGGCAGAGCAGCGACAGCGTTCGTTTTGGATATAGTGAATTTTTTCCAGAAGTAACGTTTCCATTGCGGTGGCAAATGCATGCGCATCGGGTGCTGAAATCCTGATTTCTCCAGTACTGGTCAGGATGCAGAATCCCGCCATCATGTCTGGTACAAGAGTGCATAGCGCGTGTCCAAGAACTTCCGGGCTATCCATGTAAAGGCTTTCCTGCGGTTCCCGTTCTCTTACTGGTGGTGTCAGATGTGACGCGACCATGTTATTCATCCTCTTCCTGTGCTTCTTTCACCCAGTCCGGCATGCTGTCAATCTCGCGGAAGTCAGGCAGGTCAAACTGTTGACGCATGTCGACTACACGGGCTTCGATATCATCAAGCAGTCCTGCCATGATATGGGTGTGGCTGATGCCGGTACGTTCTGCGTGTTCGGCCAGTGCCTCAAAGCCGCATTTGAGGTTGATAAGAGCGCTGAGTACGCCGCTTTTAAAGCCAGTGGCTTCCGTTTCAAGCGCCTGACCTTCTTCATCAGGCGTCTCTGTAGTTGCACGACGCGTCAGTTTCGCCTTGAGTTCATCAGCCTGATCTTTGAGAACGTTGATCTCATCTTTCTTTTCGGCCAGCGTCTGGCGGCTGATTTCGAGGTCGGTTTTGAGGTCTTCTTTCTCTTTGGTGTGCTTGGCGATCATTTCCTCGGCCAGCTCCAGCAGGGCCGTTTTGTCGCCTTCTTTGGCTACTTCAATGAGGGCGCTTTTCTGGTCGTCCGGCAGGCGGCGGAACTGGCGCAGTTCGCGATAACCAATCCCCATGCGGGACATGGAATCTAAGGCTTCTTCACCGAAGGCGGTAAGGTTGGCAATATCTAAATCTGCTTTATCAACGGAGATTCCGAGAACATTACAAAACTCATCCCATGTGCCCGAAAACTCCGAACCGTTCGGTGTTTTCTTGCCCTTTAGATTGCGATATAGCTTGTTTTCTTTAACAAATGCCAGTTTAGAAGTCCGAACTGTTCGGGAAAATTGCTCAAATGCATCAGCCATCTGTGCCTGACCAAGAAGCTGATTCAGCAGATCACGTTCATCACTGAGTTGGCTGGTTACTGTCGCCATCAGATTTTGAGTCGCTTTCAGTTCGGGATTTAGCTCCACGTCAGGTGCAAGTTCAGCATGTTGTGATTTTGTGCGAGCCATTGTTACTCCTTAGCGGCTACCAGCCAGTACACGCTGGTTAAGTTCGTCGATGCGCCCCTGTGCGCGGGACATTTCATTGTTATGGGCCATGGCGATTTGCAAAAGCTGTACACCAGGAGCAAAACGCCCGTTTTCAAGCTTGAGCGCCAGCCCTTCTTCAATCAGGGTATTTAGGGCGCGGTTGATGTTGGCTGGAGACTCTCCCAGAGCTGATGCCAGTTCACCGTTAGAAACCCCGTTCAGAGCGTGACCGCGCAGTGCTTTAAGAACGCGCAGAATGCGGGAGCCAGAACTGGATACATTTGCCTTACTCATGTCACATTCCCCTTTTTGCAATATGTGATAACCTTTTACGCAGACAAAAAATCATCAGGCGGCTTGGGCTGCTGATTTAAGTCCAAGCTTCACAGCGATTTCATGGGATTTACCGTACCGAGCCTTGGTCTGACCGTTGAGAACGCGGTAGACCTCGTAACGGCTGTAGCCGTTTTCTTCTGCCCACTGGGTGAATGTAATTCCCCGCTGGCGGAAGAGCGTTTTGACTTGGTCTGCAGTCATTGTTGTCTCCTTGGTTGATACAACTATGTTTGTACTATGTGTGTTAGATTATTGTCTAAAAAATTAGACAGAGCAAGGTATATGTCCATTATTTTAGAAGAACTTCACGATCGTCTAGTTGAGGAATTAAAACGCATCGGCCCTCAAACTGTTGCTAAGTTAACGGGCATATCTCGTGCGACGATTTACAACTGGATGGAAAAGGGCAATACGCCCTTAGATAAATTGGCTCTTTTGGATGCAGCGGGCATAGATGTTACTTACATACTTACTGGTCAGTGTGCTCCAGGGTCTATTGTAGAGAGACCTTCCTTAACAACTCGGCAGGCGGCGTTGTTGGACAACTATGAGCACTTAAATGATTCAGACAAAAAGGCTTTAGAGCGTACAGCCTTTGCGTTGGCGGAACAGGGAAAGGTGAGCAAAAAAACAAAAACAGCATCATGATATGCTCTGAATCTTTAATGCAGAATAAGCTGGATGTATAAGAAAAAGGAGACCAACATGGCGGGTATTCAGGTTATTGCAGGAAATTTTCCCAAGGGATGGGCAAGTTTTGGCTTTGGCACTATTGTCTTCGGTAAAAAACCTAAACAAGGCTTCCCTGATGCTATTGTGCTGAACCCGAAGGAAGAGCTGCTATCAATTGAAATTGCAGACAGTGAGGTGGAAAGCCGCATAGGTAAGGCCGCAGGCACAGGTATCCTTGGTGGGCTAATATTTGGTGGCGCGGGTTTGGTCATTGGAGGCTTGCTTGGCGCAGCAGATAAGACAAAGAAGACCATAACATTTAAAGCGGCATTCACGGGGAATAGGCAGCTTCTAGCTAAAACGGATGCAAAAACCTTTTTAAAGCTGCAGTCAATCGCTTTCGATAACGCAAATAATTTGCCTGTAACCGATAAGGTGCATGTTGAAAATTTGGATGCTTCAGCTGAAAATCCATCGACTAAAGAGCCAGATTCCCCTTCTGTTGCTGTAGCCAAGATGACATCTAAAGATAAGCTTGAGCTTGCGGTTGGCTTGGTCGTCATCACCTTAGTTATCTGGGCAGTGATTCACTTCTTTTTTTAGGAAAGTGCTTAAAAACACGTGCAGTTCTAATAGAAGTAAGGGCGATTTAAATCCGCCCTTGAGTATCATTTTTTACGCATTGACGGTGTCACAGCCCATCAACAACAGGGGCCTGATAGCAAGCCCGCATGGCTATTGGGATTGGGGGAAATAGTTAATTTTATCTGACCAATGAGTATTCCTTTCAGCTTATCTTCAGGGGGCATTCGCGGCGTTTTCTCTACCCGCTCAAGCGCGGCCTGCATCTCTCTTATTGCCTTTGCCAGATTGTCGGCATTGACGCTAAGTGTGTAGATTTTTGCTGCAGTTTCATACTCATCGCAGGTTATTCCCATTAAGTATGAGGCTTTGGGCTTATTGATTGCTGAACTCATGCGTTTCTCCTTTCAGAAATTGCATATCACAAGTTCCTGGCGCGGTGATGGCTTACCCGCCAGGCTGTAGTTGATGTCAACGGTTTGAATATTCAGGCCATTGAATGCCTGCCGCATTTCCGGGATATCGTTCACCGATATAATCATCTTACCTTTGATGCTCCGCGCCAGCTCCGCCATGTGGACATAGTTACCTATAGGGAAATCTACACCATAGCCTTCCGTTCCCCAGTACGGTGGATCACAGTAGAAAAGCGTGTGGGGGCGATCATAACGCTCTATGCACTGGTGCCAGTCCAGATGCTCTATCAGCGTTCTGGACAGGCGCAGGTGTGCCATCGACAGTTCTTCTTCGATGCGCAGGAGGTTAAAGCGCGGCGCACTTGTGGTGGAGGTTCCGAACGTGTGATCGGCCACCTTGCCGCCAAAAGCCTGTTTCTGCAGGTAGTAGAACCGGGCCGCCCGCTGTATGTCGGTGAGCGTCTCTTCCGGCGTGTCCTGCAGCCATTTGAATATCTGACGGCTGACCAGTGCCCACTTGAACTGGCGGACAAACTCTTCCAGATGATGTTTTACCACCCGATAGAGGTTCACCAGTTCCCCGTTGATATCGTTAATGACTTCGGTCTTGCTGGGAGTCTTTAGGAAATAGAGCGCAGCTGCCCCGCAGAACGGCTCCACATAGCAGGTATGGGCCGGAAACAACGGTAAAATATGCTTCGCCAGACGACGTTTACCACCAATCCATGGGACGATGGGTAAAGATTGTTCTTTCATTATCCGTAAGCCTTTTGCAATCAATGAAAATATGGCAGGCTAGTCTGGTCTCGCGAGACTGACTGAACCCTGGTCGGCTCACAGTGCATACCTGTGGGTTGATGACCAGCCTGGTGTTACCGCACCAGGCTGGTCGTTCTTTCAAAGCCATCATGCGGTTCTCGTCCGCATCCTCACTATTAACGCTGTTTAAAATCCCTTTCCCCGACCATTTGTGATGCTGTCTCCACTACACAAGGAGACGCTCATGAAAAACCTGAAAAAATTCATTCCCTCTGTTAAAAAGCCCCGCCTCAGCGGCTGGCTGCTGACCTCTGTGCTGTTGCTCGGCACCATCGGCCTGGTCTCGCCCCAGCAGCTGCCGGTGGTTGTCTACAAGCTGTCGCTCATCACGCTGGCGGCTGTGCTGGGCTACTGGCTTGACCGTTCGCTTTTCCCCAAAGCCCGCCCCGGTCAGTACCTGAAGCACGATGACAGGCTGATGGCTGATGGTCGCTTCCCCGTCCAGACTGGCCTTCACCTGGTCTTTTCCGCTGCGTTGATCCGCCGTGCGCTGATTGTTGCCGCAGTCTGTCTGGCCGTAGCGATGGGGCTTTAACGATGACCCTCTATATGTAC
>DXKH01000009.1 GCA_019415335.1 Citrobacter sp. | reverse complement strand
CCAGCCAGCAGAGCAGGGAACCGCCGCAGACCATTAGCGCGCCTTGCCAGAACGAGAACGACAGCGGGGCGCTGAGCAGCACGGCTGCAAGCGCTGAGGAAAGGACGGGCGTAAAATACGAACCTACCGCCATAATGGTGACGTTGCCATGTAATATACCGACGTTCCATGCAGCATAAGCAAATCCTAAGGTAAATGCCGCAGAGATGAGTTTAATCATGACTGGCGTGCTAAATACCATTTCTGGTTGTGGCGTGAGAAAATAGTAAACCCACAGACTTGCTCCCGTTAGCAGGACAAAAACGGTAATTCCGTTAAATCCGCGTGCATATTTATTCGTTACTGTGCAATAGGCTGCCCAGATAAACGCACCAATAAACGCCAGGAAATAACTCAATGGGCTGGTGGTGATATTATTGATGATTTCATCATAATGTAACCCATTGTCACCACCTAACACCCAGCAGACGCCAACCAGGGCTAATAATAATCCTGGTACAATCAGCCAGTTGGTTTTCTGACCATTAAACAGAATGGCAAAGAGAATTGTCAGGCTGGGCCACAGATAGTTCACCATACCCACTTCAATCGCCTGATGACGGGTCGCCGCATATCCTAAGGAAAGCGCCAGACAGATTTCATAGCTGACGAATAACAGACACCCGGCGAGTAAATAGCCTTTCGGGATCTGCCGAATACGCGGAAATCCAACCGTGAAGATTAACAGCAGCCCGCTTAATGAATAGATAGCAGCTGCGCCGCCGACCGGGCCGAGCCCCTCACTGACACCGCGAATCAATCCTACCATCGTGCTCCACAGGACGATCGCTATTAGCCCTATGAGCGTTGCTTTTTGTCGTGTCATGCTCGCTGTTTTGTCTCTCTTGCCGTTAAAAATTAAGCTGAATTTTATAGCATTTTTTTAACTGGCCTGTCAGGCAGTGGTGCGTTTTTCTACCGCTATTGAGGTAGGTCAATTTGCGCAGGCGGATTATTTTGTGGCAAACACGTGTTCTTTTTGATTTCGCGCAAAAAGATTCAGAATTTTACTGTTAGTTTCCTCGCGCAGTAATACCCCTGAAAAAAGAGGAAAGCAATGGACGTCAGTCGCAGACAATTTTTTAAAATCTGCGCGGGCGGTATGGCTGGAACAACAGTAGCGGCATTGGGCTTTGCCCCAAAGCAAGCACTGGCTCAGGCGCGAAACTACAAATTATTACGCGCTAAAGAGATCCGTAACACCTGCACATACTGTTCCGTAGGTTGCGGGCTATTGATGTATAGCCTGGGTGATGGCGCGAAAAACGCCAGAGAAGCGATTTATCACATTGAAGGTGACCCGGATCATCCGGTAAGCCGTGGTGCGCTGTGCCCGAAAGGGGCCGGTTTGCTGGATTACGTCAACAGCGAAAACCGTCTGCGCTACCCGGAATATCGTGCGCCAGGTTCTGATAAATGGCAGCGCATTAGCTGGGATGAAGCATTCTCCCGTATTGCGAAGCTGATGAAAGCTGACCGTGACGCTAACTTTATTGAAAAGAACGAGCAGGGCGTAACGGTAAACCGTTGGCTTTCTACCGGTATGCTGTGTGCCTCCGGTGCCAGCAACGAAACCGGGATGCTGACTCAAAAATTTGCCCGCTCCCTCGGGATGCTGGCGGTAGACAACCAGGCGCGCGTCTGACACGGACCAACGGTAGCAAGTCTTGCTCCAACATTTGGTCGCGGTGCGATGACCAACCACTGGGTGGATATCAAAAACGCTAACGTCGTAATGGTGATGGGTGGTAACGCTGCTGAAGCACATCCCGTCGGTTTCCGCTGGGCGATGGAAGCGAAAAACAACAACGATGCAACCTTGATCGTTGTCGATCCCCGTTTTACGCGTACCGCTTCTGTGGCGGATATTTACGCACCTATTCGTTCCGGTACGGACATTGATGCGCCGCGCGATAAATGCGCCCATTTCCGTGAGATAAATGGCATCGCTGCGGCGTTTCAATATTTGCAAAAGAATTACATTCCTACTGCGTTATCCTTCTTCTGACCATCAACAGGAAAGTATCGGTAAAGCGTCGATAACCCTACCCCGTAAATAATGGCCAACTGCTTGCGGGTGTGCCCCTTCGCCAATAACCGCCCAATCTGCTCTCGCTCATACGATTTTAATGCGTTGGGCCTTCCACCTACGCGTCCCTGTGCCCTGGCTGCTGCCAGCCCGGCCAGCGTTCGTTCGACGATTAGCTCGCGCTCCATCTCCGCCAGTGCAGACATCACGTGGAAAAAGAAGCGCCCCATGGCAGTGCTGGTATCAATACTGTCTGTTAAAGAGCGGAAGTGGGCACCGCGTTCATGTAACTCTGATATCAGTGCGATCAGGTTCTTAACGCTGCGTCCCAGCCTGTCCAGTTTCCACACGACCAGGGTGTCTCCGCTATTAACGCACTTTAAAGCGCGTTTAAGACCGGGGCGGCTGGCAACTTTCCCGCTCATACGGTCTTCAAAAATGCGGTCACAGTTTGCGCTTGTGAGGGCATTGCGCTGTAAATCGCTGTTCTGGTCGATTGTTGATACGCGGATATAACCAATGACGGCCATCAATTCTCCTCCTCTATGTCGCGGTGGGAGGATTTTTACAGATTTCGCTATGTGTAACTGCTTTTCCAAAAACCTTGGTTTAGGGGAAGCGAAGTATGTAACCAGTCGGGGAAGCAACGTAAATGGGGTATGGACGGTCTGGTCTGATGGTGCAATTGAAATGCACGGTCATGCGCCATCTATCGTTGATGGCCTGGCAACAATTGCTTTTCCAATAACGATACCAAAAGTGGTGCGTTACATTTCTATGGCGGAACGGCTTGCTGGTGATAGCGGCTCTTCTGTTAATCAAGGCCATGTGTCAATTATTATTGATAGCACCGTAACCACAAGCGGGTTTAAGGCTCGCTGCCAGATGTATAACGGTAATCCGTCAAGTAATGGATTTTCTTGGCGCGTCTATTGCCCACCAAATTAAACAGAGGAAAATGGTCAATGCGATATTTCAACCCTGAAACAATGACCGAGGCACTGCCAGGGATACACGATATGACTGGAGCTGTTGGGCTACCAGATGACTATTGGTTTTTCACACAAACCGAAATACCAGAGGGAAAGAGGCTCGCCGTAAATGAACATGGCGAGCCAATTTTGGTTGAAATTAGTTCTTTTCAGGAGGAATAGGTAGGTTGAGATTCGGGGCTGTACTGGTATCTACTACCTGAAGCAGCTTAATATAGGCCAGCCATTTAACAAGGCTGGCTTTATCGTCCTCGTTGATAACACCTAACTGTAGCTCTGTCTGCCAAATGCTAATGGTGCCCTGAGCTTCTGCCAGTAGCTCCGATTTCATCTGCTCCGCTGCTGCCACGTTTGCTACATGCTGCGCTTCCGTATCCGTCACCCAAGCGGAGCCATCCCATTTATCATACGGCGTGGCCGGAGCCTGCGTGGTAGTGCCTTCTGGATAGTCTCCAGGCAAAGAAACGATCACCGATTCGCCTGTTTCAGTGCTGTATACCGTTTCACCACGATGATCAGCAACGTATTCCCAAGCGGTAAAATCGGCTGTCCGGCAAATAGCAAAACCCTCTTTGCCCTCGCCGGGGGCGTCAGTGCATGAGCTAGCTGGAATACCTACACCTACGGCCAGATATTCAACAGATGAAGAGAGGTATTCTCGCGTCTCGTCATCATAGTTAAATACTGTAATATCGCCTGCCTCTGTGGCGATAAGTTCGTTGTTTAATTTTGCCTGCGCCATTATGCAGCCCTCACAATGTAGTTAAATGCAACGTTTCGCGGCCTCGTTTCACTACCAAACATTCCTGAACCAAGTGCTGCCTTTGCGGTATATGTCTGCAATAACGTGCCAGTTGACGGGTTTGGGTTATATTCATTAGTTCCGTCCGGGTAATAAGCCATTGACGCATTGTTATCTATAAAAACAGCCGTCATTGGACCATCTCCGCCAGTACCTGATGAAGTTGGAATCCAGTGCCGGTGATCGAATGACATAGCACCCTGAGCAGAAAGCAAACCTCGCCCGCTATCCGCCCCGCGCCCGTCATCCCAGCCACGAATAAATTCGCCTCTTAAATCAGGCAATCTGAGCGCAGGATAGGCCTGAGCCAGCTTAGGGTACTGGGAGGCGGTAAACGCAGCCCCATTGCATTTGAGCCACCCTGTTGGTGGCGTTGCTGACGGCCACGGAATGGGGACGCCAACCGGCAAAGCAGAGCCTTCCCCTAAACCAAGGTATTCGAGAAGAGCTGCGACTGATTTCCCTGATAATGCCGTTAGCGTGTTGTCCAGCGGCTGCTTACCAGCCAGGGCTTTTGTCATGGTAGTGGCAAAATTAGGATCGTTACCCAACGCCGCCGCCAGCTCGTTCAGCGTATCTAACGCCTCAGGAGACGAAGCAACCAGTGCAGCAATTGCCGCTTTGACGAATGCTGTGTTGGCCAGCTGTGTGTCATTGGCCGTTTGCGCAGCGGTTGGCGCTGTCGGCTTACCAGTTAATGCCGGACTGGACAGAGGGGCGTAATCAGCAACCACCGACTTGACGTGTGCCGTTGTGGCCAGTTTGGTGCTGTTATCCGTTTTGGCCTGGGTCGGTGCTGTTGGCGTGCCGGTGAATGTCGGGCTGGCCTTCGGCGCGTACTGGGTATGGGGGTCTGCTGCCGCGACGTGTTTCGCAAGGTCAGAACCGCCTTTTTCAACCTGTTGCTTCAGGTACAGCGTGCGGCTGGCCAGCTGTTTACCCTGACGGTTAGAAATTCCGTCAGGCCCGCCCAGAACAGGGTCGGAGACCTCAATCTGGTAAATGCCGTCTTCCCACTGCGGGGTTTCGGGTAGGTTTGCCATAATTAACTGCTCCCGTGGTTGTAGCTACCGTCATAGTTGACGGTGTTGTTGTAGCGAATGGCGACAGACTGATACTCAAGGCTCGCCAGATGACAGCGGGCCGGAGCAAAGGCAGCGAGCGTCTGACGTAACAGTGCCGCCTGATCGTTAGTAATGGGCTGTTGAAGGATGACGCGATAGACCGCCCAGGCTTCCACATCACCATGGACAAAAAGCCCGTTGTAAGTGTGTTTGCCGTCGTAGCCGATCTGTCCAGTGCCTTCAATCAGATCCACTTCGCCGAAGCCGAAACGGCGGATAATTTCCCGGATTGACCACGGCGTCCCTTTGTAGCGGTGCAGTTCGATAGCGGATTTGATAAGCATGCGGCGTACATCGTCCGACTCCGCAAGCTCCCAGCCATCGCCGAACAGTGAGAACTGCTCGCCCAGCCATGGCAGCGCGGAACTGTCGACGATATCGACGAGATAGACCATCAGTACGCTCAGGTCGATGTTATCCAGCCGCCCGGCCAGTCTTCCCAGCGTTCTGAGGCTGATATCCCCCTCAAGCGGCGGCGGAAGTTGTAGCGGCTCAGCCATCGGATACTCCGGTCATGTTGAGAATAATTGCGGTGCAGTTTGCCCATTCGTTTTCTGCCACCACCCGCAGTGCCGGTGTCACCAGTTCGACCTGATATACCCCGGAGACGGACAGCACGCTGATAATCTGGCTGGGAACAATATCGCGCCCCAGTGTGGCGGTACGGGATGCCACCCAGTTCTGAATGGCACTGTTAGCGTTGTCCTTTACCGAGTTGGCATCCTGGTCGCGGTAGATCGTGATATTGGCTTCAATGGCGTAATCCACCTGCAGAGGCGTTTTAACCCGCACGGTATCAGTGAGCGGTCTGACTTTTTCATCCGAACAGAAACTCTCTACCAGCGTGAGGATGCTGTCGTCCGGCAGGCCGGTGCTGAGCAGCGGATACAGCTCTACGGTGCCTGGAACCGGGGAAAGCACGGCAACATCGACGATGTTGGGATGGGCCTGCATGGCATGAAAGCGGTATGCCATACGGCTTCCGGCGTTAGTGAATGACTCCGGGGCAAGTTTGATACGCTCGCGGAGCCTGTCATTATCTTCCTGCTCAGAACCGCCAGAACTGGCCGCCAGATTGGTCACCTGCAGGTCGACGTTATCAATCTCATCAAGCAACTGACTGACCTGCGCAGGTTGCCAGCCGTTGCCAGCGGCTCCCGGTTCGGTACAGGTGGCCATGGCATTGACCAGAAGCAGTCCGGCCTTTAACACCACGTCCGTATCGGTGGCAAAAATAATGCTGTCGGAAGCACTGACGCGGGTTCCTGCCGGAATCAGCACATCAATGGCCAGCGCCTCATCCACGGAGAACTGGAGCGTGGTGGTGGCAGGCTGCGCGGCAAGACGGTATACACCGACCAGTTCACCGAGGTAATCAATCATCGGCTCACGGGCAAAGGCGACCAGATTCTGTTTGGCCGCTTCCTGCGCCGCCACCCTGACCAGCATTTCGCGGTAGGCCCACAGGTCAATCAACAGGCGTTCAGCCTGAGCGGGATACAGCGTTTTGCCGGTTGCGGCTTCGTACTGTGCAATCATTTCAGCCGTGATTTTGTCAGCATCACGTTCAATAAAATCGGGTTCTGTCAGCGCCATAGCAACTCCTGAGTCCGGGGCTGTCCGTCAGAGCCTTTCCAGCTCACCCGGAGCGTAAGATGTTCGCCGTCGACGGCGGGTTTAACCGACATAAGCTGGCAGCGAGGCTCCCAGCGCCGAATGGCATCGACAGACTCGCGCACCACATGTGGGATAGCCCGGTCGATGGGCCAGTCGATATAAAGATGCAGATTGCTGCCGAACTCCGGGCGATGCGGGTCGCTGCCGCGAGGGGTTCGCAGGATGATTTGAATGGCCTGCCAGATATCATCCAGCCCCCGGACGATTTCGCCGGGAGCCTGCAGGGCCGGTTGCCAGAATACTGATGTTGTTTTCATGGGGGCAGTATTGCCCCTGTGCGGGAACGCCGATATTAAAGGCGTTTAAGAAGGTCAGTGGGAGTGGTGATTGGAGTTCTGGCCGTCAGCAAAAATGTTACCTGTCGCATGGGCGTTCCCGTTGATTTCAAAGTTGCCGTTCACCGTGGTTGTGTCAGCGGTCAAATCAATGGTTTTTCCCTTCAGGCTGATACCTGCCGCAACCTCGATTACTACGCGCTCGATACCGCCTTTGACTGTCAGCGTATGGGTCGCGCGGTTATAGCTGAACTCTGCACCATCCGCGTATTTCGTGCCCCGGACGTTTTTGTCGCTGAACGGCGGTTTATCGACTTCTGAGTACACCGCGCCCAGAATGACACCATCCTCGCCGTTGGCATCGAGCAGCACCTCAACCTGCTCCCCCACGTCAGGGAGCCAGTAATCCTTGTTATCCTGGGTATTGCGCTGCAGCACGTTAAGCCAGTTAGTGCGCAGGTTATCGCATTCCGGCAGACGAACGCGAGCCTGAACCTTGTCGGCATCGACAGCGCTGACCGTACCGACCTGACGGGTGACGCCTGTCATTATTTTTTCTCCTTTATTACCGTGGACGTGCTGCCGTCCGGTTTATAGACGGTCAGCGTCTGGGTTTTTCCGGTCTTTTTACCTTTCTTCGCTTTGCCCTGCGTAACCGGCCCTCGTGCCACTTCCAGTTCGGTGATATAGCCGTTGTTACGGTCAAACGCATGGCGGGCAGTAGTTATCAGCCATGGCCCGGATAACTGACCAAAGCCCACCAGTTCAATTTTGTTGCCTGCAGTCAACTGAGGCGTCCCCATCAGCGTCAGCGAGCCGTTCTGCTGGTATTCGTTATGCCTGGCCAGCGCCGAATCTGCTTTTATCCGGGCGCTGTCCGGGTCACTGACGCGGCTGTTGACCTTCAGTGAGTCAGCACTGGTGACCTTACCGCCTTTGGTTTGTTTGTCGCTTTCGCTGGTACCGCCATCAGCTTCATAAACGATCAGCTTTTTATCGCTGCTCTTCTGGTGTTTTACCTTCGCGGATTTGTAGACGCGGTTGATGGTGTCACGCAGGGAAAAGCTGGCCACATCCTGTGGCTTTAACTGCCTGACCGGCTCCTGACCGCGCAGCGTGGCAAGATGAGAAAAAACCAGCTGGTCGCTGACCACTTTCACGGCATAACCATACTCGCTGGCCAGTCGGCGCAGGAAGCCCACGTCCGTTTCTGCATACTGGGTCACCCGGTCAATTTTGATGGACTCAATACTGCCAACCAGCTTCAGCTGATGCTTTTTGGCAATCCGTCCGGCGATAGCCGCCAGCGTTGTGCTCTCGAAACCACGACTGGATTTAGTCCGCAGGGCGTTGTTGACCGACGTGGCCACGCCCCGGATAGCGACAACGGACGCAGGCGAACTCACTTCGATCTCGTCTATCGAGAACGTACCGCAGGACAGCAGCTTCTCGCCCTGATAGCCCATCTTTAGCGTCAACGTGTCGCCCTTGCCCGGGTACCACTTATCCAGCCAGCGACCATCGGTGTCGTCCAGTTCCACCTCAATGGTATCGGACTCGCTTTTGATGTTATCGCTGTAGGTTACGCGCGTGACATAGGGGGCGATATCGGTGGTGATGTTCTTCTGCAGATACCACAGCGTGAACACCGGACTCAGAACATCGCTGACGCCGGTTAACGCTGATGCAGCCTGTGCAGTGCTGTTTATCTCAGCCATGGGGCAATATCCTCTTCTGTGGTGGCTTCTTCAGCCTCGATAACCGGAATCAGTAACAACAGCCCGGAGGGCAGCACCGGCGTGATGGCCACGTGCGGATTGGCGGCAATTATCCGGGGATAGCCCAGCGGGTCGCCATAGTACTGCCATGCGAGAGAGTCCCAGCGCTCTCCGTCACGGGTGACATGTTCAAGAAACATCACACACTCCTCGCCAGTATTCTGGCTGCCATGGTGCTTAACCCCGGCGACATACGGGTGAAGGTGGTGCTGGCGGAGTTAAGCTGCCCGGAAACGGCGTCCAGCGCCGCCACGATATTGCTGCCGTCCACTCCGCTCAGCGAAGACTGTGCCTGTTGTACATACGTGGCCGCATCACTGGTGGCTCTGGCCAGACTGATGGCATCAGGCATGGATTCAGAGAGCGCATTAAATGCCGGAATGCTCTGACCTAATGCCCCGGATACGTTGCCCAGCCCACTCATCAGCCCCGGTACGCGGGTCAGTGCAACGGCGGGGTTATCCTTCATTTTCTGCGCCACCCGAACGGCACTGACGGTGGTCTGGAGAGCAGACTGCGCCTGTTTGGCATAGTTGACGCCGTCGCGAACGTACTGTGCCACCCCGGAAGGTGAAGGAACGGCACCGGAGACCGCCCCGACGCCGGGAACCGTTGTGCGTATCGCAGGAGGCTGTAGCGGGTTTTTCGGGTCGCCGATGTACTCCCGGAGAGACGCGGTGGCATTGACAGCCAGCACGTTGCCGGTGCTGTCGGTCTGCTCGCTGGTCGCAGTAACATCGGTAATCACGAACCAGCCGCGATAGTCACCGTTGCCGAAGACCAGCGCCAGCGCCTGATGGGCCTTCATGGCCGTTCGCAGCCTCGCCAGCTCCACGTCGGGCACACAATAGTGCTGATGGAAGACCAGGCTTATCTGGATCTCGTCAAGCTTATCGCCAACGAACTGCAGGCCGGGCTTACCCTCGATACGGGGATGCTCCGCATAATCGACGCCGAACGTGGCCTCGAAGCCGTCCCAGTAGGTAATCAGTTCAAACTCAATATCACCCAGTACTGCAAACATCAGCTGTACCTCCTGCGTTGTTGCTGAGCCAGCAGACGCTCCAGCATTTTCTCCAGCTCATGCAGGCTCATATTCAGTGCGCCGGTCAGCCCGTCAGGCGCTGCGGTTTCTTTGCCATTGAGGAAAAACTGGGGATTAAAGCTGACCTTAATACCACCAGATGTTCCGCCACCGGATGCAGCTGCGCCACGGTCTGAATATCCCGCAGCCATAATTTCCGGCGACGGGATACGGGGAACATCCGGTGTCATTTCATTCGCCAGACGTTGTCCTGGTAAAAGTGATGCTCGGGTGGAGAGCGGGATAGCTGACATGGAAGACAAGCTATTAATCACGGCTCCGAGCGCATTTTTAGCAGACGACATAAACCCATTGATATCGAGCGACGGCATGCTGAAGCGAACATCTGAAGTGTTATCCAGTATTTTTGGTCCCTGAATGCTAACGGGCATTTTGGGGAGCAGTTCACTGGCCATTCGCTGCCCGGCCAGCGCAGCCTGTGGTGTCGTGCGTTGCAGGCCGATAGCCGCTCCCTGCGCGATGTTGTCACCAAAGCCCATGAATACCCGGCTTGGTGAATGGATACCCAGCTTTTCTTTAAACCACCCGCCTACACTGTCGCCCATGTCTGTGACGGTGGTTTTGAGCGACTCCCATTTATTTTTGATGCCGTTAATCAGGCCGTCGATAAGGTGGCCACCGAAGTCGGTGAACTTCGCTGGCAGGTCAACACCGAGGTATTTCAGCGCAGCCGCAAAGGCCTTATAGAGCAGACCAACCGGAGACCAGTTAATCAGCAGCTTACCAATCCCCACGACACCGCCGTTAAACGCCTCTTTAATGTCAGCCCAACGCTGTTTAAACCAGCTACTGACTGCGCCCCAGTTGCGGTAAATAAGGTAAGCTGCTGCCGCGACGGCGGTGATGGCGAGACCAATGGGATTCATCAGCAGCGCCCGGCCAATCCAGAGAACGGCACGCCCGGCGATCATAATGCCGCGAACCAGCCCTCCGGAGAGCACACCACCCAGTGTTCTGGCACCTCTGGCGACGGCGCTGAAGCCGGTCACCAGCCAGCGAAGTTTGCCGCCTTCACCCAGAGCGAGCGTAAGGCGAAGCCAACTGGATTGCAGCAGTACGATACTTTTCCAGACGTTGACAAAGGGGGAAATAAGAAGGTTTATCCCCAGCTTGAGACCAATAACCGCAATTTTAAAAGCAATGAGCGCGGTAATAACTTTAAAAGTACCACTGACAAATTGTGGATGAGCCGCTACCCAATGTTTTGCCCCCTGAATCAGAGGGAGAAGCTCCTGCGCCAGGGAAATAAAAGATGGAGCTAATTGATCGCCCAACGTAATAGCCAGATCGCGACTGTTGACCACCAGAGCTTTGGTCGCTTCAAGAGGGGATTTCAGCCGCTGGTCGTAAGAGTTTCCAAGAAGATCGTTATCCGCTGCTTTGAGAGCACCGGCACGTATTTCACGGTACCTGTCCATGTTGGAAAGCATCGGGCGGACAAACGCCATGACCTGCATATCAGCGAACATCTCGCCCAGGCCGAAATTTTTTGCCAGTGCCTGAAGAGCCTCATCCCTCGCCGTATCGTTCTTTATTTTCATGGCGGATTTGAACCCGGCCAGAGCTTCAGGGCTTTTAGCATTGAGGTAGCGCTCTATGACGCTCATCATGCCTTCAATCGGAGAGATTCCAGCAGCCTTATAACTTTCGATTGAACCCTGCAGGTCAACACCCAAATCGGCAAATTGTTTCTGAGTATCGCGGGCAAAAATTTTGGTGAGGAAGTTTTTAAAGTTATTGGCAGCTTCATCGGTGGAACCCGCACCAATTTTTGCTATCTGGAGGCTGGCACCGATTTCAGCCACAGCCTCTTTCCCGCTGGCAACTCCCGCCATCATTGGTGCCAGGGACTGCATCCATTTGACCTGATCCGGGATTTCAAATGATCCCTGGTCACCGGCATAAGCCATAATATTCTGGACGGCACCAAAATCTTTGGCAGCACCTTTCAGTGAGTTTTGCCAGACCGCTGCAACCTTAGCCCAGTCCTGTCCGGCTGTACGTGTCGCTGTTGCCGCACGAGCAATGTCCGGCATTAAATACCCAATATCAGATACATTATCAATGTTGTCGCTGATGAGTGAACCGACTGCGTCCTGCATGTCATCCTGATACTGATTGTATTTAAGTGCCCAGCCTTTTATCTGTTCGGCAAGGGTGTCTCGTGTTTTATCGTCATATTTTGCGGTGATCGACATATCAATCATTTTGTCTTTAAAAGACATAGACTGCTGAACAGCCGGGGAGACCGTATGATAAACGGTCTGCGCCATGGCATACGCTTCAACACCCTGACCATACAACGCCATACGGTTGGTTTTTAGTGCATCACTGGTGGCTGATACCGCAGACAGACGACGCTGCTGGCGTTCAATCTGTTCCATAGTTCGGCTGAGCCGTAACAGGTCGCTGTTGAGGCGCAGCATCCGGGAAGAGCCTAACTGACCGTAACGTTCAGTTGCACGGGTTAAGGCATTCTGGCGCTCCTGGAGGCGGCGGGATGTATCATTTAGGGAGTCGAGGGCACGTCGGGTGCCGCTCACCGCCGAGCGGAAGGTGCTGCCAACCATGCCACCAATAACAACACCAACGGAAAAGTTACTGGCCACGATGGGTATCCTCCGGGTCGGTATATAAAGAAGAAAAGCCGGGAAAGTGTGGCTGGAGTATCGAAGAAAGCAGCCATTATCCGGCTGCTAAATAATTAATCCTTGTCGCCGAACTCGCTTTTGATTTGCTCTTCAGCCTGTTCCAGCCACATTTCCAGATCGTCAGTATCGAGGGCATCAATCTCTCCAGGCTGAAATCTAAACCACCTCGCCAGCAGCCCCTGTGCTTGCGTCAACGCCTTCGCCGCTCTCGCCCATCCCAGTGACGAGCTGAAATCGTTTCTGCAACTGCAGGTAATCAGCTAAATCCATATTGTCGAGGTCTTCCGGGAGAATACCGGTGCTACGGGCAATCAGCGGTTCGTCCCAGTCAGCCGGGTCTTTACTGATTTTGCGCACCTGCTTCAGGTCTTTGACCGTCAGGCGTTTCAGTTCAACCTGCTCAACTCTGGTGCCAGCAGCTGTGGTGAAGGGGTAAGACAGCTTAAAAGTATCGGATTGGGTCTGTGACATGATCGTGCTCCTTTGTAAGTTCAGAGCAGTATGTCTGGAGGTGGACGTGACGGATATTAAAGGGGATTAAGAAGAAAGGGGCCGAAGCCCCTGTGATGTCAGCGAGTGCGAAAGCCTTTGCAGTTACGCAGGAAGGCGATGAGAAGTGCCTTTCCTTCAGATTTGCCGATGCCGGTGAACCAGTGGTCAGGGGGTTCCCATGCCTCAATCAGGTCAGCCAGCTTCCGTGCTCTGGAGCGGGTGCAGTCAATCGGGTCATTGGTTTTTTGGGTATTAAAAAGGTTTTCCACCCCCGGAATATCGAGGAGGGTAAACCAGGTGCCATTCCCCATGCCAATCGAACCACAGTTCCCGCCTTTATCTTCAATCTCGACGGTCACCGTCAGCCCCCGATGTTGATGCGGTAGTCGGTCAACTGGTCAACGCCGCCGACGCGGAAGATGTTGGCCAGATAGTCCAGCTCCAGCAGCTCTTCACCATCCAGTACCTGCTTGATGTACGTGCAGGTGAAGCTACTGGAGAACTCGGCGTTCTCATGCTGTTTGAACGTCCCCAGCGGGTTCTTCTTAAACATGATCGTCAGGAAGGTGACCAGCGGAATTTCGTCAATCAGCCCCTGCGAACTGTAGCGCTGAACGCTGGAACGGCACTGCAGCGCCAGCGACTTATACGGGTTCGCGGCAGACAGCATCGCGTCGCGGTAAAAGCTGTTCCACTTGATCTCACCCTCCAGCTTGTCGAAGCCTGCCGGGAGTTCCACTTTGCCCACCATCCCCAGCGCCTTATGCTCCTGCATGGTCATGGAGACGTCCGGGAGTTTGACCTCCTCGGCCCGGCCCAGCAGGTTAGCGCCATCCAGGTAGATGTTGGCATTCGTGATGCGGTTGATCTCAATCTTTGCCATCAGCTATTCCCCTTCAGGGTTAACAGATATTCCGAGGTGATCTCGGTCTCAAACGTCAGTCGCTCCAGCGGTGGTGGTGGCGTGTATTTGTAGCTCAGCAACAGGTGACCGGCGGCAAGCTCCGTCTCTTCGTTGCGGGCCGGATCAAACCAGCAGCTGAAGCCCAGCAGCGCACCGTCGCCAATCAGCTTGCGACCGTAGGCGTTGACCGACTCCGTCAGCGCATCAATCAGCGCCTGGGTAATCGGCATGTCGATGTACTGCTGGCTGAAGTAACGCAGGGACTCGTTGATCACATCACCGGTACGGCGAACGTTCTCAAAGTTGCGCATATGGGTGACCGTTGGCCATGCCGCCATACGGTTGCCCCACAGACGCAGGCCGCTGCCGTAGCTGCTGAAGACC
>DXKH01000089.1 GCA_019415335.1 Citrobacter sp. | reverse complement strand
TGAAAACGACTTCCCCAACCGCCGAACCTGTTGCCCCTATGGCCCGACCGTGAAACTGGGTTCCGTCTTCCAGAACCAATAGCGCTGACTTAATCAAAACACCCTCCAGAGAATATTCACTCACTTTATTTGCATATTAATGCATTTTCATGGCATGAATCAATGCAAATCTGCTTACCTGTGGATTTCTGGCAAACGGCGGCATTCTGGAGATAAGGCAGGCAAAAGTCAACTTAAAGGCGGTATTTTTTATATTCTTTTGCGACTCAGGATTAAATAAGTGGATTTAACAGGCAAAAAGATCATCTAACCCTGGCAGGAAAACGCTTGCGTGAACAATTATGCGTAGAAATTAGTCTCAGACTTCGAAAAAGTGGACCATCTGGTCAAAATTTACATTCAGGCAACGTAAAACAGAGAGAAAAGATAAATTTTTACGCCATTTACAATAAAAACTGACCGTAACAGGTAAAATAAAAGGGCAATAAAAATATTGCCCTATGTAATCAATGCATTAAGATTACAATAACCACATCACGAAAGGTAATAATTGACTATAAATTGTTGAGTTCAAGCACATCTCGCATATCAAAAAGGCCGTTTTGCTTTGCACTTACCCAAAGTGCCGATCTGACTGCGCCGTTGGCAAAAGTCATACGGCTGGAGGCTTTGTGGGTGATTTCGACACGTTCGCCGATATCCGCAAACATTGCGGTATGTTCGCCCACAATGTCCCCGGCGCGAACGGTGGCAAAGCCAATCGTTCCCGGTACACGTTCGCCGGTATAGCCCTCACGGCTATAGACGGCGCATTCTTTCAGATCTTTATCCAGCGCATGGGCAATCGCTTCACCCATCGCCAGCGCGGTGCCTGACGGTGCATCAACCTTATGGCGGTGGTGCGCTTCAATGATTTCAATGTCGGTGTAGTCGCCCATCACCTTCGCCGCCTTTTCCAGCAGCTTGAGCATCACGTTGACGCCGACGCTAAAGTTCGCCGCGAAGACAATGCCAATGTCCTGGGCGGCGTCGCGAATCGCCTGCTTCCCCGCATCGTCAAATCCGGTGGTGCCAATGACCATCCCTTTGCCATGCTGACGACAAAACGCCAGATGATTCAGCGTGCCTTCTGGTCGGGTAAAATCGATAAACACATCGAAATCCCCTTTTACCGCCTCAAGGCTGCTTTGCACGGTAACGCCGGTCTTCCCGACACCCGCCAGTTCTCCGGCGTCGCTGCCCAGTAGTGACGATCCCTCGCGCTCAAGCGCCGCGCCAAGCGCAACGCCTTCCATCTGTAGCGCTGCCTGAATTAACTGGCGGCCCATACGGCCACCCGCGCCCGCTATCGCGACACGGACCTGTGCATCATGCATAGTTATTCTCTTACGTTAAAATGATGTAAATCGTTTTCAGATTAACCAGCACATCGTCATGCCGCTAGCCAAAAACGTCGATAATTAGAATTTAATGATAAACAGGGAGAGATATCAGTAAAAGGCATGACGATCAGCGAAAACCACATGATTCTCTGACCACCAGCGCCGGAGGCAGAATAATGCGTTTCGCCGGCTCATCGTTTCCCTGAATACGACTGTAAAGTAACTCCCCCGCCTTACGACCAATCTCTTTTGCCGCCACCGACACGGTGGTCAGCGCAGGCTGAACCAACGCCGCTTCGGTAATATCATCGAACCCGACTAGTGCAAAGTCGCGCCCGGGTTCACGCCCCATTTTGCGTAGCGCCTGCATCACTCCCAGCGCCACGATGTCCTGATAACACACCGCTGCGGTAATTTGCGGATATTGCACCAACAGGGACTCCGCCACCTTTGCGCCATCAATCTGGCTGGCCTGGGCGGCAACGATCCAGTGTGGGTTCGGTGAGATGCCATGCTCCAGCAGCGTGCTGGTAAATCCGCCAATGCGCTGCGCCCGGCTTCCTGAATTTGGACTACCGCCGATGAAGGCGATATTTTTATGCCCCATGTTGACCAAATGGGTCGTTGCCATTTGCGTCCCGAGAAAGTTATCGGTGCCGACAAAATCAAAATCCGGATCGCTGAGTGGGCGAACGACCATGATGGCAGGAATATTGCGTCGCTTAAGCGCCTCAAAGAACGAAGTCGGCGTTTCCCGCGCCGCGCAGAGCACCATACCACAGGCGTTATTGCGCATCAGGGAATCAACAAACTTTTGCTGGCGCTCGCCGGACTCTTCGCTGTTCGCCAGAAACAGCAGCAGGTCGTGCCGTTCCATCTCATGACTGAGCCCCGCTGTCATCTCGCCATAAAACGGGTTGGTAATATCATGCAACAACAGCCCGACCTGATTACTGCTGCGATTACGCAAATTCGCAGCGGTCTGGTTATAGACATAGCCAGAGTCATCCAGCGCTTTGAGTACACGCTCGCGTGTTGCTTGTGAAATACGTCCCCGATTACGCAGCACCATCGACACGGTCGCCGTGGAGACACCTGCGCGTTCCGCTACCTGCGCCAGGGTAATGGTTGTCATGACTTCTCCTGTTTCCCGCGAAGGTTAATCGAATAACCTTAATATTGTTCCACTGCATGTGATTCTCATCACGCTGGTGTGCTTTTCACCGCCCTGGTTTCTGATTATGGCGGGTTAATCGCGTTAACCACTCTATGAAAATAAGGTTAATCGATTAATCTTTAATTAGCCAACACGGAGACAGAAAATGCGTACAACCTATAATAAATTCCCTGAGGTTTATGTTCAGGGCTATGACGACGAGGCCTGGCAAGGCTGGGGGTCAGTCTATTCTGTACTTCACACCCGGGTTTCTGAGTCGTCTAAAACCATACTGGTTATCGATTGTTATCCGGGCGTGCGACTGGATGAACTGGAACAGCAGCTTCTCGCGACGTTAAACGCCGCCTTAGTGGTCAATATTGAATCCGCGCGCCGTGATGAACAAGCGCTACATGATTTGCTGGCGCGTAATCTGACCGATGACCGCGTCTTTGGCGTTCTCTCCTGTCACCATCTCGACGAGTTTTTTGATCCCGACAAACTCAACCAGGTGCGCCAACAGATTGCTGCGATCCCCGAAGGTCTCGTGGTGGTGTATGGGTCAGGCGCGGCCCTGGCGCACCCTGGCGATGTGCTGGTGTATGCCGATCTGCCGCGCTGGGAGATCCAGCAGCGTATGCGCCATGACGGTCTGGGGAACTGGGGGGCGGATAACGAAGATGAAGATATTCTTCGTCGCTATAAACGCGCCTTTTTTATTGAATGGCGGGTCTTTGACCGACACAAAACGCCACTGCTTACACGCGCTGATTACTTGCTGGATACCACGGTAGCTGGCGCACCAGCGATGGTCAGTGGCAAAGCGCTGCGTGCCGGGCTGCAGCAAACCACCACACAACCGTTTCGCGTCGCCCCCTTCTTTGATCCGGGCGTCTGGGGCGGGCAGTGGATGAAACAACAATTCGATCTCGATCCCTCAGCGCCCAATTACGCGTGGTGTTTTGATTGCGTGCCCGAGGAAAACAGCCTGTTACTGCGTTTTGGTCATGTGCGGATCGAGATCCCCTCTCAGGATCTGGTACTGATGTATCCCCGCGCCCTGCTTGGCGAGAAAGTTCATGCCCGTTTTGGCGCGGAATTCCCGATTCGTTTTGACTTCCTCGACACCATTGGCGGTCAGAACCTGAGCTTCCAGGTGCATCCGGTTACCGAATACATCCAGCAGCAATTTGGTATGCACTATACCCAGGATGAGAGTTACTACATCCTTGAAGCGAAACCGGATGCGGTAGTCTTCCTGGGCACAAAAACCGGGATCGCGCCGGAGGAGATGCTGGACGATTTGCGCGCGGCGGGACGAGGCGAGAAAGCCTTTGATGACGCGCGCTTTGTTAATCAGATCCCCGCCCGCAAGCACGATCACTTTCTTATCCCCGCCGGAACCGTGCATTGCTCAGGGGCCGGGACGATGGTTCTGGAGATCAGCGCCACGCCGTATATTTTCACCTTCAAACTGTGGGACTGGGGACGCCTGGGTCTGGACGGATTGCCGCGTCCCG
Organism: Citrobacter sp.; assembly: GCA_019415335.1. Next base: position 34,253 of record DXKH01000089.1, on the reverse strand, counting down.
TCCATCTGGATCATGGTCAACAGGTCATTGACTGGCAGCGCGATACGCAATGGGTTCACAACAATCTGATCAACCGCATTGAGCCCATCGCTGAAGGGGACGGCTGGCGGGAAGAAAGAACCGGGATGCATGAGCGGGAATTTATCGAAACTCGCCGCCACTGGTTTACGGCACCGGTAACTCACCATACTCACGGGGGGGTTAACGTTCTGAATCTGGTCGAAGGCGCACAAGCGGTGGTTGACAGTCCGGGCGGCGCATTTTCCCCGTTTATCGTTCACTATGCAGAGACCTTTATCATCCCGGCAGCCGTTGGGGAATACCGAATTTCACCCTCAGGCGACAGTGTCGGTCAGCCACTGGCGACGATCAAAGCCTGGGTAAGAGGATAAGCTGATGATCCACATTATTGTCGCCAGCCACGGCCCTCTGGCAGAAGCGCTTCTCACGAGCGGACGCATGGTTTACGGCGAATTGCCCTATGTTTACGCCGTGACGCTAAGCGAACAGGCCGGTATCGAAGGGTTTAAAGCGCGCTTTCGCGAGGTGCTGGCGGAGGCGGGGCAGCACGCTGACGGGGTACTGGTGCTCTGCGATATGCAAAGTGGCACGCCGTGGAACGTCGCCTGCCAGCACGCTTTTTCGCCACAAACGGTTCCTCCCATTGCCGTCGTGGCCGGGGTGAATCTCCCGATGCTGTTGCTAAGCGAGGAGGTCGTCCCGTTCACGGATGTTCATGCTGCCGCCGATGGCCTGCTGGCATTAACCGCCCCCACGCTGACGAAAGCCGCCCCGGTCTTTTCCGTGCAGTCAGATGATTTTTAAAGGAAACCACTATGAGTCTTTCTTTTGTCCGTATCGATGACCGCGTTATTCATGGGCAGCTCGTCACACGTTGGGCCAAAGAGCTGCCCTGCGATGGCATTGTCGCCATTGACGATGCCGTCGCGGCCGATCCCCTGCTCTCCTCGGTGATGAAAGGCGCCGTGCAGGACACCAAAGTCTGGTTGTTTGATACCGCCACCGCGATTGAGAAACTGCCCAAAGTCATCGCCAGTGAGAAACGTTATTTCGTGATTGGCAAATCGCCGGTCACGCTGATGCGCATCGAAGAAGCGGGTATCAGTCTGCGCAACGCCAACGGCAAAATCAACGTCGGCCCGATGAGCGCACGCGCCGATACCACAACAATTGGCCCGAATCAGTCAGTCACTGCGCATGAGATCGCCGCCTTTGACTGGTTGACGCAGCACGGGCACCAGGTTGAATTCCGGCTGGTGCCGGATGCCAGTTGCTACAGCTGGCAGGATGCGCGCCAGAAGCTGAAATAAGGAGCGGACGATGATTATCGAAGCGATGTTGATTGGCATTCTGTGTTATCTCGGTGCCCTCAGCAGCCCCTGGCTTCTGGGGCTGACAGGCGGCTGGTATCTGATCACTCGGCCGCTGATTTCCGGCACGTTGGTCGGAATTATTCTCGGTGACATGAAAACCGGGATCATGATTGGCGTTGCGGTTCAGGCGGTATATATCGCGATGGTCACGCCCGGCGGCTCAATGCCTGCCGATCTTAACTTTGTCGCTTACCCGGCCATTGCACTGGGGATCCTCTCAGGTAAAGGCCCGGAGGTCGCGGTCGCCTTAGCCGCCACCATCGGGATTGCCGGGACCATTTTGTTTAATGCGATGATGGTACTGAACTCTTTCTGGAACCATCGCGCCGACACGGCGCTGGAACGGGGCGACGAGCGGGGAATTTACCTGAACAGCGCCATCTGGCCGCAGGTGACGAACTTTGTCCTGCGTTTTGTGCCCACTTTTATTGCCGTTTACTTCGGCGCACAGTACATCAGCGGTTTTATGGACAGCCTGCCAAAGATCGTTCTGTCGACGATGAACGTACTGGGCGGAATTCTGCCCGCCGTCGGGATTGCAATCCTGCTCAAGCAGATCATCAAAAATTACACCATGCTGATCTACTTCCTCGTCGGCTTCGTCTGCATCGTTTTTTTAAAACTCAACATGGTCGCGCTGGTGATCGTCGGTTCACTGTTGGCGTTGATCCACTATAACTACAAGCCGGAACCACCGCAGGCCGCAAACGCGACGTCGGTTACCCGCGATGATGAGGACGAATTCTGATGGAAGAACGTACGCTGACCCGTAAAGATCTTCGCCGCTGCTGGCGGGCCTGGATGATGCATAACTTATCGTCGATGAGTTTTGAACGCCTGGAGTCTTTTGGCTTTTGTCTGAGCATGCTGCCGGTTGCGAAAAAGCTCTATCCCGATGCCACACAGCGGACCGAAATGCTGCGTCGACACGCATCATTCTACAATACCGAACCCCAGATTGGCGCCATCGTGAACGGAATGGCGCTGGGACTGGAGGAGAAAAAAGCGAACGGGGAACCGATCGACGGAGAGACGATCAACACCCTGAAAGTTGGCCTGATGGGCCCGATTGCCGGGATCGGTGATTCCATGATCCCGGGGATGTTGATCCCGATCCTACTCAGTATCGGCATGGCGCTGGCAGCAGGCGGCAATATCCTGGGTCCCCTGTTTTATACGGTCGCCTGGCTTGCCATCATCATTCCCGGCTCATGGTTCTTGTTTCTGAAAGGCTACAAGATGGGCTCCGGCTCGGTAGAAATACTGGTGAGTAGCAAGTCTACTCGTCTGCGCGAAGCCTTATCACTGCTGGGTGTTTTCGTCATGGGTGGCGTCGCGGCAAGCTACGTGAAGCTTGGAACCGGGATGGAGTTTATTACCAAAGATGGCGTGAATATCCACGTTCAGCAGATGCTGGATGGTATCTTCCCGCAACTGCTACCGCTGGTCGTCGTTCTCGGCACCTGGTATCTGATGGCGAAACGCGGCGTTTCGCCGGTAAAAGCGATGGTTTTACTGCTGATACTGGCTGCACTAGGCGTCGCGACGGGTCTGTTTGCGGGTTAATAGCGAAAAGACTGAACAACCGGGGCAATGCCCCGGTTGAGAGTGATGACAAACCTCATCCCGATACCAGACAAGCAGAGTTCACCTCATTAAAAACAAGGAAAATCAATTCATTGATTTTCGGCTGATAACCACAAAGAAGGAAAAACCACGTTTTTTCCTTCTTTGTCCGCGGTCTGAACCGGGGCAATCATGGATGGAAGTTCTGCCACAGCCCTGCGTATTTATCCGGGCGAGAGATAAACTGAAATCGACCCGGGTCGGCAATAAATTGCTGATAGATTGGCGCTGAAGTGAGTGAAAATTCCGTATAGTGGCGGGGGGTGACGGCCTGCAATCGTCCGGGAATGTAACGCGGGTTATGCTGCCAGATAACGTGGTTACCCTGCAGTAACGGATACCATGCCAGCCCTTTATGCGCCCGCACGGCCTCATACTCAAAACCATATTCCCGATCGCACCACGCGCCAAAGGTTAACGGCTCATTCGGATCGGCGGATATCGTCGCATGTGCCCAACCGGGTGGCACCAGCACTTTTTCACCCGGGCCAGCAATCACCGCAAAGCAGCGACCGGGATCGTCCCCGACATATTCCTGCATGTAGATGATCGCTTTCCCCTGCCAGATCTCGTACAACTCTGGCGGAGACCACCCGCTGTGCTGACTCACGCGATGCACATGTCCCTGACTGCGAATTGGCTCTTCACCCAATCTACCCGCCGCATAGGTCACCACGCCAAACAGCAGCATGCGTTTTTTTAGCTCCTCACGATCCTGCATGCGCGCCACGTCCATCGCGATAGCGTACACCTCTTCCGGTCCCTCACACTGTGGATCGCGCAGAGAAGCACGAATCTGATCGAGTCGGCGAATTTCCGGCATCGGCCCGGTCACGTCATCCCCATAACTGAACCCAAGCGGATGACGATGCACGGTCATATCCAGACCATAAAGAGGTGCAGAGTCAGCCATTCTGCACCTCCTTCACCTGAATCTGCTGGTTTTCCTCAAAGACCCTCAGGGTGAACCCCTTCGCCAGCGCCGCATAATCATGTCCGGCTATAGCAGGCCAGACAGCAAGCGCAGAGAGTACCTCATTTCCGGTATTGATTAAGCGGTGCGCAGTGAAACCAGGGATGATATGAATGGATCCGGCAAAAACGCGTTCCAGTCGCGCCTGTCCCTGCGCATTTTGCAGCAGCAAAAGTCCCTTCCCGCGCAGGCCAAAATAGACTTCGCCCTGTTCGCGGCGCGCATGGAAATGCCCGCGGGTCATGAAATATTCTCCGCCGACACGTCCGGGATAAAGATGCGTCACGCCCATATAGAGTTCGCCTTCCGCCGGAGAGGTCGCCAGCATCTCAACGTCATACACCACATGTTCGCCCGCCAACCGTTGCCGGGCTGGCTCATCGGCAAAAACCTCAATGAGATCCTGAATGCGGGTTGATTTACGTAACAGCGGCCCTTCTGCTAAAGCGCCACTCGCCCATTCCACCTGCGGTGGCTGGATAAAAGTAAGATTCATATGTGTCTCCGGCCCGAGGAGAACAACAGAATCAGATTAGCAGATTAATCGATTAACCTGCCAGTTCCGTCCACAGAGTGCGGTGTGCATCACACTCCTTAGGGTGCCAGCGCCAGCACCTCCGCCACCCACTGCTGGAAACCCGCAACATCAATATTCAGAGCGACATGCACGTTCGCCGGTTTGTTCATTCGCCCCTCAATATCCACCACGGTGGTCCCGGCGGTATAGTCCCCCTGGGTTTCAACTGCGACAAAGCACGGCTTGACGGTAAACAGATCCGGACGCACCAGCCAGGCGATCGCGCAGAGATCGTGCATCCTCACGCCGGTGCGCATTGTCCCGCTGCGATAGTGGCTGAACAGGGCATGCAACATCTTCCCGGTGCGATTAAGGGCAGGCAACGACGCCAGATAGTCCGGGGCCAGCATCGCCTGGTTTGTGACATCCAGTCCGCACATCACAATCTCAATGCCGCTCTGGAACACGCGGGCTGCGGCTTCCGGATCAACGGCAATATTGAATTCGGCGTTAGGGGTGAAGTTCCCCCGCCCGGCAGAACCGCCCATGATCACCAGACGACGGATGTTGAAGGTGCACTCCGGATAGTGCATCAGCAGCAGCGCAATATTCGTCAGCGGACCGATCGCCACGAGCGTGATCGGCTCCGGGGCGCTGATCAGCGCGTCACGAAGGGCGATAAACGCCGGTTTCGCCAGCGGCTGTCGGTCATGCTCGACAAAATCATAGCCTTCCATGCCGGATTCGCCGTGAACATAGGCGGCATCGCGTAGCGAACGCAACAGCGGCGTGGCAGATCCCTGTGCCAGAGGCACATCGGCATTCCAGAAATGCAGCAGTTGTAGGGCGTTGCGGGTGGTCTTTTCCACGGAGACGTTTCCGGCGACCGTGGTCATCAGTTGCAGATCGAGCTGCGGGGCAAACAGCGCGGCGGCAATCGCCGCGGCATCATCAATGCCCGGGTCAGTGTCGAGAATAATGGGTAGACGCATGATTCCTCCATAAAAAATGCCGGGTATCAGACCCGGCATTTTCGCATAGATTAGCGTGAACTAAATCATTCTACTTCACGAACATCCACACGCAGCTCTTTCGGCACTTCGAAAACAATATTCTCTTCACGCCCTTCCAGCGGAATGGCGTCACCACCGCCGAGCTCCTGCAGACGTGCGATGACGTTTTGCACCAGAATATCCGGCGCTGACGCGCCCGCAGTGACACCCACGCATTTCGCCTCTTTCACCCATGCTTCCTGGATATCGCTCGCATCGTCGATCAAAAACGCCGCTTTCCCCATCCGTTGCGCCAGCTCAGCCAGACGGTTGGAGTTCGATGAGTTCTTTGAGCCCACCACCAGCACAACATCCGCCTGCTCCGCCAGTGCGCGCACCGCTTCCTGACGGTTGGTGGTGGCGTAGCAAATGTCATCTTTACGTGGTCCGACGATTTTCGGGAAGCGCTGACGCAGTGCGTCAATCACGTCTGAGGTATCGTCCACGGAGAGCGTGGTCTGGGTCATAAAGGAAAGCTTGCCTTCGTTTTTCACATTGAGCGAAAAAACATCTTCTGGCGATTCAACCAGGTACATGCCCCCTGCCGGGTTGCTGTACTGCCCCATCGTACCTTCCACTTCAGGGTGCCCGGCGTGACCAATCAGGATCGACTCTTCACCGCGACGACTGGCGCGCGCCACTTCCATATGCACTTTGGTCACCAGCGGACAGGTCGCGTCAAAAACGGTGAGATCGCGGCCTTTCGCTTCGTTGCGCACCGCCTGAGAAACACCGTGGGCGGAGAAGATCAGGATCGCGCCGTCCGGCACTTCGCTGATCTGTTCAATGAAAATCGCCCCGCGTTCGCGCAGGCTGTCGACCACATAGCGGTTATGCACCACTTCGTGACGAACGTAAATCGGCGCGCCGTAAATAGCCAGCGCGTTTTCAACAATGCTGATAGCGCGGTCTACACCGGCGCAAAAACCGCGCGGGTTGGCCAACAGGATCTGCATTTTACGCCTCCAGTGCCGGATCGACTTCCAGCACTTCAATATCAAAATGAACGGTATGCCCGGCCAGCGGATGGTTGAAATCGACGGTGATGGAGTCACCGTTGATTTCGCGGATCACACCAGGCATCTCACTGCCGTCCATTGCGGTAAAGAGCATAATGGCCCCGATTTCAGGTTCACCTGCGTCCATAAATTCACGGCGCGAGAAGTACTGAATCAGGTCAGGTGTCGTGATGCCAAACGCGGCATCCGGCTCCAGGGAAAAAGTGGTTTTATCGCCGTCTTTCAGTCCGAGAAGATGTTGCTCCAGTCCTTCAGACAGAGAGCCATCCCCCAGGCGAAAAAGCGCGGGCTTACCGTTATTACGGGTTGACTCTGCGGTGGAGCCATCGTCGAGTTTTAAGGTGAAGTGCACCAGCACCGCACTGTTACTCTGTACTGATTTAGACATGCAGGTTGCTCACATAGTGTGCCAGAAGGCAAACAGATCGATAAAACTGTAGGCCGGATAAGGCGTTTACGCCGTCATCCGGCACATGTTTGCCTGATGGCGCTAAGCTTATCAGGCCTACAACACCTGATCAGCGCCATCCGGCATTTTGTTACGCCTGCTTTTTCGGCAGGAAACCTTCCAGGACAATCATTGCGGCACCGATACAGATCGCACTATCGGCGAGGTTAAACGTAGCAAAATGCCAGTCCCCGACGTAGAAATCGATCATATCAACCACGAAGCCATGCCACAGGCGGTCAAACAGGTTCCCCAGCGCGCCGCCAATGATTAGCGCATACGCAATGTTGTTCAGCTTTTGCGTCGCGCTGGAGCGATACATCATCACCGCCAGAATGACACAGATACCGATCGCAATACCGGCAAAGAACCAGCGCTGCCAGCCGCCGCTATCAGCGAGGAAGCTAAACGCCGCACCATAGTTACGCGCATAATGCAGATTAAGCGACGGGAATAGCGACACCGTATCCCCCAGAGCAAAATTCTGGAGGATCAGGTACTTGCTGCCCAAATCGATAATCAGCACGACTACCACCAGCCACAGCCAGCGTAGCCCTGTTGAACAAAGAGGCTTACTCATCAGGCAAACTTACGTTTTTCGCCATCACCGGCGATGTTGCTGACACAGCGTCCGCAGATTTCTGCGTGTTCCGCTACCTTGCCGACATCCGTCGTGTAATGCCAGCAACGCGGGCACTTATCACCTTCGGCTTTACTCAGGGCGATTTTCAGCCCTTTGAGCAGTTCGCTCTGCTGGGCATCTACAGAAGCCACGGCATAGTCAGCGACTTTCGCCCCGGAGGTCAACAGGACAAATCGTAATTCATCGCCCAGCGCCGTCAGCTTCGCAGCCAGTTCAGGTTCTGCGTACAGGGTGACTGCCGCTTCCAGAGAACCGCCCACTTTCTTATCCGCACGCGCCTGTTCGATCACTTTGTTCACTTCGCCGCGCACTTTAAGCAGCTCGTCCCAGAAGTTATCGTTCATCGCTTCGCTGTCCGCCAGACCAAACAGGCCTTCGTACCACTCGCCGGTGAAGACGTACTTCTCACGAGAGCCCGGCAGGTAGCCCCAGATTTCATCTGCGGTGAAGGACATGATCGGCGCCATCCAGCGTACCAGCGCTTCCGCGATATGGTACAGCGCGCTCTGGCAGCTACGACGCGCTACACTGTCCGCTTTCGCGGTGTACTGACGGTCTTTGATGATGTCGAGATAGAACGACCCCATTTCGACGGAGCAGAAGCGCATCAGGCGCTGTACCACTTCGTGGAAATCGTAGGCTTCGTACGCTTTCAGAATGTCTTCCTGCGCCGCTTTCGCGCAGCCCACCGCCCATCTGTCCAGTACCACCATCTCTTCCGGTTTCACCATGTCTTTAACCGGATCAAACCCGTTCAGGTTCGCCAGCAGGAAGCGCGCGGTGTTACGGATACGACGATAGCTGTCGGCAGCTCGTTTGAGGATCTCATCCGAGACCGCCATTTCACCGGTGTAGTCGGTTGATGCCACCCACAGACGCAGAATGTCGGCGCCCAGTTTGTTCATTACATCCTGCGGCGAAACGGTGTTACCGATGGACTTGGACATCTTGCGGCCCTGACCATCGACGGTAAAGCCGTGCGTCAGTACCTGACGATACGGCGCTTTGCCTTTCATCGCGGTGGAGATCATCAGAGACGACATGAACCAGCCACGATGCTGGTCGGAGCCTTCCAGGTACATATCCGCGGCATGACCAGCGAATTCCGGGCGTACATCCACGACGGAGGAGTGGGTAGAACCAGAGTCAAACCAGACGTCCAGGGTATCCGGCACTTTCACGTACTGATCGGCTTCGTCACCCAGAATGTCTTTCGGGTCGAGATCCCACCAGGCCTGAATACCGTCAACTTCAACGCGTTTCGCCACTTCTTCCATCAGTTCGATGGCGCGCGGGTGCAGCTCTTCAGTGTCCTTGTGAACGAACAGAGACATCGGTACGCCCCAGGTGCGCTGACGGGAGATACACCAGTCAGGACGGTTCGCTACCATCGATTCGATACGCGCCTGACCCCAGTCCGGGATCCACTGCACGCCTTTGATCTCTTTCAGAGACTGCTCGCGCAGACCTTTCTGATCCATGCTGATGAACCACTGCGGGGTCGCACGGAAAATGATCGGCGATTTGTGACGCCAGCAGCACGGATAGCTGTGCTGCATTTTCTCAACGTGCAGCAGCGCGCCTTTTTCACGGAGCAGGTCAACGATGACATCATTGGCTTTAAAGACGTTCACGCCATCCAGGTTCGGATAAGTGCCCGGCAGATACGCGCCATCTGGCCCAACCGGGTTGGCGATTTCCAGCCCATATTTCTGGCTGATGACATAGTCGTCAGGACCGTGACCGCCAGCGGTATGTACCGCGCCGGTACCGGCATCCAGCGTCACGTGATCGCCGAGGATCGCCGGAACGTCGAAGCCCATAAACGGATGGGTAAAGCGCAGCAGCTCAAGCTCCGCCCCTTTTACGGTAGCGAGAACGGCATAGTCCGTCGCGCCAATGCGCTGCATCACGCTTTCAACCAGATCTTTCGCCAGGATCACCGCCTGACCGTCGATTTGTACCAGCGCATAGTCAAAGTCCGGCGCCAGGGAAATCGCGCGGTTTGCCGGTAGCGTCCACGGTGTGGTGGTCCAGATGACCAACGAGATTGGGCCGTTAACATTCGCTACGCCAAATTTCGCCTTCACCGCATCCTGATCCGCGGCAACGAAGGCCACGTCGATGGACGGAGAGGTTTTGTCGTAGTATTCCACTTCCGCTTCTGCCAGCGCAGAACGGCAGTCTACGCACCAGTGCACCGGCTTCGCGCCTTTATGCAGATGACCATTGCCGATGATTTTGCCCAGCGCGCGGATGATGTTGGCTTCCGTTTTGAAGTCCATCGTCAAATACGGATGCGACCAGTCGCCGAGCACGCCCAGACGGATAAAGTCTTTACGCTGCCCGTCAACCTGAGTTGCAGCGTACTCACGGCACTTCGCACGGAACTCCGCCGCGGTGAATTTTTCGCCCGGCTTACCGAATTCCTGCTCCACTTTCAGCTCGATCGGCAGACCATGACAGTCCCAACCCGGAACGTAAGGCGAGTCATATCCCGCGAGTCCTTTGGACTTCACGATAATGTCTTTCAGAATCTTGTTAACCGAGTGACCAATATGAATGCTGCCATTCGCATAAGGAGGGCCATCATGCAGAATGAAGGTTTTTTTGCCTTTTTTGGCCGCACGAATGATGCCGTACAGATCATCATCAGTCCAACGCGCCAGCATTCCCGGTTCGCGCTTGGCGAGATCGCCGCGCATCGGGAACCCTGTTTCCGGCAAATTCAGGGTTGATTTAAAGTCACTCATCAGATTCTCGGTTCCGTATTGATTACCCAGGCCTTTAAGCCGGTTTTGTTAGCCCAAAAAAATCACGGGCAGTTAATTCATCTCGCGCAATCTGCGCTTTGAGTTCATCCAGCGAGGAAAATCGCTGTTCATCGCGTATTTTTTTACGCAGCACTACATCTATATGGCGACCATAGAGGTCCATTGCAACATCCAGCAGATGCACTTCCAGTTGCTGGCGCACGCCCGAAACCGTCGGGCGAGTCCCGATGTTCGCCACGCCGGGCAATGGCTTTTCGCCAAGCCCCATCACTTCTACCGCATAGACCCCTTTGACCGGGGAAACCTGACGACGCAGCGGTAAATTTGCCGTCGGGAAACCAATGGTGCGTCCGAGTTCATCACCGTGTACGACGCGACCAGATATGGTAAACGGATGGCCCAGCAGGCTTTCGGCGAGAGCCAGATTGTCCTGCGCCAGCGCCTGACGCACGGCGGTGCTGCTGATACGCACGCCGCCTTCGCAGAAGGTTTGGGTGCTGGTAATATCGAAACCATATTCCACACCCGCCTTCTGTAATAACAAGAAATCACCTTCGCGACCAGCGCCAAAGCGGAAATCATCACCCACCGCAAGAAATTGCACCCCAAGACGATGCACCAGCAATTCGCTGACAAAGGTCTGGGCCGTGAGAGCAGCAAAACGGCGATCGAATCGCACGCACAACACGTAGTCGACGCCGCATTGCGCGAGATAACGCAATTTTTCACGCAGGCGGGTCAGCCGCGCAGGGGCTTTGTCTGTCGCAAACAGTTCGAGCGGCTGCGGTTCAAAAATCATCACCATCACCGGTAAGCCACGCCTGCGCCCTTCTTCCTGCAAACCTTGCAGCAGCGCACGATGACCACGATGCACGCCGTCGAAATTACCAATAGTCAGCACACACCCGTGCGGGGCCTGACTGAGATTATGTATGCCGCGTATCAGCTTCATGTCTGGCTCAAAACAGTGAAAATCGCCAAAGTATACCTTGTACGGCGGTCAAGGTTAACCGGCGATTGATGTGGCGAAACAGAAAGCAGATGGATTTCATTACCCTGAGGCAAATACCGACCACAAACTGACAAAGCAATTCAATTTTTATCGCTGAAAAGCTGTATTCACAGACCGCAAGCTGGTAGAATCCTGCGCCATCACTACGTAACGAGTGCCGCTAGATTAACGGCGCTTATTTGCACAAATCCATTGACAAAAGAAGGCTAAAAGGGCATATTCCTCGGCCTTTGAATTGTCCATATAGAACACATTTGGGAGTTGGACCTTGGCTAATATCAAATCAGCTAAGAAGCGCGCCGTTCAGTCTGAAAAGGCTCGTAAGCACAACGCAAGCCGTCGCTCTATGATGCGTACTTTCATCAAGAAAGTATACGCAGCTATCGAAGCTGGCGACAAAGCTACTGCACTGAAAGCATTTAACGAAATGCAACCAATCGTGGACCGTCAGGCTGCTAAAGGTCTGATCCACAAAAACAAAGCTGCACGTCATAAAGCTAACCTGACTGCACAGATCAACAAACTGGCTTAATCGCCTGTTGATTGTTGCTTTGTGAAAAAACCCGCGCAAGCGGGTTTTTTTATGTCCGGACTATTTGTTCTGAGGCGTAAATAACGCCGAATAGTTCGTATTACAGATACGCTGTACCGCCGGATGCTGAATCATCCTCTCGGCAAAGATGGCATGGTATTCCTCCATCACATTTTCCACGCGCCCGATTTCGACCACCGAATCGTCTGCGTAAAAGTCATGCGCATAGAGCGTCGGGGCCACGAAAATCGCGTTGTGCGTCGCGCCAAAGGCTTTCATCAATGCGGCGTCGTCGAACTCACCCAGAATCTCAACCTTCAGCCCCTGGGAATTAATCCAGTTCAGCAACTTGCGTCCTAACATCGAACGCCGTCCGGGGATCAGCAGACGTCGTTCTTCCAGACAGGCCGGGAAGGATTTTTCCGGTAACGGCTGAGTACACCAGAAGCTCACACTACACTCGCCAATCTTCACCGAAAACAGCCCTTCCTGCTGCGTCGAGTCAATCGGGCAATCCGAAATAATCATATCCAGCTTATGCTGGCTGAGCTGCTCCAGCAGCATTTCGTGGGTCGATTCAAAACAGCGCAGGTGGATCTGTTCCCCTTCAACGACAGCGGCATCCAGTACGTTGCTGACCAGTCGTTTCGACAGCGCATCCGCCACGCCCACGTCAAATAACAGATTGGACTCTTTGCGGTAGTTCACGATATCCAGCATTTCCTGGCTGAGGGTAAACATTTTATCCGCATAGCGAAAAACCAGTTCGCCGAGTTCACTGGGCTCCAGACCGCGCCCCTTACGCTTGAAGAGTTTGCCCTGCAGGCGTTCTTCGAGCGCTTTAATCTGCCCGGTGATGGTTTGCGGCGTTAAATAGAGCGCCTCTGCCGCACCGACCACGGAGCCCTCTTTATAGACGTTCCAGAAATAATAGAGATGGTTGTAATTAATGTGGGACATACACTCTCTCTGATAAATGTCACAAAAGGGGGAGCTGGAAAGGCTCCCCTGCTAACTCGCCCCGCTCAGAATGACGGGCGTAAACGTGCACGCAGCAAGCTGTAGCCAATCACCGCCGACAGCAAGGAGCCAATCAGGATCCCCAACTTCGCCCAGTTAATCAGCTCCGGATCCACGCTGCCAAAGGCCAGGCTGGCAATAAAGATCGACATCGTAAAACCAATGCCGCACAGGATGCCGACGGCCATAATTTGCGGGAATGAGGTTCCCTCCGGCAGTTGCGCCAGCTTCAGACGCAGCGCCAGCCAGCAGAACAGGCTGATCCCCAGCGGTTTACCCACCAGCAGGCCCGCAATAATGCCCAGCGGCAGAATGGAAGTCAGTCCGTCCATCGTCACGCCCTGCAAAGAAACGCCCGCATTGGCGAAAGCAAACAGCGGCAGGATCAGATACGCCACCCACGGATGCAAAACATGTTCCAGACGCTTCGCCGGGGAACGCCCGTACTTCTCTTTCAGTGGAATGAAGAAGCCGACGATCACGCCTGCCAGCGTCGCATGGACGCCGGATTTCAGCACGGCTGTCCACAATACCACCCCAACGAGGATGTACACCCCCGTGCGCCGGACGCCGCACAGATTCAGGAGCGCCAGAATCGCAATGGCGAATGCTGCCACGCCCAATGACACCATCGACAAATCGTGGGTATAGAAGACAGCGATAATAATGATCGCCCCCAGGTCATCGATAATTGCCAGCGCCATCAGGAAAATTTTCAACGCCAGCGGTACCCGGCTGCCGAGCAAAGCCAGCACGCCAAGGGCAAAGGCGATATCCGTGGCCGCCGGGATCGCCCAGCCTTCGCGGGTGATCGGATCGGCATAGTTGAAGGCCAGATACAGAAGCGCCGGAACAATCATTCCGCCGATGGCGGCAATCACCGGGAAAGCCGCCTGACGCAGACTCGCCAGGGAGCCCTGCATCAGCTCGCGCTTAACCTCAAGGCCAATCAACAGGAAAAATACCGCCATCAGGGCATCGTTGATCCACAACAGCATGTTTTTATTGATCTCAAGCGCACCAACACGCAGCTGGACAGGCGTCTCGAGAAAGGCGTGATACCATCCACTGGTTACACCCATGTTGGCCATCAGCATGGCCAGTACGGCGGCGATGATAAGAATGATGCCCCCAGAGGCATCACTGCTAAAGAAACGATGCAGATGTTTCACTTTTTATTCTCTCTATAAGGTGAATACTTCGTAATTACTATCATACCCCCTATGAATAATCGTTAAAATTAGATTATATATGGTTAAACGATCGGTTTTTTCGAGTGGTTTATGTCATGAAGTACGGCGGGAATCAGCGTTCGTACCGTTCGTTGCACAGACGATTGAAGGTGTAGCGGAGGTAGTCCAGCGTGGCGGTGACATTGGCTGGGGACATACGGTTAAGCTGCGGTAGAAACGGATGATTATTGATGTATTGAATGAACGCCGTTGCGCCAGCAAGCGTGGCATAGCGCAACATGCTCGTTTTTTTAATATCGGTGAGATTACATATCGCCAGCGCATAATCCCGGGTAGAAAAGGTGCGCCAGACATTGTTACGAATACCGCCACTCTGAAACATTCGGTACGGAATGTCGTTTTGCCGCGGTGAACATCCTCTTTCTCTCACAAAGGAAATATGGCAACGGCCTTGCTGAACATGCTGCAAATTAGCCATCAGGCATCCGCCAAAGATAAAACATTCCTGTTCTATGTAGTGTTGAACGTTGAGGGAACGTTCATCCGTCAACGCTTTTACTAACTCAAAATGTCGGTAAGCAGGCAGAACAGGTTTGACCAACATCCCTGGATCGTTTTTATGCAGCGACGCGGGGCCATAGTCCACATCGAATAAGGTATTTCGGCGCATGATGATCAGCTCTTTACGCTGGACGAGATGCGTTAATGTGCCGGGCGCGAGGCGCTCTTCATAGTAAGACGTGTACCGGTATTCGTCTTCCACAGGCAGCGCCGAATAATTCGTGGTGACGGCAATCACCCTGCCGCTATTCTCCTCTGCCGTGACCAGAACATACAAACAGCCGTCGCCGCCGTTAAACTTTACCCGAAAAGCACGGGTACTCATGATTAAATCCAACTTTTGGAATATATACGCACGCTCCGCCTGATTCGACTGGCGGGATAATTTTTGTAGTACCCGGTTCAGGCCCGTGCTATCGAGCGTTAGCGAGGTACGAATATCTGCCAGCGAGTGTCCTTCCTGAATAAGACTGGCGAGCGCTTCCTGGCGAGGATCGGTTTTATCCCTGACGGGAGAAATAAAGGTTTTATGGCACTGGAGGCAATAGAGCCGCGGCGCTCCCTGAGCGGAAAAGCCATACTTCTTTAATGTGGCCCCTCCACAACCCGGGCAAACTTTAATCAGACCTGACCATATCTGATTAGCCGATTGACGAAAAATGTTCAGCGAACGTTCAGAAATCAGAGGGAAAAAAAATCCACACGCACGACACAGGACATATTTCCCCTGCACCGAATAGTCAGGGCTATTCAACACGCCGAGGTTTTTACAACCTGACGTTTTGCACGCATCGACATTAATACGTGAAAACATGTTCACTCCCTGCGAATATCGCCTTCAAGCGGATAACGATTTTATCTCTGAAGATGAAATACCTTTTTCATAGAGCGCTTTCATTGCTTTCATTGCTGGCGCGGTGTGAGCAAAAAAAGCCTGGTAACCCGCGCACAGGTAGTTTTGTGCAAAAGGGCCGGAGTCAGCCGGCAAAAAGCGGTGCTTAGGACAGCCGCCGTGACAGGCGAACTGCCACGGACAGGAATGGCACTCCTGCGCCATGGTTCGACGCTTCTCATCGCCAAACCGCAGATTTTGCTCACTGTTATTCATCACGCGCAGTGTCGTGTTCTGAATATTTCCCAACGCGTACTGCGGATAAACAAAGTGATCGCAGTTATAGACATCACCGTTCATTTCCATTGCAAAAGCACTGCCACACGTTGGAGCAAATACGCATACCTGCGGCGGCAACCCACACCAGGCCGCCAGCGTCTGCTCAAATAACTGTATACCGATGTCGCCAATATCCTGACGGAGCCAGACATCAAAAATGGCATTGAGAAACTCGCCAAAAGCCAGGGATTCAACAGACCATGGCATCACTGCGGCTTGCTTATCCAAAGGCGCCGCCAGCACCGAATTATCACTGGCAGACCTTCGCTCGACCAGTGGAATAAACTGCATATAGCGACTCCCGATACTTTTCAAAAATTGATAGACCTGGAGTGGATGGTGCATATTCGTGCGGTTCACCACCGTGAGCGTATTAAATTCAACACCATGACGTACCAGACATTGAATCGCCCGGACAACGTTAGCATGCGTCGATTTACCAGCACGCGTCACCCGCCATTCATCATGCAAGGCGGCATCACCATCAATAGAAATACCGACCAGAAAATCCTGTTGCCTGAAAAAACGCGCCCACACGTCGTCGATCAAAATGCCGTTCGTCTGGAAGGTATTAATGATTGTCTTTCCGGCCGCATAACGCTGCTGGAGTTCAACTGCCCGCCGATAAAATGCAAGCCCCATCAGCGTAGGTTCTCCTCCCTGCCACGCAAAAATAACGTCATCCACATCCTGTGCGGCGATGTGTTGTTTGACGAATAATTCAAGCATCTCGTCTGACATTCTGTAATGACTTTTTCTATCGGGATAGAACTTCTCTTTCTCCAGATAAAAACAGTACTTACAGTCCAGATTGCAGACCGATCCTGTCGGTTTCACCATGACCTGACAGCTTTTTCTGTGCATCATCCTTCAGATCCATCAATAAAAGAACCTGATTCAGCACGATGTGCTGAATCAGGCGGGCAGCGCCCTAAGTGGCATACTTACTGTTTCTTATTATTCGTCTATTAACTCCAGGTAACCGGTGTCGGTTTATCACCACGAGCCTTCATTAATGAATCGTTATCAATGTTCTGCTTATATTTCAGGAATTCGCCATACATTCGTTTTTCAATTTCAGGCTGTTTACCCAACTGATTAAGTGTCTCGGAACGATCCTTTTTCAGGTTATAGAGATACTTGGGTTTATTTTCACGATCGATGATCATTTTCCAGTCGCCATCCCGAATCGCCCATTCGTCAGTCGGATCATCCTGTAATGGCATATCAATACCAAAGATCATCGGTTTTTCGCGTTTTAAGGTTTTATGCGCCAGTACGGGAGCCAGGGATTGCCCATCATAAGTACGATCAGTTGGCAGTTTAAAATTCATCATGCTTGCCAGTGTCGGCAGCCAGTCAAGACCGTAAGCCGGTGTATCCGTGACCATTCCCTGTGGAATATGATTGCCATACTTTATGATTGCCGGAACACGAATCCCACCTTCCCACAGGTTATCTTTACGGCCACGTAACCCATCCGTCTCACCCGCGAGATTCAGTTCATATATTTTACGCGCCTCACGCGTCACCGGGCCGTTATCGCTGGTAAAAATCACAATGGTGTTATCTTCTTCACCCATTGCTTTGATCTTATCCAGCACTTTACCGACCTGGGCATCCAGGTAGCTGATGTTCGCGTAATATTCTCCCGTGCCGCGCCAGGGTTTATCCGCCCAGTCACCGTAGAACTCCTCCGGATGCTGTTTCTGATACGCGCTCATATATTGCGAATACATATCGAGGTATTTTTTCGGCGACGCCAGTGGACTGTGGACCTCCGTAAAGGCGACATATAAGAAGAACGGATTATCATCTTTCTTATTATCCAGCCAGTTAACCGCTTCTGAACTTACCAGTTCACCGCTGTAAGTTTCTGCCCGGCCAATCGGTTTGCCATTACGCAAAAATCCGGTCGGATGCACCATGCCGTTACGCGGTCGTTCTTTTGCATTATCTAACGCGGAATCTGTCACGAACCCCGCCGCATTCACCAGGCTGTAGTCAAAGCCCATATCTTTTGCCTGCGGCTGATCGGTACGCTCACCCCCTGCATTCAGGTGTAATTTCCCCATCATCGCCGTGTCATAGCCCTGCTGCTTTAACAGGTTGGCAATCGTCAGCTCGTTACGGCCCAGTGCGACATTTTTTCCTTCCGGGATCCAGGAACGGATCCCGGTGCGAAATGGCATTCGTCCGGTTAATAACCCGGCCCGAGAAGGAGAACACAGCGGAGCGGGTGCATAGTAGTCGGTGAATTTCACCCCGTCCTGCGCCAGTTTGTCGATATTAGGGGTTTTTACGATTTGATGCCCATAGGTGGCCAGATCTCCATAGCCCAGATCATCAGCCATAATAATGACCAGATTAGGCCGTTTATCCAAAGCCGCCTGCGCGGTTTGCAATGTGCTTCCGGCACATAACGCCAGACCAATCATACTGGCAACGACTGTTCTTTTCATTTCAACTCCTTTGCCTTTTATTAAAATTCATATCCGACCATATAAATCATCTGGTCACCGAAACCGTCGTAACCTAATTTATTTTCGAAATAACGCCAGGTGACCATCGCCTTCCAGCGGGGATAGAATTTCCATGCCAGTGTTAGGCCGCCATTAATGCCATAGTCGCCATATTGCTGTTCCGCGTAAGCGTTATTGCGATCAAATTCAATTTCATTCCAGTTTGAGAGAACGAATTTCTCATCAAGGAGCGTAAAGTTATAGGCCGCAGTCCATCCCAGTACATAACCGTTCCAGCCACTGGTTTGCCCGTATTTCTGCGAAACATAATCGCCAGATTGATTATGTAATCCAATATACGGTTTAAAGAACCCCCAATTACCTGCCCAGCCGAGATAACCCAGGCCATAAAACATATCGAGGTCATCCCCCCAGGAGTTGTCCCACTGACCATAAAGTTTGCCAAAGAAGGTATAGCTGGAATCAAACAGGCGGACATGGGTCATGGCTGATACCGTATGGTTACGCCCGGCAACAGAGTGATTTAAGACATTGCTTTCATAAAATGAATAAAACTCAGTTTCTTTAAAATTGATACCGAAATCTGCTGTCGCTTTCCAGACCTCGCCCCGATGAACATTGACAAGCCCGCTATTCCAGTCAGCATAACCGGCATTAATTGAACCGAACGCGTTTTTATATTCCAGAGCCTGCGCGGAGTGGCTAAAAAGAGAAGGCGCAGTCAGCACCAGACTGGCTATTAATACGTTTTTTATCCGAGGCATTTAATCTATTCCTCATAATTATATTTTATTCAGCAGTAAAACCCCTTTACCACGGCGACAAATACTAACCGAACAGAATCGAAGAAGAGTGATGTAAATCTCACATCAGAAGAGATCAAGCCTGCCGAAAATAAGGTGTCAAAAAATGTTGTTTTAGAGATGCTAAGTCCATCACTATTAATAACGACTCATTTATTATTTTATCCTGGTATCGTCTGCCTATTTACTTAGCTTGTTATAAAATGCACATTCATTGTGATAAACATCGGGTCCAGATAATAAAAAACCGGTACTCCCTCACAGGGAATACCGGTTTTTATTCAATGAGAACGCCGTTAGTCAGTGATTAACGGGTCAAATCGTCAAAGAACTTTTTCACACCGTCAAAGAAACTCTTGGAGCGCGGGCTGTTCTTTTCGCCGGTTGGGCCGCCAAAACTTTCCTGCAGGTCTTTCAGCAGTTGTTTCTGCTTCTCGTTCAGACCGACCGGCGTTTCGACCACGACACGGCACAGCAAATCGCCCTGCGCGCCGCCACGGACCGACTTCACGCCTTTGCCACGCATGCGGAACAGTTTACCGGTCTGCGTTTCACTGGGAACTTTCAGCTTCACGCGGCCATCCAGCGTCGGAACTTCAATCTCGCCGCCGAGCGCAGCCATCGCAAAGTTGATCGGCACTTCGCAGTACAGGTTGTTACCTTCACGTTCGAAGATCGGGTGCTGTTTCACCTGAACCTGAACGTACAGATCCCCTGCCGGTGCGCCATGCTCGCCGGCTTCACCCTCGCCTGAGAGACGAATGCGGTCGCCGGTATCCACGCCTGCCGGAATTTTAACCGACAGCGTTTTGCTCTTCTCGACGCGACCATGACCGTGACACTTATTGCACGGATCTTTGATCAGCGTACCGCGTCCCTGACAGTGTGGACAGGTTTGCTGAACCGCGAAGAACCCCTGGCGCATCTGCACCTGGCCGGAACCGTGACAGGTCGGACAGGTCTGTGGCTGAGTCCCCGCTTTCGCGCCGCTGCCGTGGCAAACATCACACTCTTCCAGCGTCGGAATGCGGATCTCTTTGGTCACGCCACGTACGGCTTCTTCCAGGGTGAGATCCATGTTGTAACGTAAATCGGCCCCACGCGCAGCACGTTGACGACCCCGACCACCGCCAAAGATATCGCCAAAAACGTCACCAAAGATATCGCTGAAGTCTGCGCCGCCGCCAAAACCGCCGCCGCCACCCATACCGCCTTGCTCAAACGCAGCGTGACCATACTGGTCGTAAGCGGCGCGTTTTTGCGAGTCGGTCAGGACTTCATACGCTTCTTTGATCTCTTTAAACTTGGCTTCGGCCTCTTTATCACCCTGATTACGGTCCGGGTGAAATTTCATGGCCAGGCGCTTGTAGGCCTTTTTGATTTCACGCTCTTCCGCTGATTTGGAAACGCCTAAAATCTCGTAATAGTCTTGCTTAGCCATCTCTTTTTTCTGCCCTTTACATGCGAACACGGGCGTAGAGTATACACTTCATCCTTCAAACCGCTTCTGCGTTGGCTTCGTTCGTTCACCCCAGTCACGTACGACTGTACGCTCCCGGGGATTCACTCGCTTGCCGCTTTGACGCAATTTGAATGATTTTGTGTATTAACTTCTACGCCCGTGCCGATTAATTACCCTGCATCAGGGCGATTATTTTTTGTCTTTCACTTCTTCAAACTCAGCGTCGACAACATCATCATCTTTCGCGTTGTTTGCGGAAGCGTCAGCGGAGCCCGCTTGCTGCTGTGCATGCTGCTGCTGAGCGATTTCCATCAGTTTCTGGGAAACCTGCGCCAGCTCCTGCATCTTCGCTTCGATAGCCGCTTTGTCTTCACCTTTCAGTGCCGTTTCCAGTGCGGTCAGTGCAGACTCGATAGCCGTTTTGTCGTCAGCTGGCAGTTGTTCGCCGGCTTCCTCAACCTGCTTGCGAGTGCTGTGCAGCAGATGGTCGCCCTGGTTGCGGGTCTGAACCAGCTCTTCGAACTTACGGTCAGACTCGGCGTTCGCTTCAGCTTCACGAACCATTTTCTGAATTTCTTCTTCGTTCAGGCCAGAAGACGCCTTGATGGTGATCTTCTGCTCTTTACCGCTGTTTTTGTCTTTCGCGGAAACGTGCAGGATACCGTCAGCATCGATATCGAAAGTGACTTCAATCTGCGGCATGCCGCGCGGTGCCGGGTTGATCCCATCCAGGTTGAACTGACCCAGAGATTTGTTATCAGACGCACGTTTACGTTCACCCTGCAGCACATGGATGGTTACCGCAGACTGGTTGTCTTCAGCGGTAGAGAACACCTGGCTGTGCTTGGTCGGGATAGTGGTGTTTTTGTTGATTAGCGCGGTCATCACGCCGCCCATGGTTTCGATACCCAGAGACAGCGGGGTAACGTCCAACAGCAGTACGTCTTTCACATCACCGGTCAATACACCGCCCTGAACGGCAGCACCGATAGCCACGGCTTCGTCCGGGTTCACGTCTTTACGCGGTTCTTTACCAAAGAACTCAGCCACTTTCTTCTGCACCATTGGCATACGCGTCTGGCCACCAACGAGGATAACGTCGTTGATATCAGATACGGACAGGCCAGCGTCCTGCAGAGCGACTTTCAGCGGCTCGATGGAACGGTTCACCAGATCTTCGACCAGGCTTTCCAGTTTCGCGCGAGTCACTTTGATGTTCATGTGTTTCGGACCGGTGGCATCTGCAGTGATGTACGGCAGGTTCACGTCGGTCTGCTGCGCAGAAGAAAGCTCGATTTTCGCTTTTTCTGCCGCTTCTTTCAGGCGCTGCATTGCCAGCGGGTCATTACGCAGGTCAATGCCCTGATCTTTCTTAAATTCTTCAACCAGATAGTTGATCATACGGCTGTCGAAGTCTTCACCACCCAGGTGGGTATCACCGTTGGTTGCCAGAACTTCGAAGGTTTTTTCGCCGTCAACTTCGTCGATTTCGATAATAGAGATATCGAAAGTACCACCACCGAGGTCGTAAACCGCGATAGTACGGTTACCGACTTCTTTATCCAGACCATACGCCAGTGCAGCGGCAGTCGGTTCGTTGATGATACGTTTCACTTCCAGACCTGCGATACGACCGGCGTCTTTGGTTGCCTGACGCTGAGCATCGTTAAAGTAAGCAGGTACAGTGATAACCGCTTCAGTTACCGGTTCGCCCAGGTAATCTTCAGCCGTTTTCTTCATTTTCTTCAGCACTTCTGCAGAGATCTGCGGCGGTGCCATTTTCTGACCTTTCACATCCAGCCATGCGTCGCCGTTATCGGCGCCAATGATTTTGTACGGCATGATGGAAACATCACGTTGAACTTCTTCGTCCTGGAAGCGGCGGCCAATCAGGCGTTTAATCGCAAACAGGGTGTTTTGCGGGTTTGTCACTGCCTGACGTTTAGCCGGCTGACCAACCAGAGTTTCACCATCCTGGGTATAAGCAATGATAGAAGGCGTGGTGCGATCGCCCTCGGCGTTCTCCAGCACACGTGCAGTAGTGCCATCCATAATCGCTACACAAGAGTTGGTAGTACCCAGGTCGATACCAATAATTTTACCCATCTAAACGTCTCCACTAAAAATTCGGTCAACATGTGGTTGTGAGTCTGTAATAAGGGCGAAACGTGCGGTTTCAACTACCCTGATTCGTTTTTTTTCAGACTCACCACTGCGGTTGACTACTAAGTGGGGTCGTTACCCACTTCATCAAGGGGGGGAATGAAAAAATTTTTGCTTTTGTTGAAATAAATCACCAGGACGGTGTGTGATGACGATCACGGCAGAAATTCATCCTTTTCCCCCGATGAGATCATAGACAGTCGCTTTTCTCCTGATTATTATGCCGCGCCCCGAACGGTGTCATGTTTTAGCGGGGATAACTATTTCACCATTCAATTAATGATGATTTTGAGGATTTATGGGCAACACTAAGTTGGCTAACCCGGCACCGCTGGGCCTGATGGGCTTCGGCATGACCACCATTCTGCTTAACCTGCATAACGCGGGTTTCTTCGCCCTTGACGGTATTATTCTCGCGATGGGAATTTTCTACGGCGGTATCGCGCAAATTTTTGCCGGCCTGCTGGAATACAAAAAAGGGAATACTTTCGGTTTGACCGCCTTCACCTCTTACGGCTCGTTCTGGCTGACGCTGGTTGCGATCCTACTGATGCCGAAAATGGGTCTGACAGAAGCGCCGAATGCACAGTTCCTTGGCGCCTATCTGGGTCTGTGGGGCGTATTCACCCTGTTCATGTTCTTTGGCACGCTGACAGGCGCACGCGCGCTGCAGTTCGTGTTCCTGAGCCTGACGGTTCTGTTCGCTCTGTTGGCCGTGGGTAACATCGCGGGTAACGAAGCGGTGATCCACTTTGCCGGCTGGGTTGGCTTAGTGTGTGGTGCCAGCGCCATTTACCTGGCGATGGGCGAAGTGCTGAACGAACAGTTTGGCCGTACCATTCTGCCGATTGGCGAAAAACACTGATCGTCGGTATCCCCCCGCGAAGGGGGGATCATTATTACGGCTGTTGTAGCTCAGCCTGCATTTCCGTATCGCGATAATACATATCCTGTCGCAGCCAAATTCCCAGTCCCAATCCCACCAGTGACAACGCCAGCACATACCAGCCTGGAGCCATCGGTGAGAAACTCATCAGCAGCGTGACGGCAATCGGCGTCAGCCCACCGAAAATGGCGTAAGAAACATTGTAGGAAAATGAAATGCCGGTAAAGCGGACTTCCGCAGGAAACGCGCGCACCATCACGTATGGCACTGCGCCCACCACTCCCACGCACAGCCCCACCAGCCCATAGAGCAGGAACAGGTGTTGCGGATGTGTGCCCGACAGGTGATAGAACAACCCGCTCGAACAAGCCAATAACAGGCTGCCAACAATAAAGGTTTTGCTGGCACCCACACGGTCAACGATGAAACCCGCCAACAGGCAACCCACGCAAAGCATAATGGTCGCCACGCTGTTTGCCTGCAACGTCAGGGCCGGGGCTAGTCCGTACTGCTTTTGCAGCCAGACCGGCGACATTAAAATCACCACCACGATCCCTGCGGAGAGCAGCCAGGTCAGAAGCATGGAGATCACCACCGCCTTCTGGTGTTTCATCACGACCGACTTCACCGGCAGTTCCTGCGCCAGCCTCTTACGTTGTTGCATCTCCAGAAAGACCGGTGTTTCCTGTAACCAACGGCGTAAATACATCGCCACCAGACCAAAAACCCCTCCCAACAGGAACGGAATTCGCCAGCCATAGTCATGCACGGCCTGTTGCGTCAAAAGGGTATTTACCTGAGTAGCCACTACGGAACCCAGCAGAATCCCCACCGTCAGACCCGCCGTTAGCGTTCCGCAGGCAATACCGATACGACGTTCGGGAACGTGCTCAGCCACAAACACCCATGCACCCGGGACTTCACCGCCAATCGCCGCCCCCTGCAAAATACGCATCAGCAGCAACAATAACGGCGCAACAATTCCCATAGAGGCGTAAGTGGGTAGCAGACCAATCGCCAGCGTGGGAACCGCCATCAACAAAATACTCAGGGTGAACATCTTTTTGCGACCGACCAGATCGCCAAAATGCGCCATGATGATGCCACCTAGCGGACGCGCCAGATATCCGGCAGCGAAGATGCCAAAGGTTTGTACCTGACGTAGCCATTCGGGAATATCGGCGGGGAAAAACAACTCCCCTACCACTGCAGCGAAAAAGACGAAGATAATGAAATCGTAAAACTCAAGCGCGCCGCCAAGGGCGGCCAGCGTCAGCGTTTTGTAATCCTGGCGATTCAGGGGGCGTGTATGTTGTGACATAGCGAACCATAAGTCAGTGGAGCGTTGTTATGAACGACACATGTAAAGTAAAACTTACTATATCGTAAACAAATCAACACGCCACTTTCACCGTCGCTTATCTTACGAAAAGACTAACTTCAGGCGTTTGTTTCACGTCTTGCGCTTTTCGGGCGAAAAGATGCTACGATTTCCGGCGCGGTTTCCACATACGGCCCCTCAAGCAGCTGTATACAATACGGTACACTTGCGAAGATACCCGCCACGACGACATTCCCTTCGGCATCCTTCACCCCTTCCAGGGTCTCTTTGATCGATTTCGGCTGGCCCGGTAAGTTGAGGATTAACGCCTGCTTACGGATCACCCCGACCTGGCGTGACAGGATCGCCGTCGGTACAAAGTGCAGGCTAATCTGCCGCATCTGTTCGCCAAAGCCTGGCATCTGGCGATCGGCAACCGCGAGGGTAGCATCCGGCGTCACATCACGACGCGAAGGACCGGTGCCCCCGGTGGTCAGCACCAGATGGCAACTCATCTCGTCCACCAGCTCACACAGCGTTTGCTCGATGATAGCTTGTTCGTCAGGAATCAGACGCGTCAGCACCTCGAAAGGGGTGGTCAACGCCGTCGATAGCCACTCTTCCAGCGCCGGAATGCCTTTATCCTGATAGACGCCGCTGGAGGCGCGGTCAGAAATGGAAACTAAACCAATACGTAAGGTGTTCATGATTATTCCGTTTAAACAGTCTCGTTAAACAGAATGATACACTGCGAAAGGAAGGACAGACAGGGTTCAGAAGAGGTAGCGTGACCGGCACACCGATCACGCTACATTGGGTAGAAATGATTACAGCAGGTCGCCGATCATTTTTTCCAGTTTTTCCTGGTCGACAGCAAACTTACGGATACCGTCCGCCAGTTTGTCTACCGCCATCGGATCCTGGTTGTGCTGCCACAGGAACTCAGACTCGGTGATGCGTTCCGGGCGCGCTTTCACTTCGCCAGAGAAGGACAGCTTACGCTCGATAGCCCCTTCGCTTTCCGCCAGCTCTTTCAGCAGCGCTGGTGCGATGGTCAGGCGGTCACAGCCAGCCAGCTCAAGGATTTCACCGATGTTACGGAAGCTTGCGCCCATCACAACGGTCTCATAGCCGTGCTGTTTGTAGTATTCGTAGATCTCCGTTACGGAAACCACGCCCGGATCTTCAGCCGGGGCATACTCTTTCTTGTCGGTATTGGATTTATACCAGTCAAGAATACGACCCACGAACGGGGAGATCAGGAACACGCCCGCTTCAGCACAGGCACGCGCTTGCGCGAATGAGAACAGTAGCGTCAGGTTACAGTTGATGCCTTCTTTTTCCAGCTGCTCTGCAGCGCGAATGCCCTGCCAGGTTGAAGCCAGTTTAATCAGAATGCGATCGTTGCTGATGCCTGCATCGTTGTACAGCTTGATGATGCGTTTCGCTTTGGCGATAGACGCGTCGGTGTCGTAGGACAGGCGAGCATCCACTTCAGTGGAAATACGGCCAGGGACCAGTTTCAGGATCTCCAGACCGATGTTCACTGCCAGTTTGTCGGTTGCGTCAACAATCTGCTGCGCGCGGTCGTTGCTCTGCTGCTTAGCCCAGACAACAGCGTCATCAATCAGCTTACGGTATTCCGGGATCTGCGCTGCGTTAAGAATGAGAGAAGGGTTGGTTGTGGCATCCTGCGGCTGATACAGCTTCATTGCCGCGATGTCTCCGGTGTCGGCCACCACGGTGGTGAACTGACGAAGGGAGGTCAATTTGTCCGTCATGATAGTGTTTCTCTTTAAACAGCTTGTTAGGGGGATGTAACCGGTCTGCCCTGATGATAACACGACGTTGTGACAGCGCAACCGCAGACAATGCGCTTATTCCCATGAGGGCATCTGCGGACAATTTCTGGTCCGGCCTTGATATGACGCCCCATTCAGTCGCTCAACCTCATGTATACTACGCGGCCGCTATCAATTGTCCGGAAGCGTATATACTATTCGACAATTGGTAACGCTTACACAGGGTTGTTACAGCGTACCGGCAGCAACAAGAGGGATGTTAATGCCTGATTTTTTCACGTTTATTAATGATGTGCTCTGGGGATCGGTGATGATCTACCTGCTCTTCGGAGCAGGATGTTGGTTTACCTGGCGCACAGGCTTCGTACAATTTCGCTATATCCGCCAGGTTGGCAGAAGTCTGAAAAACAGCATTAACCCGCAGCCGGGAGGGTTGACCTCGTTTCAGTCGCTCTGTACCAGCCTTGCCGCCCGTATCGGCAGCGGTAACATGGCGGGTGTGGCGCTGGCGATTACCGCCGGTGGCCCTGGCGCGGTGTTCTGGATGTGGGTCGCCGCCATCATCGGAATGGCGACCTCGTTTGCCGAATGCGCCCTTGCGCAGCTCTACAAAGAGCGCGATCGTCACGGTCAATTTCGCGGCGGCCCCGCCTGGTATATGGCGCGTGGGTTAGGTATGCGCTGGATGGGCGTGTTATTCGCTATCTTTTTGCTGATCGCCTACGGCCTGGTGTTCAACAGCGTACAGGCCAACTCTGTGTCCCGTGCCCTCAAATTCGCGTTTGATTTCCCTCCGGTCGCCACCGGTATTGTCATGGCAATTGCCGCCCTGTTGATTATCGTCCGGGGGATCAAAGGTGTAGCGCGGATGATGCAGTGGTTCGTCCCTGTGATGGCGCTAATGTGGGTGGTCACCAGCCTGGTGGTTTGTCTGATCAACATTGAGCAATTGCCTGACATCATCATTTCTATCGTCAAAAGCGCGTTTGGCTGGCAAGAAGCGGCAGGCGGCGTGGCGGGATATACGCTGAGCCAGGCGATCACCAGCGGTTTTCAACGCAGTATGTTCTCCAATGAAGCCGGAATGGGCTCAACGCCTAACGCCGCTGCCGCGGCATCATCCTGGCCACCGCACCCTGCGGCGCAGGGGATCGTGCAGATGATCGGTATTTTTATCGACACGCTGATCGTCTGTAGCGCGACAGCAATGCTGGTTTTACTGGCAGGCAACGGCACGACCTATGCGCCGATGGAAGGGATCCAACTGGTGCAGAAAGCGATGAATGCGCTGGTCGGTGACTGGGGAGCCGCGTTCGTCGCGATCATTGTGATTCTGTTTGCCTTCAGCTCTATCGTGGTCAACTACATCTACGCGGAAAACAACCTGTACTTTCTGAACCTGGACAATAAGCGAGTCATCTGGATTTTACGCATTGCCACCTGCTCTACGGTAGTAGCCGGAACCTTGCTCAGCTTCCCACTGCTGTGGCAACTGGCGGATATCATCATGGCCTGCATGGCGATCACCAACCTGACGGCAATATTGCTGCTCTCTCCGGTGGTGCATACTCTGGCCAGCGACTACTTGCGTCAACGTAAACTGGGTGTTCGTCCGATCTTTGATCCGCTGCGTTATCCGGACATCGGACAGCAACTGGCGCCCGATGCCTGGGATGACATACCGCGAGACTAATCGCAACTATCGATCAACTCAGTCGTGTTTTTTGCTACAGTCGCAGTAAATTTCCTGCAAGGACTGGATATGCTGATTCTGATTTCACCTGCAAAAACGCTCGACTACCAGAGCCCGCTGGCAACAACGCGCCATACGCTACCTGAGTTGCTGGATCACTCCCAGCAACTGATTCATGTGGCGCGCAAACTTTCAGCCCCGCAAATCGGCAAGCTGATGAGCATCAGCGACAAACTCGCCGATCTGAACGCCACCCGTTTTCATGACTGGCAACCGGACTTCACACCGGAAAACGCGCGTCAGGCCATTCTGGCCTTCAAAGGCGATGTCTATACCGGATTACAGGCCGAGACCTTCAGTGAAGCCGATTTCGATTTTGCCCAGCAGCATTTGCGTATGCTCTCAGGTTTGTACGGCGTGCTGCGCCCGCTGGATCTGATGCAACCCTATCGTCTGGAAATGGGTATCCGTCTGGAGAACGCCAAAGGGAAAGATCTGTATCAGTTCTGGGGCGATATCATCACGGATAAGCTTAATGAAACGCTCGCCGCACAGGGCGACCAGGTGGTGATTAACCTTGCGTCGGATGAATACTTCCGCGCAGTGAAACCGAAGAAACTGAATGCCGAGCTGATTAAACCTGTCTTCCTCGACGAGAAAAACGGCAAGTTCAAAGTCATCAGCTTCTATGCCAAAAAGGCGCGCGGCCTGATGAGCCGCTACATCATTGAAAACCGCCTGACGAAGCCTGAACAGCTCACCGGCTTTAACAGCGAAGGTTACGTCTTTGATGACGCCGCGTCTGGCAACGGCGAACTGGTGTTTAAACGTCACGAACAGTAATGCGCATTTCGCCGGATGGCGGCTACGCCTTATCCGGCCTACTCATCCGCACCGCCTCGTAGGCCCGGTAAGCGACAGCGCCACCGGGCACGATGTTTAACGCGTCATCATTAGCTTACGCAGGGCGGCAAAATCCGCCGGCAGATGTTGCGAAAGCAGCGGCAGATCCGCACGCTCCGCCAGTTCTTTCGGCAGTTCCAGCGTTTCATTGAGGATCGCTTCCACGCTCTCTTTAAACTTCGCCGGGTGCGCAGTGCCGAGGAACAGACCGTATTCGCCCGGATTGAGCTGATCACGCAGGGCGCGGTAGGCCACGGAGGCATGAGGCTCAGAGGTGTAGCCCTTCGCTTTCAGTTCGCGCATGGTTTCCTGTGTGGTTTCATCATCCACAGCCGCATAACCAAGCTCATTCAGACGCCAGATTTTACGGCGGAACAGCTCCTCAACGCGCGGCCAGTTGTTCGGCTGACTCACGTCCATCGCATTAGACAACGTCGCCTGAGTCGCTTTTGGTGCCCATTGCCCCTCCTTCAGGAAGCGCGGCACGGTGTCGTTAACGTTGGTGGCGGCGATAAAACGCTTCACCGGCAGGCCGAGGGACTTCGCCAACAGGCCCGCCGTCAGGTCACCAAAGTTACCGCTTGGAACAGAAACAACCAGTTGATTCCGCGCGTCCTGCGGCAATTGGGCAACGGCTTCAAAGTAGTAGCAAATCTGCGCCAGCAGGCGGCTGATGTTGATGGAGTTCGCGGAGTTCAGCCCCAACGCCACTTTCAGCTCTTCATCATCAAACGCCTGTTTGACCAGCGCCTGGCAGGCATCAAAATCGCCATCGATGGCGACGGTTTCAATGTTGCCACCCAGTGTGCAGAACAGTTTTTCCTGCAACGGACTGATTTTGCCATTCGGATAGAGGATCACTACACGCACGTTCGGCAGACCATAAAACGCATGCGCCACGGCCGCGCCGGTATCACCAGAGGTTGCCGTCAGAATGGTCACCGGTTTGTCGCCGCTGATGTGCGTCAGCATCTGCGCCATAAAACGGCCGCCGAAATCTTTAAACGCCAGCGTCGGGCCATGGAACAGCTCAAGACAGCCGACATCGCCCTCCACCTGAGCAACCGGTGCCGGGAAAGCAAAGGCGGCGCGCACGCGTTCTTCGAGGATCTCCTGCGGGATTTCATCGCCGATGAACGCGGAAAGGATCTTTGCGCTACGGCTGACAAAGTCCTGGTTCAGCATCTCATCCACTTCTGTCAGGTTGAATTCCGGCAGATCGTGCGGGAAAAACAGCCCCTGATTCTTGCCCAGCCCCTGCGTGACGGCCTGTGCAAAACTAACCTGCTCGTTGTGATCTTTAAGATTGTAGAGTTTCATCAATTATCCCAGTACTCGTGCGCCCGCCGTGTCCAGCCGGCAAATATGAACAAAGCCTTCCTGATTTTGCAGGTAGTGACTGCCCAGCCAGTCCGCCACGCGCTGCGCGGTATCCGTTTTATCGCAGAGCGCAAACAACGTCGGCCCTGAACCGGAAATACCACTCGCCAGTGCACCAATTTCCGCGACGGCCTGACGCGCCTGTGCAAAACCTGGCAGCAGACGTTCGCGGTACGGTTCGGCAATCACATCCTTCATCAGTTTCGCCGCAAGCCCAGGCTGACGGGAATAGCAGGCGTGAATAAACCCGGCCAGGTGACGCCCGTGGGCAATGCAGTCCTGGCGGCGATACTGCGCAGGCAAAATCGCCCGCGCTTCTGCCGTGGAGACCTTAATGCCTGGATAGGCCAGCACCCACAGCCACTCATCAAAGCCTGGCACCTGCTGACTGATAATGCCGTTTTCTTCGATCATCAACTGCATACCACCGAGAAAACACGGCGCGACGTTATCGTAATGAATGCTGCCGGAGATACGCCCTTCCAGTTCGCCCATCATCGCCAGCAGACGCGTGTCATTCAGCGGCTTGCCGCAGTGCTCATTCATCGCGACCAGTGCCGCCACCACCGAGCAGGCGCTGGAGCCTAATCCAGAGCCGATCGGCATGTTCTTTTCCAGCGTCATCGCCACCGGAATTTGCTTACCCAGTTCCTGACAAAAACGCTCCCAGCACTGATAAACAATATTTTCACGCGGTTCTGGCGGCAGTTTGTCGGCAAAGCGCCCCAGATTGTTCAGGCTGAAACTGTCTGCCGCCTCGACCGTTACCACGTCGCCCAGCAGTGAGCCATCAATGGGGGTCACCGCCGCCCCGAGCACATCAAATCCTACGCTCATATTGGCACTGGAAGCCGGGGCATAAACTTTAACCATGTTAGACTCCTAGCTTCCATGAGAGGGTACGCAGCAGATCAGCAAACACCCCTGCCGCCGTGACGTCGTTACCCGCGCCATAACCGCGCAGAACCAGCGGCAGCGGCTGATAGTAGTGGCTGTAGAACGCCAGCGCGTTTTCGCCGTTTTTCACTTTGTACAACGGATCGTTACCGTCCACTTCAGAAATCTTCACCCGACAGACGCCGTCTTCCTCGATGTTGCCAACATAGCGCAATACTTTGCCCTCATCACGAGCTTTTGCCACCCGAGCGGCAAAGGCATCGTCAAGCTGCGGCAGATTCGCCATGAACGCGTCAACGTCGCCTGAATCATCAAACGCTTTCGGCAGCACCGGTTCAATGACGATGTCAGACAGTTCCAGTTCGCGTCCGGTTTCGCGGGCGAGGATCAGAAGCTTACGCGCCACGTCCATACCGGAAAGATCGTCACGCGGGTCTGGTTCGGTATAACCCATTTCACGCGCGATGCGGGTCGCTTCAGAGAGGCTCATGCCTTCATCGAGCTTACCGAAAATAAACGACAGCGAACCAGACAGGATACCGGAGAACTTCAGCAATTCATCGCCCGCATTCAGCAGGTTTTGCAGGTTTTCGATTACCGGCAGACCGGCGCCCACGTTAGTGTCATAGAGGAATTTGCGCCGTGACTTCGCGGCAGCGAAACGCAACTGATGGTAGTAATCCATCGACGAGGTATTCGCCTTTTTGTTCGGCGTAACCACGTGGAACCCTTCGCGCAGGAAGTCAGCGTATTGATCGGCCACCGCCTGACTGGAAGTACAGTCCACAATCACTGGGTTCAGCAGATGATATTCCTTCACCAGGCGAATTAAGCGCCCGAGGTTGAACGGCTCTTTCGCTTCAGCCAGTTCGGCCTGCCAGTTTTCCAGGTTCAGGCCATGCACATGGGTGAGCAGCGCTCTGGAGTTCGCCACGCCGCACACGCGCAGATCGATATGTTTTTTCTTCAGCCAGGTCTGCTGGCGCTTAAGCTGCTCCAGTAACGCGCCGCCTACCCCGCCGACGCCAATGACAAACACCTCGATCACCTGATCGGTATTGAACAGCATCTGATGGGTGACACGTACGCCCGTCGTGGCATCGTCATTGTTGACCACCACCGAAATGGAACGCTCGGAGGAGCCCTGAGCAATAGCCACGATATTGATATTGGCGCGCGCCAGTGCGGCAAAGAATTTGGCTGAAATGCCACGCAACGTCCGCATGCCATCCCCAACGACGGAGATAATCGCCAGCCGCTCAGTGACCGCCAGCGGTTCCAGCACGCCCTCTTTCAGCTCGAGATAGAACTCATCCTGCAAGGCGCGCTGCGCGCGGGCACAGTCTGCCTGCGGCACACAGAAGCTGATGCTGTACTCAGAAGAGGACTGGGTAATCAGTACCACGGAAATTCCCGCACGCGACATCACCGCAAACACGCGCGCCGCCATCCCCACCATCCCTTTCATACCAGGGCCGGAGACGTTGAACATCGCCATATTGTTGAGGTTGGAAATCCCCTTCACCGGCAGATCGTCTTCATCGCGACTGCCGCCGATCAGCGTACCTGCTGCCTGCGGGTTACCGGTATTTTTGATGAGGCAAGGGATCTGGAACTGCGCGATGGGGGTAATAGTACGAGGGTGAAGCACTTTCGCGCCGAAATAGGAGAGCTCCATCGCCTCCTGATAAGACATCGACTTAAGCAACCTGGCATCAGGCACCTGGCGCGGATCGCAGGTATAAACACCGTCGACGTCTGTCCAGATCTCGCAGCAGTCGGCACGTAAGCAGGCCGCCAGAACCGCAGCAGAATAATCAGAGCCATTACGCCCCAGCACCACCAGTTCGCCCTTCTCATTACCGGCGGTGAAACCGGCCATCAGCACCATGTGGTCAGTGGGAATGCGCCCGGCGGCAATGCGGCGAGTCGATTCGGCGATATCGACGGTAGATTCGAGGTAGTGCCCCACCGCCAGCAGTTTTTCGACCGGGTCAATAACGGTAACGTGGTGACCGCGCGCTTCCAGTAACCCCGCCATGATAGCGATCGACATCTTTTCGCCACGGCAGATGATCGCGGCGTTAATGCTGTCCGGACACTGTCCGAGCAGGCTGATTCCATGCAGCACATGTTTGATTTGGGCAAATTCCTGCTCAACAAACGCTTTCAACTGCGCCAGCGGAAAGCCCGGCTGGGCGTCGGCGAGTCCGGTCAGAAGTTCGGCAAAAATACGTTCGGCATCACTGATATTGGGTAATGCGTCCTGACCTCCGATGGTTTTTTCAATCATCGCCACCAGATGGTTGGTAATTTTAGCGGGGGCAGAAAGAACGGTCGCTACCTGCCCCTGCCTGGCATTGCTTTCCAGAATATCGGCAACCCGCAGAAAACGTTCTGCATTTGCCACTGATGTACCGCCGAACTTCAACACTCGCATGGTTGTTACCTCGTTACCTTTGGTCGAAAAAAAAGCCCGCACTGTTCGGTGCGGGCTTTTTTCTGTGTTTCCTGTACGCGTCAGC
>DXKH01000088.1 GCA_019415335.1 Citrobacter sp. | reverse complement strand
ATGGGTTACAACGAAGTGACCTTCCTCTCTGACCGTGTGTGCGGGATCTGCGGCTTTGCTCACAGCACCGCCTACACCACGTCGGTGGAAAACGCGATGGGTATTCAGGTGCCAGAACGTGCGCAGATGATCCGCGCCATTCTGCTGGAGGTAGAACGCCTGCACTCGCATCTGCTCAACCTCGGCCTCGCCTGTCACTTTACCGGCTTCGACTCCGGCTTTATGCAGTTCTTCCGCGTGCGTGAAACCTCCATGAAAATGGCAGAGATCCTTACCGGTGCACGTAAAACCTACGGCCTGAACCTGATCGGCGGGATTCGTCGCGATCTGCTGAAAGACGACATGATCCAGCCCCGCCAGCTGGCACAACAGATGCGTCGTGAAGTGCAGGAGCTGGTGGATGTGCTGCTGAGCACACCGAACATGGAACAACGCACCGTCGGTATTGGTCGTCTGGACCCGGAAATCGCTCGCGACTTCAGTAACGTTGGCCCGATGGTCCGTGCCAGCGGTCACGCCCGTGATACCCGTGCCGATCACCCGTTTGTTGGTTATGGCCTGCTGCCAATGGAAGTCCACAGCGAGCAGGGCTGCGACGTTATTTCCCGTCTGAAAGTGCGTATCAACGAAGTCTATACCGCGCTGAATATGATCGATTACGGTCTGGATAACCTGCCGGGCGGCCCGCTGATGGTGGAAGGCTTTACCTACATTCCGCACCGTTTCGCGCTGGGCTTTGCCGAAGCGCCGCGCGGCGACGATATCCACTGGAGCATGACCGGCGACAACCAGAAGCTGTACCGCTGGCGCTGCCGTGCGGCGACCTACGCAAACTGGCCGACCCTGCGCTACATGCTGCGCGGCAACACCGTTTCCGATGCGCCGTTGATTATCGGTAGCCTGGACCCTTGCTACTCCTGTACCGACCGCATGACCGTGGTCGATGTACGTAAGAAGAAGAGCAAAGTGGTGCCGTACAAAGAACTCGAGCGCTACAGCATTGAGCGTAAAAACTCGCCGCTGAAATAAGGAATCGCCATGTTTACCTTTATCAAAAAAGTCATCAAAACCGGCACGGCGACTTCGTCTTATCCGCTGAAGCCGATTGCGGTTGATAAAAACTTCCGTGGTAAGCCAGAGCAGAACCCGCAGCAGTGCATCGGCTGTGCGGCCTGCGTCAATGCCTGCCCGTCAAACGCCTTAACGGTTGAAACTGACCTCGCCACAGGAGAGCTGGCGTGGCAGTTCAATCTCGGGCGCTGCATCTTCTGTGGACGCTGTGAAGAAGTCTGTCCGACGGCGGCGATTAAGCTGTCGCAAGAATACGAACTGGCGGTGTGGAAGAAAGAAGACTTCCTGCAACAGTCCCGCTTCGCGCTGTGCAACTGCCGCGTCTGCAATCGTCCTTTCGCCGTCCAGAAAGAGATCGACTACGCCATTGCGCTGCTTAAGCACAACGGTGATAGCCGTGCGGAAAATCACCGTGAAAGCTTTGAGACCTGCCCGGACTGTAAGCGCCAGAAATGCCTGGTGCCGTCTGACCGTATTGAACTGACTCGCCATATGAAAGAGGCCAGCTGATGAGCAATTTATTAGGCCCGCGTGACGCGAACGGTATTCCGGTACCGATGACGGTGGATGAATCCATTGCCAGCATGAAGGCGTCGTTACTGAAAAAAATCAAACGTTCTGCCTACGTTTACCGCGTGGACTGCGGCGGCTGCAACGGCTGCGAAATCGAAATTTTCGCCACGCTTTCGCCGCTGTTTGATGCAGAACGCTTCGGCATTAAAGTCGTTCCTTCACCGCGTCATGCGGATATTTTACTGTTTACCGGCGCGGTCACCCGTGCAATGCGATCCCCTGCGCTGCGTGCGTGGCAGTCCGCGCCGGACCCGAAAATCTGTATCTCCTACGGTGCCTGCGGTAACAGCGGTGGCATTTTCCACGATCTCTACTGCGTGTGGGGCGGTACGGATAAAATCGTCCCGGTGGATGTCTACATTCCGGGGTGCCCGCCAACGCCAGCCGCCACGCTGTACGGCTTTGCAATGGCGCTCGGCCTGCTGGAGCAGAAAATTCACGCCCGTGGCCCGGGTGAGCAGGATGAACAACCGGCGGAAATCCTTCATGGCGATATGGTGCAGCCGCTGCGCGTGAAAGTGGATCGCGAAGCACGCCGCCTGGCGGGTTATCGTTACGGTCGTCAGATTGCCGATGACTTCCTGACACAGTTAGGGCAGGGCGAAGAACAGGTTGCACGCTGGCTGGAAGCGGAAAACGATCCGCGTCTGAACGAGATTGTCAGCCATCTGAATCATGTTGTTGAAGAGGCGCGTATCCGATGATTGAAAAGGTGGTGTTCAGTCAACTGAGCCGTAAATTTATTGATGAGAACGATGCCACGCCCGCCGAGGCGCAGCAGGTGGTCTATTACAGCCTGGCGATTGGTCACCACCTTGGGGTTATCGATTGCCTGGAAGCGGCACTTACCTGCCCGTGGGATGACTATCTGGCATGGATTGCCACTCTGGAGGCGGGCAGCGAAGCCCGCCGCAAAATGGAAGGCGTGCCGAAATATGGTGAGATCGTCATCGACATTAACCATGTGCCGATGCTGGCCAACGCATTCGATAAAGCCCGGGCAGCGCAAACTTCGCAGCAGAAAGAATGGAGTACAATGCTGTTAAGTATGCTGCATGATATTCATCAGGAAAACGCCATCTATTTGATGGTGAGGAGACTGCGTGACTGACGTTTTACTCTGTGTTGGCAATAGCATGATGGGCGATGATGGCGCAGGTCCGCTGCTGGCGGAAAAGTGCGCCGCCGCACCGAAAGGTAACTGGGTGGTGATTGACGGCGGTAGCGCACCGGAAAACGACATCGTCGCTATCCGTGAACTGCGCCCTACACGACTGCTGATTGTTGACGCCACGGATATGGGGCTAAACCCCGGCGAAATCCGCATCATCGACCCGGATGATATCGCCGAGATGTTTATGATGACTACCCATAACATGCCGCTGAACTACCTTATCGACCAGTTGAAAGAAGACATTGGCGAAGTGATTTTCCTCGGCATCCAGCCGGATATCGTCGGCTTTTACTACCC
Organism: Citrobacter sp.; assembly: GCA_019415335.1. Next base: position 572 of record DXKH01000088.1, on the reverse strand, counting down.
GATGACCCAGCCGATTAAAGATGCGGTGGAAACCGTTTATCAACGTCTGGAAGGCTGGGAAGGGAACGGCGGCTTCGCGCAGTTAGCGGTGGAAGAAGAGTAGTTTTTCAGTAAGGAATTCAGGGAATTGAACATCAGAACAGGGATGTGCGCTTTTTTATTGAGCTTAGTGCTGCCTGCACAGGCCACCAGCTTTACCGAATATCTGCCGATGAGTGACAGCGAATACGCGCAAAAGCGGGCGCTGAAACCTCTCCTGACCATGCCTTATGATGCCGAGCAAACCTGGCATTTTAGAAAAGTGGGCGTCTGACACGATACTACAGAGAGAACAAAGAATGACTGCTAATGCTGCACGCGCTGTTAAAGCAACAAGAGAACTGGTCAATGCAGTCCCCTTTCTGGGAGGCAGTGACTCAGAAGATGATTATCGTGAAGCACTGGAACTGGTCGAATATTTGATTGAAGAAGATGATACTAATCCACTTATCGACTTTCTGGCGAGCCGCATTGCAGAATATGAAAACAATAACGAAAAGTTTGCAGAGTTCGACAAAGCCGTTGCAGCAATG
>DXKH01000087.1 GCA_019415335.1 Citrobacter sp. | reverse complement strand
GACGCGCAAAATGTTGGCTCCGACAAATTTAAACACCAGGATGACGGCTAAAGGTACGATTACGGACGTGCCCAGAAAGGCAAACACCGCGACGCCGGAAGAGAAGTAGTTGGTGATGATGGCGCTACCGCTGGTTTGATAGGCGGCAAAAATCACTTTATCACGTTCGGTAATTTCCCCTTCCTGCGCCAGTTCTTTGGTCATACCCGCGGCGGCATCGGGGTTTTGCAGGTTAGCAATCAGCGCCAGTGAACAGATGCCTGGAATGCCCAACAACGGTTTTAGCACGGGCGTCATTAACTGCTGCGCGGCGCGCAATCCGCCAAGACCATCGGTAATCGAGATAATTCCCAGAGAGAGAATCACTGACGGAGCCAGTTCCAGCGCGAAGAGAAAGCCATCTTTAGCTCCTGTGCCACCTGCGCCGCGAAACGAGGTGGTAGCGCCATTCGCACCAGGCAGTTGCCCAAACGATCCGTTCAGAACGGAAAAGTCAAAAACGCGCCACCAACTGTCTGTCCCGGAAAAAACTCCGGAAAAAAAGATAATCGTGAGAAAAAAGGCCAGATACCCTTTAACACCCACTTTTTCTGTCGCCAGCTCCCCAGCTACAGCATCCCCTTGTTGTGTCATAACAATCCCCATTGTTTTTTTGTGTATGTGTGTTGCTTGAGCCAGGAAAATTCCTGGAGCTGAAAAACCTTATCAGCCATGTGGGTATGGGGAAAATGCAAGTATGTTTCTTGCTATGCGTTTTTTGCATAGCGGAAAAATGACTCTGTGTGGCAAAGGTTCTGCGCAGGATTGAGTTGCAGAAAATTCATAAACCCAGTGACAATGACATCAGTAAATAAAAACAGAAAATCCAGGGACGAAAACGCGATGGCAAAATACAACGACAAAGAGCTGGCAAAGACGAGCAAGTTTTTAAGTTTTGTCCTCCGACATAAACCAGAGGCAATTGGCATCGTGCTGGACGGTGAAGGATGGGCGGATATCGATAAGCTCATACTCTGTGCCCAAAAAGCGGGCAAGCGGTTAACCCGCGCATTACTGGATACCGTTGTCGCCACCAGCGATAAAAAGCGCTTTAGTTATTCCAGTGATGGTACGTGTATTCGCGCCGTTCAGGGGCATTCGACTTCGCAGGTCGCCATTGGCTTCATCGAAAAAATACCGCCACAATTTCTCTACCACGGTACGGCAAGCCGTTTTCTTGACGAGATAAAAAAACAAGGGCTGATTGCAGGGGAGCGCCATTACGTGCATCTCTCTGCTGATGAAGCAACGGCACGCAAAGTGGGAGCAAGACACGGATCGCCGGTTATCTTAACCGTCAAAGCACAGGAAATGGCGAAACGAGGCATCCCTTTTTGGCAAGCGGAAAACGGGGTCTGGCTGACATCAACGGTTGCGGTTGAGTTTATTGAGTGGTAAGGGAAACACTCCTCATGAAGTAACCACTTGCAGCTTAAATAATTGCGCTGTGCTGATAAGCGCAGCAATAAACAACGCCGCCGCGCCGCAGAGAGTGGCGCTGGCAAGCGCCGATGTTCCATTGCCAAGCATACTGGTCAGCGCCGGGCCAAGAATTTGCCCAATGCCGTAAATGAGCGTCACAAAGCCTAAAAGATTGAGATTTCCCGGTACGCTCAGTTGGCGGGCGATAGTCATCACCAGAGATGTCGTACCCATAAAGGTACCGCCAAAACCAAGACTGCTGATGATAAGCAAGAGAGGCGAGTCGCTGGCGAGAGTAAGCAACACACTAATAGCCTGCACCAGCAAATTCGCCGTCAGGCAGGGCAAAGCCCCCCAACGTTTTGCTGCCCATAGCCAGCCAAAGCAACCAGGCACAATTGATAAGCCGACTAACGTCCAGAGATGGGCGGTTAACAATGGTGAGCCAGCATCTTTCGCCATGAGCGGCAGGTAAGTCGCGACGATGATATAACCAAATCCCGCCAGGCCGTACAGAATAGCCAGTAACCACCAGCTCATTATCTGTTGCTCTGTTTTTACCAATGGCATTGGTGCGATGGCGTGTTTTTTCGAGGGCATTAAAAGCATAAGTGCAATCAGCATCATGCCAGAAAGCGCCCCGGCGCCTTGCCATAACGTTTGCGAGGAGAGGTCAAAATGCAGGCCTGCCAGAACATATTCATTGCCCAGTGCGATACCAATGCCAACGCCAGAAAACAAAGCTGCCAGCACAAAAGGATGGCGCGTGTGCTGCATAATCAGCGTCGAACCAAAAATCAGCATTCCGGCGCTGGCGACACCCGCCAGGACGCGAATCAATAACACCAGAATAAATGGCGGCAACCATGCCATGGCGAGGATCAACAACCCGCTAGCCAGGGCAGAAGCCAACAGAAATGGGCGCAGGCGCGAAGGTTGGTGAAATGCGCCAAACGAAAATAGCAGACTGCCAGCCAGATACCCCGCATAGTTGCCGCTGGCAATCCACGAGAGCTGGCTAAATGAAAACGATCCTTCCGCCATCATGACGGGCAACATAGGCGTATAAAGGAAGCGGCCTAAACCCATACCTAAGGTCAGAACCAGCATCCCGAAAAGCGCGGTGCTGAAAGAAAAGCGTTCTACGGGATGCGAGGGCGAAGGCATGTTTAACCTTGTTTGTCATTTTTTATTGTTAACAAGTTAATAACAAAAAGGTGAAACATGCCAGCCTGTTAATGCGATGATTGAGGGGTAAAGCGATAAAAACGATTTGGTTCGCTAACGATATAAATATTACCTGAGGCATCCATCGCAACCCCTTCGGCCTGTTTGATGTTATGCGACAAACCTCGACTGCCTTTGGTTAGTGACATTTCACCGATAACCTCGCCAGCCAGCGTTACTTCCTGGAGTGCGCGAGATTCATGAGACAGCACCAGAAGCGTATTTTTTTGTTGGTTAAATTCTGCGCCGGACACATCATCTAAAGTAAATTGCCGTTGTAGTGCCTTGTCTTTGCTGATGTGCAATTCATTGCTACTTAACAGCCCTTTAACTTTGTAGACCTCAATCGGGTTTTTCTCTTTAAAAAACCAGAAAGTGTGATCCTGGCGAGAATAAGCCAATCCTTCGAAACCGCAATTGGTTGGGGATTCCTGCAGCGGGATTTTTATTTTTTTGAGGATTTTTACTTCCGAGTTTGGGGTCAGTGAAATCACATAAATGGCATAATCGCGCTCATCGCTAATGACAAACTGATTATCGCCAATGTATTCGATCGTCTCGAGATCCTTAACAAAATCCAGAGGAATTGTGCGGATCAAATCGCCATTGATGGTCATTTCAACAATGGCGGCAGGTTTGTTGATAGTGCTAAAAAGAGTATTGCTTTGTGCCGACCAGGTCAGCGAAGAGATATTATTCGTTATGCCTGCAATTTCTTTGCCGTCAATGGTGGCGTGGTAATTCTGAAATGATGCTGCATGATTGCTTTTACGGGCGCAAGATTGCACGAAGAAAGTACACACTGCCACAATGACAAAAAGAATCACAATAACGAAGATGCGTTTACTTAACGAAATACTTTTTGTCACGGTAATCCCTTTAAGGCAAATCAATAAGATATCGAGAAGTATACGTAGCGATCTTAATGAATCCTTAACGCGGAGAAATCCCGTAATGTGCAATGCAGCGCCAGCCACCATCCTGCTGACAATAAACTGATTCCGTATGCCCAGGGATCACCCATTGAATTTCCTCGCCGGGGGGACAGGTCAGCCAAATGCATAACCCGCAGCCGCCACGTAAATCACGGGGAATATCGCTGACGCGAAAAGTCATGCCCGCTGCCTGCAACGCCTTGCGGGTTTGTATGACGCCGACCGTGGAGTGAAATAAAAACAGATACTCTTTCATGCGCGTTTTCTCTGCCGCTGACCGATCACCGCCGCGCCAATTGCACCAGCGAATTGCGCATCAGGGTGAGTTTGTACCGGCATTCCCAGATGGCTTTCCAGCATGTGGGTAAACCTTTGACAGTGACTAACGCCACCAGTAAACAGAATCGGCGCTTCACAGGAGAGACGGGCAATGAAATTGGCACTCCGCCGCGCCATGGCGTTAATCACTCCGGCGAGAATCGCTTCTGGCG
>DXKH01000086.1 GCA_019415335.1 Citrobacter sp. | reverse complement strand
CGCCAGAACCTAAATCTGGTGCGTCTACCAATTTCGCCACTCCCGCAAAAAAGATGGTGGCTACGACGGGATTCGAACCTGTGACCCCATCATTATGAGTGATGTGCTCTAACCAACTGAGCTACGTAGCCATCTTTTTTTCGCGCGTTACCTTATCGGCGTTGCGGGGCGCATTATGCGTATTGAGCCTTGAAGCGTCAACCCCTTTTTCATCGAAAACGCCCGGAATGTGACTGTTTGGTTAGGTTGCGAACAGCGTGACGCAATATTCGGCAATTATTGATTATTAATCGCTTTCTGAACCGTTTTTCAGGATCAATAAAGGGCCCCGAAAGGCCCTTTTTCATCAGTGCGGCTTATTGATAAGCGGACTGGTGAACACCCACTGCGCGACCGGATGGATCGTTCATGGTTTTGAACGCTTCGTCCCATTCGATCGCCTTAGCAGAAGAGCAGGCGACGGAAGGGCCACCCGGCACACATTCTGCGGCGCTTGGTACCGGGAAAAGTTCTTCGAAGATCTCGCGGTACAGATACGCTTCTTTCGAAGACGGTGTGTTGTACGGGAAGCGGAAGCGGGCGGTTTCCAGTTGCTGATCGGAAACTTGCTTAGCGGCCACCTCTTTCAGGGTGTCGATCCAGCTGTAACCCACGCCGTCGGAGAACTGCTCTTTCTGACGCCATGCGACGCTTGCAGGCAGATAGGATTCGAAACATTCGCGGAGGATATGTTTTTCCATCTTGCCGTTGCCGCACATTTTATCTTCCGGGTTGATGCGCATCGCCACGTCGAGGAATTTTTTATCCAGGAACGGGACACGTGCTTCCACACCCCAGGCTGACATGGCCTTGTTGGCGCGGGCGCAGTCAAACATATGCAACGCCTGTAGCTTACGCACGGTCTCTTCGTGCAGTTCTTTGGCGTCTGGCGCTTTATGGAAATAAAGGTAGCCGCCGAACACTTCGTCAGACCCTTCGCCAGACAACACCATTTTGATGCCCATCGCTTTGATCTTACGCGACATTAAGTACATCGGCGTGGAGGCGCGAATGGTGGTGACGTCATAGGTTTCGATGTGATAAATCACGTCGCGGATCGCATCCAGCCCTTCCTGTACCGTAAAGTGAATTTCATGGTGTACGGTCCCCAGGTGGTTCGCCACTTCCTGCGCGGCTTTCAGATCCGGAGAACCTTCCAGACCGACGGCGAAGGAGTGGAGTTGCGGCCACCAGGCTTCAGAACGTTCATCATCTTCGACACGACGGGCGGCGAATTTTTTGGTGATCGCCGAGATGACGGAAGAGTCCAGGCCGCCAGAGAGCAGTACGCCGTAAGGCACGTCTGACATCAGGTGGCTTTTGACAGAATCTTCCAGCGCCTGGCGCAGTTCGTTTTTGTCGGTAACGTTATCTTTTACCGCGTCAAAATCGAACCAGTCACGCTGATAGTACTGACGGATTTCACCGTCTTTGCTCCAGAGGTAACTTCCAGCCGGGAACTCTTTAATGGTGCGGCAAACCGGCACCAGCGCTTTCATTTCTGACGCCACGTACAAGTTGCCGAATTCGTCGTAGCCCATATACAGCGGGATAATGCCGATGTGGTCGCGGCCAATCAGATAGGCATCCTGCTCGCTGTCGTACAGCGCGAAGGCAAACATCCCTTGCAGGTCGTCGAGAAATTCCACCCCTTTTTCCTGATACAGCGCGAGGATCACTTCGCAATCAGACCCGGTCTGGAACGCGTAGCGATCGCCATATTCTGCACGCAGCGCCTGGTGGTTGTAGATTTCACCGTTGACGGCCAGCACGTGGGTTTTCTTTTCGTTATACAACGGCTGTGCGCCGGCGTTGACGTCGACAATCGACAGACGTTCATGGGCCAGAATGGCCTTATCGCAGGCATAAATGCCGGACCAGTCCGGGCCGCGATGGCGCATGAGGCGTGACAGTTCAAGTGCCTTTTTACGCAGTTCACCTGCATCTGACTTAATATCGAATACGCCGAAAATTGAACACATAACCTTCTCCGTTAACCTGTTGCGTAAATTCTTTTTGTGTTTGCTTGCTAAAGAAAATGCCGCAAAGAAAAGAGAGGCGCAAGGGGTTTGCGGCCCGAAAAAGAAAAAACGCAATGGTGATTGTTGATTAGTGAAAAAAGATTACGTAATGAGCATTTTTATTGATGGATTATCAGTTTTATGCCGTTTTTGTTAAATGGGTTTTTATTTTCGGGAGGCAAAAATGAAAAACCACGTCCTGGGACGTGGTCTGCGTTAAATAACGTCGATTTCAGCGACGGAGGGATAAATCCAGCTCGGGCGGAACGGCATACTGTCGATGTCATCCAGCGTGGAAACGCCGGAGAGTACCAGAATGGTTTCGAGCCCCGCCTGGAAGCCAGCAAGAATATCGGTGCGCAGGTTATCGCCGACGATCACCGTCTCTTCCGAGTGCGCTTGCATCTTGTTTAATGCCGCACGGATAATCCACGGACTGGGTTTACCAACGTAGAACGGTTTACGACCGGAGATTTTTTCGATGCCGGCACACAGCGCGCCACAGGCCGGATAATAACCGCGACCGTGGGTGTCCGGGTTGGTGGCGATAAAGCGCGCGCCGTTTGCCACAAAGAAGGCCGCTTTATGCATCATGTCCCAGTTGTAGGAACGGGTCTCGCCGACGATAACGAAGTCCGGGTTCACGTCAGTAATGGTGAAACCGGCTTTATACAGTTCGTGGATCAGCGCGCCTTCGCCGACAACATACGCCTTTTTCCCTTCCTGACGACGCAGAAAATCGGCGGTCGCCATTGCCGAGGTATAAAACACGCTGTCTGGTACATTGACGCCAGCGGTCGCGAAACGGTTCGCCAGATCCTGGCCGGTCTGCGACGGGTAATTGGTCAACAGCACCAGCGGCAGGCCTTTTTCCATTACGCCAGTCAAAAATTCCGCCGCACCCGGTACGGCGACGTTGTCGTGCATCAGCACGCCGTCGATATCACAAATGACATTCTTGATGGTCATGAACTACCCAGGAGATGTGTTAATAATCCGATACTATAAGAGCGCATCAGTTTTCCAGCAAATGCTGGAGCAAAATACCGTTGAGCATAGCGCGTTTTACCAGCGCAAACGCACCGATGGCCGAGCGGTGATCCAGCGTGGAACGCACCACCGGCAAATTCGTGCGAAACGCCTTCAGCGCCTGCGTATTAATGCAGCTTTCAATGGCGGGTAACAGCACTTTATCGGCTTCGGTGATCTCACCGGCAATCACGATTTTTTGCGGATTAAACAGGTTGATGGCGATCGCAATGGTTTTTCCCAGATGACGCCCAACGTGCTCGATCACCTCAGAAGCCAGGCTGTCGCCCTTATTTGCTGCCTTGCAGATGGTTTTGATCGTGCAGTCTTCCAGCGGAACACGGCTCTGGTAACCTTGCTTAAGCAGATTAAGAACGCGATGTTCAATCGCCGCGTTCGCAGCAATGGTTTCCAGACAGCCAAAGTTGCCGCAGTGGCAGCGCTCGCCGAGTGGTTCAACTTGGATATGGCCAATCTCGCCAACGTTGCCGTTACGACCAATAAAAATTCGCCCGTTAGAGATGATCCCGGCGCCCGTTCCGCGGTGGACGCGCACCAGAATGGAGTCTTCGCAATCCTGGCTTGCACCAAAGTAGTGCTCTGCCAGCGCCAGACTGCGGATATCGTGGCCGACAAAACAGGTGACGAGGAACCGTTTTTCCAGCGCCTCAACCAGTCCCCAGTTCTCCACCTGAATATGCGGCATATAGTGGATCTTGCCGCTTTCCGGATCGACAAGCCCCGGCAGGATCACAGAAATGGCGATGAGCTCGCGGATTTTGCGTTGATTGCTGTCAATAAAGGCGGTAATGGCATTGAGCAGCGCGTGTTCCAGCGTTTCCTGCGTACGTTCGGGCAGAGGATAGTGCTCTTCTGCCAGCACTTTGCTGCTCAGGTCAAACAGGGTGATGGTGGCGTCGTGGCGGCCAAGACGCACGCCAATGGCATGAAAACTGCGGGTTTCAGTGACGATAGAGATGGCGCGGCGGCCTCCGGTGGAGGCCTGTTGATCGACTTCTTTGATCAGTCCGCGTTCAATCAGTTGACGCGTAATTTTGGTTACGCTGGCGGGGGCAAGCTGGCTTTGCTCGGCAATCTGGATCCGCGAGATTGGCCCATGCTGGTCAATCAGGCGGTAAACGGCCGCGCTGTTAAGCTGTTTTACGAGATCAACATTACCTATTTGAGCTTGTCCGCCTGGTGTCATACTTTCTCTTACTCAGTAACGACCTCGTTACCATTAACGATGGTCTTGATGATTTTAAAGTCGTGTGTGAAAGCGGTCAGGTTTGCCACTTTACCCGCCGCGATGCTGCCGAAGTGTTTCTCAACACCGATGGCACGCGCAGGATAGAGGGTCGCCATGCGCAGCACTTCGTCGAGTGCAATACCGCAATGTTCAACCAGGTTACGCACGCCTTCAATCATGGTTAATGATGAACCGCTCAGCGTCCCGTTCTCATCTACACAAAGTCCATTGCGGTAGTATATTGTTTTACCAGCAAAAATGAACTGTTCAATATTTGCCCCCGCCGGTGCAGTCGCATCCGTCACCAGGCACAGTTTGTCGCCTTTCAGCCGTTTGGCGTTGCGGATGTTGGCATAGTCAACGTGCAGGCCGTCGGCAATCACACCGCAATAAATGTCGGCTTCATCCAGAATCGCACCCGCCAGACCCGGTTCGCGTCCGGTGATATAGGGCATCGCGTTGAACAGATGCGTGGCAAAAGTGATACCTGCGCGGAACCCGGCTTTCGCTTCTTTCAGCGTGGCGTTTGAGTGACCGGCAGAGACCACAATTCCGGCGTTCGCCAGCTTGCTGATCACTTCCGCAGGGACCATTTCCGGCGCCAGCGTCACTTTGGTGATCACGTCGGCATTATCGCACAGGAAATCGACCAGCGCAGCGTCAGGCTGACGGACAAAGCTAGGATTGTGCGTCCCTTTTTTCACCAGGTTCAGCCAGGGGCCTTCCAGGTGCAGACCCAGCGCCTGATTCGGATGTTTCGCCAGGTATTCACGCATCACGCGAATGCCTTGCTTCATGAGATCGTCGCTGGTGGTAATCAGCGTGGGCAGATAGTTGGTGCAGCCTGATTTCTCGTTGGCCTTCTGCATGATCTCCAGCGTTTCAACGGTGACGGCTTCCGCCGTGTCGTTAAACTGCACGCCGCCGCAGCCGTTGAGCTGGACATCGATAAAGCCGGGGGAAAGAATGGCCCCGTTCACTGAACGTTGTTCGATCTCTGGCAGCAGTTCTGCCACAGGGCAAACGCGGTCAATCAGGCCATTGGCGACAACAATCGCATGGTCATCAAGAATTTCGTGGCCGGTAAAGATCCGACCCTGGGTTAAAGCATACATTCCGACCCCCGATTTCAAAAAAATGCCGCCCTGAACACCGTGGCAGGGCGGAGACTACATTACAGACCTTTAATATTTTCGGCTTCTAACTCGTTGAAATATTTCAGCGTCTTAACTTTCAGTTCCATCGTGGACGGCTCATCGCACACCACAACCGCTTTCGGATGCAGTTGCAGACAGCTGATGGTCCACATGTGGTTCACATTGCCTTCAACTGCGGCTTGCAGCGCCTGTGCTTTCTGCGAACCCAGCACCAGGATCATCACTTCTTCAGCGTCCAGTAGGGTACCCACGCCAACGGTCAGCGCGTATTTCGGTACCTGACTCACGTCGCCGTCAAAGAAACGGGAGTTTGCCACACGGGTGTCATGCGTCAGCGTTTTGATACGGGTACGAGAGGCCAGTGAAGATGCGGGTTCGTTAAAAGCGATATGGCCGTCATTACCGACGCCACCCATGAACAGGTGGATTTTACCGTAGGAACGGATTTTTTCTTCATACTGGCGGCACTCGGCGTCGATGTCCGGCGCGTTGCCGTTGAGCAGGTTGATGTTTTCTGCTGGAATATCAACGTGGTCAAAGAAATTACGATGCATAAAGCTGTGGTAGCTTTCCGGATGCTCTTTCGGCAGGCCGACATATTCGTCCATGTTGAACGTCACGACGTGTTTGAAGCTAACCTGGCCCGCTTTGTGCATTTCGACTAAGGCTTTATACGCTGTCAGCGGCGTGCCGCCTGTCGGCAGACCCAGCACAAACGGACGATCGGCTGTCGGTTTGAACGCATTGATGCGATTAACGATATGGCGTGCAGCCCATTTGCCGACCTGTTCAGCGGAAGTCAGGGGAATCAGTCTCATTCTTCACCTCAGAAAGTAAATGTAAGCCGTTGACGGATTGTGCGTCGGTGCATGGTAAAGCGTAACCTGGCATGCATCAGTTGGGTCAATCTGTCTTGATTTTTTGAATGATAAAATAAGTTTTCCCACATAGCCAGTAAAAGGGAGTGAATATAACGATATTTGGTGACTAAACTCACAAAAAACACGCTTTTAATTTGCGGTACGAATTAATTTTTTACACACTCACGATGCCAGTAAAGCAACAACTGAATTTCAATAAGTTAGTGACAAAATAAAAACACAGCTTAAAGCGAGCCTTAACGGGGTCTCAAAGGGGGAAGAAAGTGAGTATTCTAGGTTATCTGCAAAAGGTAGGCCGTGCGCTAATGGTGCCGGTCGCCACGCTGCCAGCGGCGGCAATATTGATGGGGGTCGGCTATTGGATCGACCCGGTAGGTTGGGGTGGAGATAACGCGCTTGCGGCATTCTTCATTAAATCCGGCTCCGCCATTATCGATAACATGTCTGTGCTGTTTGCTATCGGTGTGGCTTACGGTATGTCTAAAGATAAAGACGGTGCTGCAGCGCTGACCGGTTTTGTGGGCTTCCTGGTGTTGACCACACTCTGTTCTCCGGCTGCGGTTTCCATGATTCAGAAGATCCCTGCTGATCAGGTTCCTGCTGCTTTCGGTAAGATCAGCAACCAGTTCGTGGGTATCCTCGTCGGTATTATCTCTGCTGAGCTGTACAACCGCTTTAGCAGCGTCGAACTGCCGAAAGCGCTTTCCTTCTTCAGCGGTCGCCGTCTGGTACCGATCCTCACCTCTTTCGTGATGATCGTTGTGGCGTTCATCATGATGTATATCTGGCCGATGATTTTCGACGGTCTGGTTAACTTCGGTGAACACATTCAAAAACTGGGCTCAGCCGGTGCGGGTATCTATGCCTTCTTCAACCGTCTGTTGATTCCGGTGGGGCTGCACCACGCACTGAACTCCGTATTCTGGTTCGACGTTGCAGGCATTAACGATATTCCTAACTTCCTCGGCGGCGCACAGTCCATCGAGTCGGGTAAAGGGATTATCGGGATTACCGGTCGTTATCAGGCGGGCTTCTTCCCGATCATGATGTTTGGTCTGCCGGGTGCGGCGCTGGCTATCTACCATTGCGCGCGTCCTGAGAACAAGGCGAAAGTGCTGGGTATCATGATGGCCGGTGCGTTTGCGGCATTCTTTACCGGTATCACTGAACCGCTGGAATTCTCCTTCATGTTCGTTGCACCGGTTCTGTATGTGATCCACGCTGTCCTGACCGGTATCTCCGTATTCATCGCGGCGAGCATGCATTGGATTGCCGGTTTCGGCTTCAGTGCGGGTCTGGTGGATATGGTGCTTTCTTCCCGTAACCCGCTGGCAACCCAGTGGTGGATGCTGATCCCGCAGGGTCTGGTGTTCTTTGCTATCTACTACGTGGTGTTCCGTTTCGTTATCACCAAATTCAACCTGATGACTCCGGGTCGCGAACTGGCTGTGGCTGGCAGCGAAGAGGATGGTCAGGATCTCAATGTGAGCAGCGGTAAAGATCAGGACGTTTCTGCCCTGGCGCGTCAGTACATTGCGGCTATCGGCGGTTCTGACAACCTCACCGGTATCGATGCCTGCATCACTCGTCTGCGTCTGAGCGTAAAAGACTCGTCGCTAGTGAATGAGGGTCTGGCGAAACGTCTGGGTGCTTCTGGTGTGATTCGTCTGAACAAAACCAGCGTGCAGATTATCGTCGGCTTTGTGGCTGAGAAAATCGCCAACGCGATGAAAACAACCGGTCCGGTTGCGGCGGCTGAAACCTCTGCAGCGCCTGCTGCCCAGGCGGCGGCAAAACCGCAGGCCGTGCCAAATGCGGTAACCATTGCTGAGCTGGTATCGCCAGTGACCGGCGATGTGGTTGCGCTGGAGCAGGTGCCTGACGAAGCGTTCGCCAGCAAAGCGGTTGGTGACGGCGTTGCGGTAAAACCAACGGATAAAACCGTGGTTTCTCCGGCAGCGGGTACTATCGTGAAAATCTTCAACACCAACCATGCGTTCTGCCTGGAAACCGAGAAAGGCGCGGAAATCGTTGTCCATATGGGTATTGATACCGTTGCACTGAACGGCCAGGGCTTCAAACGTCTGGTAGAAGAGGGCGCGGAAGTGACCGCAGGTCAGCCGATTCTGGAAATGGATCTGGACTACCTGAACGCGAACGCGCGCTCCATGATAAGTCCAGTTGTTTGCAGCAACATCGACGACTTCGGCGGCCTGGTGATCAAAGCCGACGGCCACGTGGTTGCTGGTCAAACGCCACTGTATGAGATTAAAGGGTAGGCCGGATATGGCATAAGCCGTCATCCGACAACATGAAGCGGCGGGGGGAAACCTCCGCCGTTTTTTTTTGCAGCAAATTCCCGCCTATTTTTCTTCAACGCCACTTTTTCAGTAACTAAAGGTTGTCAGTCTGTCCGGCTTATAAGACCATATGCCGTTATACGTTGTTTACGCTTTGAGGAATCCACGATGAGTGAGGCTGAAGCCCGCCCGAGTAACTTTATTCGTCAGATCATCGATGAAGATCTGGCCAGTGGTAAGCACACCACGATCCATACCCGTTTTCCGCCGGAGCCAAATGGCTATCTGCATATTGGCCACGCGAAATCCATCTGCCTGAACTTTGGTATCGCGCAAGACTACCAGGGCCAGTGCAACCTGCGTTTCGATGACACCAACCCGGTAAAAGAAGATATCGAGTACGTTGATTCGATCAAAAACGACGTTGAGTGGTTAGGTTTCCACTGGGCTGGCGACGTTCGCTACTCCTCAGATTATTTTGATCAACTTCACGCCTACGCGGTTGAATTGATCAACAAAGGTCTGGCTTATGTCGATGAACTGACGCCGGAGCAGATCCGCGAATACCGTGGCACGCTGACTCAGCCAGGCAAAAACAGTCCGTTCCGCGATCGCAGCATCGAAGAGAACCTTGCGCTGTTCGAAAAAATGCGTACCGGCGGCTTTGAAGAGGGTAAAGCCTGCCTGCGTGCGAAGATCGACATGGCATCGCCGTTTATCGTGATGCGCGATCCGGTTCTGTACCGCATTAAATTTGCTGAGCATCATCAGACCGGTAACAAGTGGTGCATCTACCCGATGTACGACTTCACCCACTGCATCAGCGATGCGCTGGAAGGTATTACGCACTCTCTGTGTACCCTGGAGTTCCAGGACAACCGTCGTCTGTACGACTGGGTGCTGGACAACATCTCCATTCCGGTTCACCCGCGCCAGTATGAGTTCTCGCGCCTGAATCTGGAATACACCGTGATGTCCAAGCGTAAGCTGAACCTGCTGGTGGCTGACAAGCACGTAGAAGGCTGGGACGACCCGCGCATGCCGACGATCTCCGGTCTGCGTCGTCGCGGCTATACCGCAGCGGCGATTCGTGAATTCTGCAAACGCATTGGCGTGACCAAGCAGGACAATACGATCGAAATGGCATCGCTGGAATCCTGTATCCGCGAAGATCTGAACGAAAACGCCCCGCGTGCGATGGCGGTTATCGATCCGGGGAAACTGGTTATTGAAAACTATCCGCAGGGCGAAAGCGAACTGGTCACCATGCCTAACCATCCGAACAAACCGGAAATGGGCACGCGTGAGGTCCCGTTCAGCGGTGAAATCTGGATTGATCGTGCTGACTTCCGCGAAGAAGCCAACAAGCAGTACAAGCGTCTGGTAATGGGTAAAGAAGTGCGTCTGCGCAACGCCTATGTGGTGAAAGCAGAACGCGTGGAAAAAGATGCGGAAGGCACTATCACCACCATCTTCTGTACCTATGATGCAGATACGCTGAGCAAAGATCCGGCGGATGGCCGTAAAGTGAAAGGTGTGATCCACTGGGTTAGCGCCGCACATGCGCTGCCAGTCGAAATTCGCCTCTACGATCGTCTGTTCAGCGTGCCGAATCCTGGCGCGGCGGAAGACTTCCTGTCCGTGATGAACCCGGAATCGCTGGTGATCAAACAGGGCTTTGCTGAGCCGTCGCTGAAAGCTGCGGTAGCAGGGAAAGCGTTCCAGTTTGAGCGCGAGGGCTACTTCTGCCTGGACAGCCGTTATACCAGCGCAGAAAAACTGGTGTTTAACCGCACCGTTGGCCTGCGTGATACCTGGGCGAAAGTCGGCGAATAAGCTGCCGCAATGACCTCATCAAACGCCGCATTCTGCGGCGTTTTTTTCATCTTCTGCTCAACGAAATATCTCGCTTTGCGAAGCGAATTAATTCCCATTCAAAAAATAATGTCATTAACAAACGCGTATTTTCGCTGATTATACGTAATAAACAGGTAATGACATGAAACCGCGTTCATCTTTCTGGAAAACAAAGAAAATTTTCATCGTTTATCGTCTTTTTTGACTGATGAATAAAATGTAACAGAAAGCGATGAAATATGTGCGGTTGCTCATACTCTTACATTCTCGTTACAGAAAGGTATTGATAATTCGCGTCGCGAAAAATAGTCTATCACTGTAGTCAGTGAGGTTTTTCTCAATGCTACTTTTAAATTTTTATTTTTTCGCTGTTTCGCCTTTGGCAACAGCAATTTATACGTCAAAGAGGATTAACATATGCGTACGTTTAGTGGCAAACGTAGTGCGCTGGCGTTGGCTATCGCCGGTATCACAGCACTGTCGGGTCTGGTCGTTGTTCCGCAGGCACAGGCCGAAGGCTTTATCGATGATTCAACCCTGACGGGCGGTATTTATTACTGGCAGCGTGAGCGCGACCGTAAAGATGTCACCGACGGAGATAAGTACAAAACCAACCTTTCTCACGCGACCTGGAACGCCAACCTGGATTTCCAGTCCGGCTATGCAGCAGATATGTTCGGTCTTGATGTGGCGGCGTTTACCGCAATTGAAATGGCGGAAAACGGCGACAGCGGCCATCCAAACGAAATCGCTTTCTCGAAAAAGAACAAAGGCTACGACGAAGACTACTCCGGTGATAAGAGCGGAATCAGTCTGTACAAGGCCGCCGCGAAATTCAAGTACGGTCCAGCCTGGGCACGTGCCGGTTATATTCAGCCTACCGGTCAGACGCTGTTAGCGCCGCACTGGAGCTTTATGCCGGGTACCTATCAGGGGGCCGAAGCCGGTGCTAACTTTGACTACGGCGATGCGGGTGCACTGAGCTTCTCCTATATGTGGGCCAACGAATATAAAGCGCCATGGCACACTGAGGTTGATAAATTCTACCAGGGCGATAAAAAGACCAAAGTCGATTATCTCCATTCTGTCGGCGCAAAATATGATTTCAAAAATGACCTGGTGCTGGAAGCTGCATTTGGTCAGTCCGAAGGTTATGTCGATCAGTACTTCGCTAAAGCCAGCTACAAGTTTGATTTAGGCGGCAATCCGTTCTCCACCAGCTACCAGTTCTACGGTGCGCGTGACAAAGTCGATGACCGCAGCGCCAGCGATATTTATGACGGAACCGCCTGGCTGCAGGCGTTGACCTTCGGCTACAAAGTGGCGGAAGTGGTTGACCTGCGTCTGGAAGGAACCTGGGTTAAGGCCGAAGGGCAGCAAGGGTTCTTCCTGCAACGTATGACGCCAACCTATGCGTCATCCAACGGTCGTCTGGATATCTGGTGGGATAACCGTTCAGACTTCAACGCCAACGGTGAAAAAGCCGTCTTCTTCGGGGCGATGTATGACCTGAAGAACTGGAACCTGCCAGGCTGGGCCGTCGGGGCTTCTTATGTGTATGCCTGGGACGCGAAACCGTCGACCTGGCAGAGCAGCCCGGATGCGTACTACGACAAAAATCGTACCATCGAAGAGTCTTCATACAGCCTGGATGCGGTCTACACCCTGCAGGACGGGCGTGCAAAAGGCACCATGTTTAAACTGCACTTCACCGAATATGACAACCACTCCAACATCCCGAGCTGGGGCGGCGGTTACGGCAACATCTTCCAGGATGAGCGCGACGTGAAATTCATTGTGATTGCACCGTTCACTATCTTCTAATGCCAACAGCGGCAGGCTTTGCGCCTGCCGCACCGTTGAGGACTCTGCTATGAAAAAACTGATACTCATCGCCGTAATGGCCTCGGGACTGGTGGCCTGTGCACCATCACCGGCCCCGAAAGAAGACAGCCGGTTGAAAGAGGCGTATAGCGCCTGTATCAACACAGCACAGGGATCGCCAGAGAAAATCGAAGCCTGCCAGAGCGTGCTGGATGTGCTGAAAAAAGAAAAACAGCATCAACAGTTTGCGAATCAGGAAAGTGTTCGCGTGCTGGATTACCAGCAGTGCATTCAGGCGACACGTACCGGTAACGATCAGGCTGTGAAAGCCGATTGCGATAAGATCTGGCAGGAAATTCGCAGCAACAATACGGCGAAGTAAGCGTCAGAGACAACATAAAACGGGCGGAGAGAGTTCTCCGCCCGTTTGCGTTTCAGAGCTTATTCTCCGCCATCTGATAATCGCGGCTGAGGCGAACAAACAGCATGGCCGTCGCGGCGAGCCCGCACAGCGCAGCGCACATAAGCCACCATCCCGGAGAACTCTTATCGCCGGTCAACTGGACCAGCGCCGTGGAAATGGCGGGCGTCAGTCCGCCAAAAATCGCCGTGGCGAGGCTGAAGGCCAGCGAAAAACCGACGGTTCGGACATAAACCGGCATCACTTCGGTCAATGCAGCAACCATCGCGCCGTTGTACATGCCGAAGAAGAACGAGAACCAGAGCAGCACCAGCGTCATGCGGGTGAAGTCAGGGGCGGCAGTAAGCCAGTTCATCACCGGCCAGGTGGTGATGAGGGCGAGCAGAGTGATACCCATCAGCACCGGGCGACGCCCGATCCGGTCTGAGATAGCGCCGCCAATCGGCAGCCAGATGAAGTTAGAAATCCCCACCAGCATGGTGACTACCAGGCTGTCACGCGCGCTCAGGTTCAAAACGGCTCTCCCGTAAGTGGGGGTATAGACGGTAATAAAATAAAAGGTCGTGGTCGTCATCGCCACCAGCAGAGTCCCTGCGGTGATGATGCGCCAGTTTTTAGCAATGGTGGTAAAAATTTCCCGGGTGTCGGGGCGGTGTTTACGTTGTAAAAAGGCTTCCGTTTCCTGTAGCGAACGTCGCAGAACAAAGATCAGCGGAATAATCATGCAGCCAATAAAGAACGGGATACGCCAACCCCATTCTGAGATTTCATCGTGCCCCAGCGTGGCATTCAGACCGTAGCCAATCAGCGCGGCGACCACGATCGCCACCTGTTGACTGGCAGATTGCCAACTGGTGTAAAAGCCTTTATTGCCAGGCGTGGCGATCTCAGAAAGATAAACAGAGACGCCGCCCAGTTCGACGCCGGCAGAAAATCCCTGTAGCAGACGCCCCACCAGGACCAGCGCGGGGGCCAGCAGGCCGATGGTCTGATAACCCGGAACGAGGGCTATCAGCAGTGTGCCGCAACCCATAATCCCCAGGGTGACCATCAGCCCTTTCCGTCGACCAATCCTGTCGATGTACGCCCCCAGAACTACCGCCCCGATGGGGCGCATTAAAAAGCCGGAGCCAAAAACGGCAAAAGTAAGCATTAATGCGGCAAACTCACTTTCGGCAGGAAAAAACGTCTTTGCGATATACGTGGCGTAAAAACCAAACAGGAAAAAATCGAACTGTTCGAGAAAATTACCGCTGGTCACACGCAGTATTGCGCCGAACGTGCCGGCGCGCGATGGTTGTTGAGTCATTGGGTTTGCTCTCCATTGTCTTTATCTTGTTTTTATAGAGGTAAGAGTGTGTGGGTTAGTCGCCTGCGACCCCCGCCTGTTTTCCGCGTCGCTTCTCAATCGCCCACTTGAGTAAAGAGGCGCAGCGGTAAAATCCATGGGCAAATTTTCCGTACGGGATGGTCAAAAAAAGCGCCATGACCACGCCAAGATGGATGGCAAGCAGGATCCCCATCCATGGGGTGTCTCTTCCCGCCAGCAAACCTAAACCGGTCAGGCTGGTCAGGAGCAGCAGTAAAATAAATCCGCGATCCATCGGCTTTTGTCGTGCGTCTCCATGCAGCGGCGAGCGCTTAAGGTTTAACCACAGCAGGCCTGCCGGGCCGATGACCAGGCCGATTCCTCCGAGCGTGCCAAGCATGACCGGTACACTGAAGAACGGGTAAGGGGCTTCCCATCCGGCGAAATAGTGGTAACCCGTCGCCACTGCGGTCGCGGCAAAACAGAGCATAAAGCCGTAAAAGGTGAAATGGTGGAAACGACGACGCATCAGCGTAAAGGCATCGTCCGCATCGTTGCAGCCTTTACCATGTCCACCGTCGAGGTATTTCAGGGTCAGCGCATTGTGCGAGGCTTCTGCTATTTCCGCCGGACGTGGCCCGACGGGAGAAATCTCACGCCAGAAGCGGATCACCCCTGTCATCAGTAAACCGATCGCCAGAATGAAAGCCGAGCCAAACATCCATGCCAGCAGGTTGTGCGGGAAGATTTGGTAGAAATCACCGGCCAGCGGCGGGTGGAACAGCGATCCCTTCAGCCCCATCGCGAGGAGTAAAAAGAGGATCAGACTAAAGACCAGTGCCAGCGTCACGGTGACGCCAGCCCGGCGATACAGCGCCCCGAAGGCCGCCGGTTGCGCGTAGTGTTGATACGTTTCCAGACGCACTTCCGCCATCGCTTTCGGCACGTTGATCGCAAACTCATGCGGCGGTGCATACTGGCAGGCGTGCAGGCAGGCACCGCAGTTATGACACAGGTTTGCCAGATAGTTAATGTCGGCTTTGCCAAATTCCAGTCGTTGTGTCATTGCCGGAAACACGGCACAAAACCCTTCGCAATAGCGACAGGCGTTACACACCTGCATCACCCGCTCGACTTCAGCCTCCGGCTCGGTGAGAATTTTGGCTTCGATAATCAGTTTTTCAAGCTGCTTCATGATGCGTCTCCTTACCTGCTGCCTGCGCGGCTTCTTTACCTGCGATGCGACCAAACGTGGTGCCGATGGACATGCCAACACCAGCGGTATAGCCCTTGCCCAGTACGTTGCCTGCCATCATCTCACCGGCAACGAACAGGTTACGGCTGGGGACGCCTGCAAAGTGGACCGCAGCGTGTTCATTCACTTTCAGGCCCAGGTAGGTAAAGGTGATCCCTGGTCGCAGGGCATAACCGTAGTAGGGAGGCGTATCAATGGGGCGCGCCCAGTGGGTTTTCGGTGGCGTCAGGTCTTGCGTCGCACAGTTGTCCAGCGTTGTGTGATCAAACTGACCCGGCTGACAGGCCTGGTTGTAGTGCTTCACGGCATCGGTCAAGCGTTCGGGATCCAGCCCCAACTGACGGGCCAGTTCACCCAACGTGTTGGCCTGTGCGCCCGGAAAAACCGGTGGCATAAAGTGGCCGATCGCTTTGCTGTCGATAATGGAGTAGCCAATCTGCCCTGGCTGGTGGGCAACCAGGCGCCCCCAGATGGCATAGCGTTTCGGCCAGAAATCTTCGCCCTCATCGTAAAAGCGCTCTGCATCCCGGTTGACCACCACGCCAAGCGAGACGCAATCCACGCGGGTACAAATGCCGCCGTCATACAGCGGGGCCCGGGCATCGATCGCCACACAGTGGGACTGGGACGGATCGCCGATGATGTCAGCCCCGGCATCGATCATAAATTTGAGCAAGACGCCCTGATTAAAGCGGGTACCACGGATGAGGAAGTTATCCGCAGGCCATTCGCCACGTGCGTTCTCCCCCCAGGCATCGCGCAGCCATTCGCGGTTGGATTCAAATCCACCGGCGGCGAGTACGCAGGCTTTTGCCTCTATGCGCTCGTGACCTGCCAGGGCTGCGACGAATTCGCCATTATGCAATTCAAGCGCCTGTACCGGCGTGTTGTAGCGAATCTGTACCCCCAGCTTTTCTGCGTTGCGGTAATAGGCGTTCACGAGGGCTTTGCCCCCGCCCATGAAAAAGGCATTGGTACGCGCGACGTGCAGCGCGCCAGAGAGCGGCGGCTGAAAATTAACACCATGCTGACGCATCCAGTCGCGACACTGCGAAGAGGTACGGATCACCAGGCGCGCCAGCGCTTCATTGGTATTGCCTTCAGTGACACGCCAGAGATCCTGCCAGAACTCCTCTTCGGGATAACTTTCGACCAGCACATCCTGTGGCGCATCGTGCATACAGCGTAAGTTACGCGTGTGTTGAGAATTGCCGCCGCGCCATTCCCGGGGCGCGGCCTCTAACAACAACACGGAAGCTCCTGCCTCGCGGGCGGTTAAGGCGGCACATAACGCGGCATTGCCGCCGCCAATCACCAGTACATCAACCATCGTCTACTCCATTACCATTTAACTATTTGTTAAATTTGTAATTGAAATGTATACGCGTGGGTTGTGTGGGCGCTATGACGGGAAGCTAAAGACCTGTTTAGTGAGCGTAAAGGGTTGCGCCCGGCCAACTGCCGGTTTCCACAAGTTCACGCATCACTTTTGTGAGTATCACGCGGGCTGCAAGCCCTGCGGGGGTGAGTTCATCGTCAGACAGGCTGACCAGAAAATTGGGGCGACTGAGTACGGGATTGTGGACGCCGATCACTCTTAACGCCTCTCTCTCAAGATGTGAAATGGCAGCACCTGGTTGCAGCGTAGCGCCGAGCCCGCTGCGAACGGCGCGCATCAGTAACGTCAGACCGTCAATTTCCGTGGCGATATCCACCTTCAGTCCGTGTTCCTGACAGATGGCTTCCAGCCGGCCGCGCAGTCCGTGACCCAGACTTGGCATGATCAGGGGAATATTCGCCAGTTGGACCGGGGTTATGGTGTCCTCCGCAATATCCGCCAGCAGGTTGTGGGTGCCAATCAGAAAAAGTCGCTCTTCGAGAACCGGCCTGGCGCTCCAGCGCAGGATCTTCTCTTTCTGAAAAACGACGGCCAGATCAATCTGACGGGTGTTGATCATCCGTTCCAGATTACCCGACAGGCTTTCTACCACATGCAGACGAACGTCGGCGTAATGTTCCCGCATGGCATGAATAAACGGCATCCCCAGGACAGAGGCCGTGCTGGGGGCCATGCCGACGCTGACGTGTCCGGACAGACGCGCATCGCGCGCGGCCAGAATGGCATCATCGGCGTGACGCAAGGCCAACTGAGCCTGTGAATAAAAGGCCAGACCGGCGTTGGTGGGCGTTACACCACGTGAGGTTCGCTGCAACAGACGAATGGCGAGTTCGTTTTCCAGCCGCGTCATCTGCTGACTGAGCGCTGAGACGCCGATGTCGAGATCGAGCGCCGCGCTGCCCATACTGCCTGTTTCCACAATACGGACAAAGTAACGTAGCTGGCGAAGTTCCATTTCGATTCTCCGGACAAGGCAGGGTGAGATTTTACATTAAAGCAACATGCGGTCAGAAGAAAGCGTAGAGTGGGGAATGACAGACATAAAAAAAGCCAACCGACAGGTTGGCTTTTCAGACTCATGCAGATTACTTCGCGTCGTGCGCGTGTTCGTCTTCGCGGCAATCGCCTTCAGCGCAGTGGCCGTACAGATAAAGGCTATGATTCGTCAGACGAATACCATGCTTCGCTGCGATCTCACGCTGGCGCGCTTCGATAGACTCATCGCTGAATTCGATCACTTTGCCGCAATCGAGACAAATCAGGTGATCGTGATGATGCTGCTGGGTCAGCTCGAAAACGGATTTACCGCCTTCAAAATTGTGGCGGGTTACGATACCGGCGTCATCAAACTGGTTCAGCACGCGATACACGGTCGCCAGACCAATTTCTTCACCCATGTCGATCAGTCGTTTGTATAAATCTTCCGCACTGACGTGATGGTTATCCGGTCCCTGAAGAACTTCCAGAATCTTTAAACGAGGAAGCGTTACTTTCAGGCCAGCCTTCTTTAATGCGGTATTGTTGTCAGTCATGCGGAATCTGTCCTGTTGCTAAACGATTCACTTCATACAAGAAGTGACAGAAATTGCACTCGAGATAATGCGTTTCATTATAGGACTGCCGTGTCTAAATGGAAACCGCAAGCCTCTGGCAAATGTTAATAAATAGGCGGTATTGCCTGGAAATGAGAGCGCCACCTAAAAACTCCCGCACATTGTACAGGGATGGGCAAGAAAGTTACAAATTTGTAGCAATTATTTTGATTGGTTCTGTCTATTGATGCGGCGCAAACATTGTCTGCGCCGCAGAACATCAGGCGTTGATGATGTCGTCGAGGTGCAGTTCTTCGGAAATCTGCTTCACCCATTTTTCAACGCGCTCAGCGGTCAGTTCCGGCTGACGGTCTTCGTCAATCGCCAGACCGACAAAATGGTCGTCATCCGCCAGACCTTTAGAGGCTTCAAAATGATAGCCTGCGGTTGGCCAGTGGCCCACGATGGTTGCACCGCGCGGCTCAATGATATCGCGGATCGTGCCTAATGCATCGCAGAAGTACTCTGCATAATCTTCCTGATCGCCGCAGCCAAACAGCGCAACCAATTTGCCGTTAAAATCAATGTCTTCGAGGGTCGGGAAGAAGTCATCCCAGTCGCACTGCGCTTCACCGTAGTACCAGGTTGGGATGCCGAGCAACAGAATGTCATAGCCTTCGAGATCTTCCTTGCTGCTTTTTGCAATGTCATGCACATCGGCAACGTCTTTACCAAGCTGTTTTTGAATCATTTTTGCGATATTTTCGGTATTCCCGGTGTCGCTGCCGAAAAAGATGCCAGTGATTGCCATGAGTAAAGTAACCTCTTGAAACTTATTGAAATGGTGGTGGCGAATTGCCCACAGATAAGGGCAATCATAGCAGAACAGTCAGATATGCGGAAATAGCAAACGCATACGAGTGCACTCCATGCTACACGAAAGTGGGAGACGGGATGATTTCAGGCGAGATCCTGGCCACGTAGCGCCGCCAGTTGGGCCATCAATATCTCTTCGATCAGTTCGCTGCGGCTCATCTCTCGGGATTCCGCCAGCTCATTCAGTGCGTCAACCGCTTCCGCGTTGAGTTTGAGTTCGACACGCTTAAGACCGCGAACTTTGTCGCGTTTGAGTTGATTACGCTTGTTAATGCGCAGCTGTTCATCGCGCGAAAGCGGATTGGTTTTCGGTCGTCCCGGGCGACGCTCGTGCGCGAACAGATCTAGTGTCGTACGGTCCGTTTGTTCTTTGGCCATGATTTTGGTGACTTCGGGGAAACAATCAGCCAGGCCTCTGCCCGGATGGATAGCGCGCCATCATACATCAGCGAATGAGGCGCGCCAACGTTCGCACGCGTAATCGTGCACGGACGCTGAGTTTTTAATCAGTTAGCCGTCTCGTTGAGATAACGACGGATGGCGCGTAGCACCGCCTCCGGTTTTTCGGCATGCACCCAGTGACCGGCTCCGGCAATGACGTGCGCACGTGCCTGCGGGAATTGTGCCAGTAAATCGGCGCGATATGCTTCGGTGACGTAAGGGGAGTTGCCGCCGGGGATAAACAGCGCCGGATGATCCCAGGCGGGAATCGTCTCCCAGCCGACGATATGCGGGTATTGTTCCCACAGTACTGGCACGTTGAAGCGCCACTCGCCGTCAACATACGATTTCAGCAAAAATTGAATCACGCCTTCTTCATTAAGATGCTCGCGCATGACCGCAGCCGCCTGCTGGCGGGTCTTTGCTTCTGATTCCGTCACCGCGTTGATGGCAGCGAAAATTTCGTCATGGCGACGAACGTGGTAGTCCACGGGGGCGATATCGATTGCCACTAAACGGTCGATGCGTTCCGGGGCCAGCGCGCTGAGCGCCATCACCGCTTTCCCCCCCATCGAGTGACCAATAAAGGTAGCTTTTTCGAGGTGTTGCGCATCCAGCGTATCCAGTAGATCCTGCGCCATTGCCGGGTAGTTCATCACCGGGTCGCGCGGAGAAAGGCCGTGATTACGCATATCGACCTGGATGATGTCATGGTCGTTCACCAGGTCGCGTGCAAGGACACCCAGGTTGTCCAGACTGCCAAATAAACCGTGAACCAGTACGATGGGAGAATTATTGTGCAGGTTTTGTGCGGATTGCGCTCGGATATTCAATTTCATGGCAAAGTTCTTTTTTTCGCTCTGTCGGGTTAGGGTATTATGTTGACCATTCTGCCACTGGGCTGCAACCACTTCGGTTTTCTCCGAGTTTTATGTTCAGCCAGGTTTGACGCTATTCGCTGTTGGGATTT
The DNA here is from genome assembly GCA_019415335.1 of Citrobacter sp. Next base: position 31,738 of record DXKH01000086.1, on the reverse strand, counting down.
GCCCCTATACTCCCAACGATTTGTATTTCAGATCAGATAAGACACCGCACTGGATTAAGATGAAAACGATTGAAGTTGATGATGAACTCTACAGCTATATTGCCAGCCACACGAAGCATATCGGCGAGAGCGCATCCGAGATTTTACGGCGTATGTTGAAGTTTTCCGCCGCATCACAGCCCGTCACGCCAGTGACAAAAGAGGTTCGCGCCGCGCAACCAGTCGTTGCCGAGGCGAAACCCGTCAATCTTGTCAAAGATAAAGTGCGCGCTATGCGTGAGCTGCTTCTGTCCGATGAATATGCGGAACAGAAGAAAGCCGTTAACCGCTTTATGCTGGTGCTGACTACACTCTATACACTGGATCAACACGCGTTTGCTGAGGCAACGGAATCGTTGCATGGTCGTACGCGTGTCTACTTTGCGGCTGATGAACAGACGCTACTGAAAAACGGTAACCAAACCAAACCAAAACACGTGCCCGGCACGCCGTATTGGGTGATCACCAACACCAACACCGGCCGTAAATGCAGCATGATCGAGCACATCATGCAGTCAATGCAATTCCCGGCGGAATTGATTGAAAAGGTTTGCGGAACAATTTAATCCATGCAGAGAAGGACCAGGCAATGGCAATCCACGACCGCGCAGGCAAACCTGCGCAACAGAGTGATTTGATTAACGTCGCACAGCTGACGTCGCAATACTATGTACTGAAGCCCGCAAAAGGAAATGCGGAACACGCGGTGAAGTTCGGCACCTCCGGACACCGTGGCAGTGCAGGCCGTCATAGCTTCAACGAGCCCCATATTCTGGCGATTGCGCAGGCTATCGCGGAAGAACGTGCAAAAAATGGCATCACAGGTCCGTGCTACGTGGGGAAAGATACCCACGCACTGTCTGAACCGGCGTTTATCTCCGTGCTGGAAGTGCTCGCAGCGAACGGGGTTGACGTGATTGTTCAGGAGAACAACGGTTTTACCCCAACGCCGGCCGTTTCGAATGCCATTCTGGTCCACAATAAAAAAGGCGGTCCGCTGGCTGACGGTATTGTGATTACCCCGTCCCATAACCCGCCGGAAGATGGTGGCATTAAATACAACCCGCCAAACGGTGGCCCGGCAGATACCAACGTCACAAAAGTGGTGGAAGATCGCGCTAATGCGCTGCTGGCTGATGGTCTGAAAGGCGTGAAGCGTATTTCTCTGGATGCGGCGCTGGCGTCTGGTCATGTTAAAGAGCAGGACCTGGTGCAGCCATTCGTTGAGGGGCTGGCGGATATCGTTGATATGGCGGCGATCCAGAAAGCCGGTCTGACGCTGGGCGTGGATCCGCTGGGCGGTTCCGGTATCGAATACTGGAAGCGTATCGCTGCGCATTACAAGCTGAACCTGACCATTGTAAATGATCAGGTTGATCAGACTTTCCGCTTTATGCATCTCGATAAAGATGGCGCGATCCGCATGGACTGCTCGTCTGAATGTGCCATGGCCGGTTTGCTGGCGCTGCGCGATAAGTTCGACCTGGCGTTCGCCAACGATCCGGATTATGACCGTCACGGTATCGTCACTCCGGCGGGACTGATGAATCCGAACCACTACCTGGCGGTAGCGATCAATTACCTGTTCCAGCATCGTCCGCAGTGGGGCAAAGAGGTGGCTGTCGGTAAGACGCTGGTCTCTTCGGCAATGATTGACCGCGTGGTTAACGATCTGGGTCGTAAACTGGTCGAAGTTCCGGTGGGCTTTAAATGGTTTGTTGATGGTCTGTTTGACGGCAGCTTCGGCTTTGGCGGCGAAGAGAGCGCAGGGGCATCCTTCCTGCGTTTCGACGGTACGCCGTGGTCTACTGATAAAGACGGGATCATCATGTGCCTGCTGGCGGCCGAAATTACTGCTGTCACCGGGAAAAATCCGCAGGAGCACTACAACGAGCTTGCCGCCCGTTTTGGTGCACCGAGCTACAACCGTCTGCAGGCAGGCGCAACGTCGGCACAGAAAGCGGCGCTGTCAAAACTCTCTCCGGAGATGGTTAGCGCCAGTACGCTGGCCGGTGACCCGATCACCGCGCGTCTGACGGCAGCACCGGGTAACGGTGCGTCGATTGGTGGTCTGAAAGTCATGACCGACAACGGCTGGTTCGCGGCGCGCCCGTCCGGTACGGAAGATGCGTACAAAATCTACTGCGAGAGCTTCCTTGGCGAAGAACATCGCAAGCAGATTGAGAAAGAAGCGGTCGAAATCGTCAGCGAAGTGTTGAAAAACGCCTGAGCTGGAAAGCCGCATTAAAAAAGGAGCCGCAAGGCTCCTTTTTTACTCCCGAACACTTTTCCCGTAGGCTACCATCCGGCGCTGTTTGATTGTCCGATGACGCTTCGCTTATCAGGCCTACGCTCGCACGCTGGCGGAAGTTCGCGTGGTTACTGTGGCAGTTTATACGCCTGGCGCGCTAATAACTTCCAGTCTCCGGCGCTGTCTTTTTTCATCACCAGCATCACGCCGATTTTCACTTCGCCAGGCTTGCCGCTGTCGTTGGTTTTGGCCTCCAGAATATGGCGGACGATCGCGACATCGCCATCAATCTGAACAGTCTGGTCGTTCAGATTTAAGGTTTTGAATTGTGATTTTCCGGTCACGATAGCGTCAACAAACTCGGCGTTGTTTTCAATTCTTCCGCTGGAGTGACCATAGCTCAGGGAGGGAGCCCCCACTTTTTCCAGACTGGTTTTCTCACCGCTCAACATCGCCTGACGCATGCTTTCAACGGCATCTGTCACCGCGTTAACGTCTGTACTCTGTGCAAAGCAAGAGCTGCTTAACAACAAGAGCGCCATACAAAATGCTTTTTTCATGTCCATCTCCTGATAGAAGTTTTCGGCCTGAGTCGGCCCCTGAACCTAATGAAACTCTGTCGCGACATTCAGGAAGTAAATAGAACATGAATTCATTAAAAATAAAACGTTGTTTTAATGATAGATGTCACAGACTGTGAAAAACGTTCGCGGTCCTGGCCAGAAGACTCTTTCTCGTGCTCCTCCTTTTCTTTTGCGGGAGCGAAAAAAGGCGCCACAGGGCGCCTTTTATGATTGCCATCTAGTGGCAGTGCCACAGTACAGGTCTCAACCGTGCTTATTTTTCAGTTCAAAGCGTGGAGAGACCAGACCGTACAGCGTCCAGCCGAGGAAGGTCACGATGGAACCGTACAGCATCGCTTCTTCACCTGACGAGTAGAGCGCATAGAAGCTGTACATCGCACCGATGAAGGCCACGAAGTTTGCCGATTTCGCCTTCGCTGCAGGTACATTCGCTACTCTCTGGATGATCACCAGTGCGGCCATCGACAGAATATACGGAATGATGTTCGTCACCACGGCCAGGTTGACCAGCACGTTGAACTGGCTGTTCAGCGACGGGCTGATGGTCATCAGCGATAAGCCGCTCTGGATGATGACGATCGCGAGCATCCCCTGAACCGGGGCATCGACTTTGGTTACGCGAGAGAAGATTTTCGGGAAGTAACCTTCATCGGCAGAAGATTTAAAGACCTGCGCAATAGTGAACTGCCAGCCCAGTAACGAACCGCAGCAGGACATGATCATCAGCGCCATGATCACTTTACCGACTTCCGGTGTGAACATCTGGGCAAACGCCAGACCAAACGGTGCGGTGGAGTTTGCCAGATCCATGTTAGGCACAATCCCGGCAATCACGTTGGTAGAGACGATGTAGATCACCGCCGCGCCCAGCGTCCCGCCCAGTACGGCAATCGGGACGTTCTTCTCAGGATTTTCCACCACTTCTGCGTTCGCACAGGCTGATTCCAGACCGAGGAACGCCCACAACGTCATCGCGATAGACGAGCCGACCGCCGTGAAGAACGGTACGTGATGCGGGTTCCACGAGTTGGCATACAGCGTTGGGCTAAACCAGAACCAGCCGATGATGCACAGACCGACAACCGGAATGATCACCCCCCAGACGGTGATACTGCTGATCTGCCCGGTAATGCGCGCACCGCCAAAGTTAGCGACCGTACAGATCCACAGCACGCCAATGGTGGCGAGACCGATTTGCACCGGTGAAAGGGAGGCACCGAACAGTTCAGTACCGTAGCCCACCGCTGAAATCGCAATGGCAACGTTGGCGATTAACAGCGACACACCGTAGGTGTAGTTCGCCATAAAGTTGCCAGACTTGCCAAACGCATATTTCGCGTAGCCGCCCATACCGCCTGATTTACGGCTGAACATTCCGCACTTGGCGAATGCCCAGGCCAGCGCCATGGAACCGACGGCCGTCACCAGCCAGGAGATAATCGAAATGGTGCCGACTTCTGCCAGTTTGGTCGGCAGCATGATGATCCCTGAACCCATCATATTGACCATGGTCAGGATGGTGAGCTGCATCACGCCCATTTTATTAGATTTGGCTTTACTCATAATGCTTCTCCTTTCAACAGGCCGTTTTGTGCTTCACGCGGTTTAATCACGTAGCACCACACCTGTTTGCGACCATCACACTCTTCGATGTACACACCCTGAAGTTCCGGTGCAAAACCGGGCAGCAGGTTGATCCCTTCTTCCAGTGCGCTGAAGTAACGCAGTACCGCGCCGCCCCAGACTTCCCCCGGAACCACGCACAGCACGCCTGGCGGGTAAGGGAGCGCGCCTTCAGCGGCAATGCGACCTTCGGCTTCTGGCAGAGGTACCAGATCCACTTCACCGCGCAGATAGGCGTAGTTGGCATCCTGCGGGTTCATGCTGACGCGTGGGAAATGCGACTTACGGAACATCTCTTTCTGCAATTGCTTCACGTTGTGACGGGCGTACAGGTCGTGCATCTCCTGACACAGCTGGCGCAGGGTGTAACCGGCATAGCGCGCTTCGTGCTGTTTATAGATAGACGGCAGTACGTCAGCCAGCGGCGCATCAGACTCCAGCAGTCGCTCAAAACGCACCAGCAGGGCGATGAGCTGTTGCAGTTTCGCCATATCTTCCGCCGGGGTCAGCAGGAACAGGATCGAGTTGAGGTCGCATTTTTCCGGCACCACGCCGTTTTCACGCAGGAAGTTGGCAAGGATGGTTGCCGGGACGCCGAAGGTGTCGTATTCACCGCTTTGCGCGTTGATCCCTGGGGTGGTCAGTAGCAGTTTGCAGGGGTCAACAAAGTACTGGTGCTCGGCGTAACCTTCAAACGCATGCCAGCGTTCACCAGGGACGAAGTGGAAGAAGCGCAGGTCATTCGCGATTTCTGCGGTAGGGTAAGACTGCCACGGTTTGCCTTCAATCCATTGCGGAACGAACGGGCGAATGTGGCGGCAGTTATCGAGGATGAGTTTACGGGCGTCGATACCGTTCGCCACGCAATCCATCCACATATTGCGACCACTGACGCCTTCGTGCATTTTGGCGTTAATATCCAGCGCGGCAAACAGCGGATAGAACGGGCTGGTGGAGGCGTGCATCATAAATGCGTTATTCATGCGTTTATGCGGTACATAGCGCGACTGGCCTTTGATATGACTGTCTTTTTTGTGAATTTGCGAGGTCTGGGAAAAGCCCGCTTGTTGTTTGTGAACGGACTGGGTCACCAGAATACCCGGATCGTTTTCGTTCAGTTCCAGCAGGAGTGGAGAGCAATCCGCCATCATCGGGATAAACTGTTCATAGCCCACCCAGGCGGAGTCGAACAGGATGTAATCGCAAAGGTGACCAATTTTATCCACCACCTGACGCGCGTTATAAATCGTGCCGTCGTAGGTGCCCAACTGGATAACTGCAAGGCGGAATGGACGTGCGTCGCGAGCCCGTTGCGGCGCCACTTCGCTCACCAGTTCGCGCAGATAGCTCTCTTCAAAGCAGTGGGCATCGATCCCGCCGATAAAGCCGTACGGGTTGCGTGCGGTTTCCAGATAGACCGGTGTGGCGCCTGCCTGCAATAACGCGCCGTGGTGGTTTGACTTATGGTTGTTACGGTCGAAGAGCACCAGATCGCCGGGAGTCAGCAGCGCGTTCAGCACCACTTTGTTGGACGAAGAGGTGCCGTTTAGCACAAAGTAGGTTTTATCGGCATTAAACACTTTGGCTGCATGCTGTTGGGCAATACACGGCGCGCCTTCGTGGATCAACAAATCACCCATTGCCACGTCGGCGTTGCACAGGTCGGAGCGGAAAAGCGCTTCGCCAAAGTATTCCACGAACTGGTTACCTGCAGGATGACGGCGGAAAAACTCGCCCCCCTGGTGTCCGGGGCAGTCGAAGGCGCTGTTTCCCTGGTTAACATAGTCAACCAGCGCGCGGAAGAACGGTGGGCGTAATTGTGTTTCGTAATGGCTGGCTGCCGTTTCTAACTGACGACCGTAGAACGCAGTGCGGGCTTCGTTGCATTCGAATACGCCCGAAATGCGCGGCAGATATTCCGCCGGAACGCGCTCTTCCTCTTCCGTCGCGATAAAGACGGGAATACCGTAGCCGGTCGCGTCGATTTCATCGAGTTTTCCACGTTCAATATCATTGACAGATAACACCACTGCGGCCACGTCAATAAAATGGCTTTCATCAACATTCACAATCGCGCGTTGCGTAGAAAAACAGTCAGGGCAAGAACGACTCACGGCAATTTTTAATTCAGATATTTTCATCTCTTTATTTTCAGGTAATAGCAGGTCCTCAATTTCTCGAATGAGAAACTGATAACTCCGGAATAAAAGCAAAGTTTGTCTCCTGATAAATAAATCAGTAAATTGCTTTTTTTAGGATGCAAAAAACCTTACCTGTCCGGTCACAGGCGAATCAAGGTTTAAGCAGTGTGAGCACTGAGGAATACAGGCGTAAGCCTGTGATACAGCGAGTCAGGAAGACCTGTATGCTGGAGTGCCCATAGTCGAAAGACTAACGGGCATTAAAGAAATGAAAGTCAAAGCTATTACGGTGGGCAAACATCATAATATGTGTTGTTCGCCTGATATGTGGCATAGTACGGCTATTGTTTTCCATTTTGATTACCTTTTCTTTATCAGTAGAAGGTGAAGGTATTTTATCCAGGAAAACAGCCTAATCCGTGAAGGAGATCAATAAAAAACGATCATTCGCAAAATATTTAGTCGTTTTTTATGCATGACTGGCGATAAGATGCCAACTTGTTTATTGTTTGTTATAACTCTGTTCTTTTTTATTTTATGTATAATCTCATCGGGTCGAAATAATATAATTTCGGCCAGATAAGAATAATAAAAATTAATTTAAAGAATTATTTAAAAATAATGAATAACCATTCACGGCATAAAACGATAGCCAATGCCGGTTTCGGTAATAAAATGGCGGGGCCGAGCGGGATCACGCTCCAGTTTCTGCCGCAGGTGACCCATATAAATACGCAAATAATGACTGTGCTCAACGGCGTTCGGTCCCCAGACCTGATTCAACAACTGGCGCTGGGTAAGCACTTTTCCGGCGTTATTGAGCAATACGGCCAGCAGGCGAAACTCAATCGGGGTCAGGTGGATCTCCGTTTCACCGCGATGAATCAGATGTGCGGCGAGATCCACCACCACATCGGAAAAGCGCACCACCGGTTCGGGAGAGGGAGTGACGGAGTGACGACGCAGGGCAACGCGCAGGCGCGCCTGTAACTCGCCAATGCCAAAAGGCTTGCTCAGATAGTCGTCGGCCCCCGCATCCAGCGCGGCAATTTTGTCACTTTCCTCGCTGCGGGCTGAGAGCACAATCACCGGGACGGCGCTCCATTGTCGCAGGTCGCGAATGAAATCAATGCCGTCGCCATCCGGCAGACCGAGATCGAGAATAATGAGATCGGGTTTACGCGTTGCCGCCTCCAGTAAACCTCGCTGAAGCGTCTCGGCGTCGTACACGCGCAGGCCATCGGCTTCCAGCGCGGTACGCAGAAAGCGGCGAATGGCTTGCTCATCTTCAACAATCAGAACGTTTGTCACATATCCTCATGAAAATCTTCAAGTTCTGGAGGTGGTTCTTGCCGCAGTGTAACACGGAAACAGGCGCCACCCTGAGGGCGATTATAAACGGCAATCGACCCACCGTGTACTTCCACTATCGCCCGACAAATGGCCAGCCCCAGCCCGACGCCCGGCACCGCCGATTCTTTGTTCCCCCGGGCGAATTTATCGAACACGCGCTGCTCCTGACCTTGCGGAATACCCGGCCCATTATCCCAGACGTCGAGTTGCAGATGTTCGTCTTCAACGTGCGCGTCGATGCCGATCTCTGCCTGCGGTCCGGCATATTTAATGGCATTTTCCAGCAGGTTAATCAGTACCCGTTCGAACAGCGGGCCATCGACGTGAATGAGGGTCAGCGGCGCGGGCAGGGAGAGGTTCACCGGATGAAGCAGACCGGGCTCCAGCATTTTCAGCGCGCTACCGACCACTTCTTCCAGTGTCAGCCACTCTTTTTTGAGGTTGAAACCGCCGGACTGAATGCGTGCCATATCCAGCAGATTGTTGACCAGTCGAGTGGTATTCAGTACATGCTGGCGAATTTCGCTGGCCTGTCTGGCGTGGGGCGAGCCTTCGCTGGCGAGGTCGAGCGTGAGGATTTCCGCCTGACCAAACAGCACGGTTAGCGGGGTGCGCAGGTCGTGAGAAAGCGCCGCAAGCAGGGCATTGCGCAGGCTTTCCCGCTCGCTCGCCAGCCGTGCCAGTTCTTCGCTTGCCGTTAAGGTCAAGCGTTCCAGCGCATTTGCTACCAGCAGGGTGAATGTTTCCAGCAGTCGCTGCTGCTCGGGGATCATCAACTGGCGCAGATTGCCCGGTTCAACAACCACCAGACCGTGGGTTTTGTCGGCGCTGCGTAACGGCAGGATCTGGTACGGCACGCCGGGCAAGGTATCGGTGCCGGCCCCTGCCGGTAATCCTTTATCAAAGCTCCAGCGGGCAATGGCATCATCCCAGGGCGTCATTCCCTGCTGGTGGGTGAGCGCGACCAGTTTTCCCTCTTCATCAGGCAGCAAAACCTGGCTGCGGGCGTGAAATGTGGAGGCAATAAATTGTTCGCTGGTGGTGGCAATATCGTGCGCACTGCGTCCCATCGCCAGCGCTTTCGACATTTCATAAAGATGACGAGTACGCTGTTCCCGGTAGCGTGCGACGCGAGCCTGGTAACGCACCCCTGCCGTCAGGTTACCGACGACCAGTCCTACCGTCAGCATGACGCCAAAGGTGAGGAGATACTGCACGTCTGAGACGGCAAGCGTACCGCGCGGCGCAATGAAGAACAGGTCAAAACTGACCACGCTAATAAAGGTGGCAAACACCGATGGCCAGCGGCCATAGAAGAGGGCGATGACGACCACGCCGAGCAGATAGAGCATCACCAGGTTCGCCGCATCAAAGGCGGCCAGCCACTGGCTGGCGATGAAAGTGGTGAGGGCGCAGAGTGCGATGGCGACCAGGCCGCCCTGAATTTGCACGCGCCATTTGTCCTTAAAGGCGCGGGTGTCGGGCATAGACGTCAGCGCACGGACTGGCGGTTCGTTCAGGGCGACAACCATCAGATCCAGTTCCGGCGCGCGTTTCGCCAGCCGGTCGGCAAATGAATCGCGGTGCCACCAGCGCCGCGTTGTCGTCCGCCCCAACACAATTTTTCCCAGATTGTGCTCGCGGGCGTAGCGGACCACCGCTTTATCTTCGCTGGGATCGGACAACGTGGCGGTCTCCGCGCCTAGCTCTTGCGCCAGTCGCAGGGCGTGCAGAATATTGCGCCGCTGTTTTTCCGGCAGACGATGCAGCGCGGGGGTTTCGACATAGACGGCGTGCCAGACGCTGCCCAGTCGCGACGCCAGGCGCGCGGCGGTGCGCACCAGTTTTTCACTGCCGGTGTTGTGACCAATGCAGAGCAGAATGGCGTCGCGGGTATGCCAGACCTTCTCTTCACCGGGACGACCCCGCCATGCGCGCATCTGATCGTCCACCCGGTCGGCGGTGCGGCGCAGCGCCAGTTCGCGCAGCGCGATTAAATTGCCCTTGCGGAAGAAGTGTTCGATGGCGCGCTCGGCCTGTCCGGCGATATAGACTTTGCCCTCTTTCAGGCGCTGGCGCAGATCGTCGGGAGGCAGGTCGACCAACACCACCTCGTCGGCCGCGTCAAAAAACGGATCCGGTACGGTTTCACGCACCTGAATTCCCGTCACGCCGCTGACCACGTCGTTCAGGCTTTCGAGATGCTGCACGTTGACGGTGGTAAAGACATCAATACCGGCGTCGAGCAGTTCTTCAATGTCCTGCCAGCGCTTCGGATGGCGTGAGCCAGGCGCATTACTGTGCGCCAGTTCATCCATTAAGATCAGCGCCGGACGGCGGGCGAGCGCCGCATCAAGATCGAACTCGCTGATATGACGTCCGTGGCGTGCCTGGCGCTTCAACGGCAGAATGCTGAGACCGTCCAGCAGGGCGGCGGTCTCTTTGCGTCCGTGGGTCTCCACCACGCCAATCAGGATGTCGAGTCCCTGTGCGCGCAGGCGCTGGGCTTCAGCCAGCATCGACCAGGTTTTCCCGACGCCCGCACAGGCGCCGAAGAAAATTTTCAGTTTTCCCCGATGCGGCGCGGCGGTCTGCTCAAGCAGTCGATCGGGGTCGGGGCGTACCGGTTCGCTATTCGCCATTCATGCTGTCCAGCGCTAAATTGAGTTCAACAATATTCACGACCGGCTGACCGATAAAGCTCACCGGCGGTTTCTGCGTGTATTCTGCAACCAGTCGCGTCACCTGTTCAATGGTGAGATGGCGGGCCTGCGCCACGCGTGGGATTTGCCACGCCACCGCGGCGGGCGTCAGGTTGTTGTCCAGACCGCTCGCGGAGGCGGTGACCAGCTCCACCGGTACGCTACGACTGGCCTGCGGATTGGCGGCGCGCAGGGTGACGATCCGGCTTTGCAGTTGCTTATCCAGTTCCGGGTTACTGACGGCGAAATTACTGCCGCCGGATGCCATGGGATTATAGGGCATTTCAGCGGTGGCCGAAGGCCGTCCCTGGAAATAGCGCTCAGAGGTAAAGTTCTGTCCGATCAGCGCAGAACCCCGTACCCCGTGCTCATCCCGAATCAGTGAACCGTTGGCCTGATGCGGGAACCACCATTGCCCCAGTGCGGTGGTCAACAGCGGATACACGCCGCCCGTCAGCAGCATCAGGAAAATCATTGTTGAGAACAACGGACGTAAACCACTCATCAGATACCTCACACCAGACCCAGCAGGGTCAGCAGTAAATCAATCACTTTGATGCCGATAAACGGCACCACCAGCCCACCCAGGCCATAAATCCACAGGTTACGGCGCAGCATGGCGGACGCGGAAAGCGGTTTGTAGCTCACGCCTTTCAGCGCCAGCGGGATCAGAAAGACAATGATCAAGGCGTTAAAGATCACCGCGCTCAGAATGGCCGAATCCGGCGAATGCAGACGCATAATGTTCAGCGCATTCAACTGCGGATAAGTCGCGGCGAACGCGGCCGGAATGATCGCGAAGTACTTTGCCACGTCGTTGGCGATACTGAAGGTGGTCAGCGAACCGCGCGTCATCAGCATCTGTTTGCCGATGTGCACCACTTCGATAAGCTTGGTGGGGTTTGAATCGAGATCGACCATATTGCCCGCTTCCTTTGCCGCCTGCGTACCGGAATTCATGGCTACTGCGACATCAGCCTGTGCCAGCGCTGGCGCGTCGTTGGTACCATCACCGGTCATCGCCACTAAGCGGCCTTCCGCCTGATACTGGCGGATGAGCGCCAGCTTGGCTTCCGGTGTCGCTTCGGCCAGGAAGTCATCCACGCCCGCCTCGGCGGCGATGGCGGCGGCGGTCAGGCGGTTATCACCGGTGATCATCACCGTTTTAATCCCCATTTTACGCAACTGGGCAAAACGCTCTTTTATCCCGCCTTTGACAATATCTTTCAGCGCGATCACCCCTAACACCCGCGAACCTTCCACCACCACGAGCGGCGTGGCGCCCAGACGGGCGACGCTGTTCACTTTCTGCTCGACATCCGCCGGGAACTGGCCGCCGCTGGCCTCAATGTGGCGACGGATGGCGTCGACGGAGCCTTTACGGATCATCCGGTTATCGATGTTAATGCCGCTCATCCGACTCTGGGCGGTAAAGGGGACGAAGGTGGCATGCAGCGACTGCACGTCGCGTTCGCGCAGATTAAAGCGCTGCTTGGCGAGGATCACGATGCTGCGGCCTTCCGGCGTTTCATCGGCTAACGACGAGAGCTGTGCGGCGTCGGCCAGCGTTTTTTCTTCCACGCCCTGTGCAGGCAGAAAGTCCGAGGCCTGACGGTTACCGAGGGTAATGGTGCCGGTTTTATCCAGCAGCAGCACGTCCACGTCGCCTGCGGCTTCTACGGCGCGTCCGCTGGTGGCGATGACGTTCGCGCCGAGCATACGGCTCATCCCGGCGACGCCAATCGCGGAGAGTAACCCACCGATTGTCGTTGGGATCAGGCAAACCAGCAGGGCGACCAGCACCGTAACGCTGACCGCGTGACCGCCCCATGCCGAAAACGGCCACAGCGTTGCGGTTGCCAGCAAAAAGACAATCGTCAGGGCTACCAGCAGAATGGTCAGGGCAATCTCGTTGGGCGTTTTACGACGCTGCGCGCCTTCGACCATGGCGATCATCCGGTCAAGGAAGGTTTCGCCAGGGTTCACGCTACATTCGATCACCAGCCAGTCGGAGAGAATACGTGTCCCGCCGGTCACCGAGGCGAAATCGCCGCCGGATTCGCGGATCACCGGCGCGGACTCGCCGGTGATGGCGCTTTCATCCACGGAGGCACCGCCTTCAATGACTTCGCCGTCACAGGGAATGATGTCGCCTGCTTCCACCAGCACGATGTCGCCTTTACGCAACTCATCGGCCGGGACGTGGTCCATCTTCGCGCCGTACTTCGGCTCGCGCAGTTTGCGGGCAAACGCCGTCTTTTTCACCCCTTTGAGGCTGTTGGCCTGCGCTTTACTGCGACCCTCGGCGAGCGCTTCCGCAAAGTTGGCAAACAGAACGGTGACCCAAAGCCACAGACTGATCGCCCCGGTAAACAACGCGCTGCCCGCCATCTGTCCTGTCGCCATCGCAACGGTAATCATGGTGGTCAGCAGGCTACCCATCCAGACGATGAACATCACCGGATTGCGCCACTGGGTATGTGGGCTTAATTTTTTCACTGCGTCCATCAGCGCCTGAGCGACCAGAGAGGGTTCGAACAGCGCCAGTTGTTTGCGACTCATAACATTGTGCTCCGCATCGCTCAGCGTAAGGAAAGGTGTTCAGCGACTGGGCCAAGCGCCAGTGCAGGAATAAAGGTCAGGGCGCCGACTAACAGCACCGTGCCGATCAGTAAGCCGATAAACAGCGCGCCGTGAGTTGTCAGCGTACCGGGACTGGCCGGCTGACTTTTTTTCGCGACAAGCGAACCGGCAATCGCCATCACCGGGATGATGACCCCGAAGCGACCAACAAACATGCAGAACGCCAGTAGACAGTTCCAGAACGGGGTGTTGGCACTCAGACCGGCAAAGGCGCTGCCGTTGTTGTTGGCGGCGGAAGAGACGGCGTACAGCACTTCGCTAAAGCCGTGCGGGCCTGTGTTGAGCATGGCGCTGCGCCCCGCCTCGGTCATCATGGCGAGCGCGGTGCCGAGTAAGACCAGCGCAGGGGTGACCAGAATCGCCAGCGCGGTCATTTTCATCTCGCGAACGTCGATCTTTTTGCCCAGGTACTCTGGCGTGCGGCCAATCATCAGTCCGGCGATGAACACCGCCAGCAGCACGAACAGCAGCATGCCGTAAAGACCCGAACCGACGCCGCCGAATACCACTTCGCCAATCTGCATCAGCCACATCGGCACCATGCCGCCCAGTGCGGTAAACGAGTCGTGCATGGCGATCACCGCGCCGCACGAGGCCGCTGTCGTGACCACCGCAAACAGACTGCTCACCAGCACGCCAAAGCGGCTCTCTTTGCCTTCCATGTTGAGACTGGAATCAGCACCAAACTGCAGCAGATGCGGGTTACCCTGAACCTCTGCCCACATCACCACCGCAACGCAGACGATAAAGATGAGCGACATGGCCCACAGCAACATCCGCCCCTGACGGCGATCGCCTGCCGCGTCGCCAAACGCGAAACAGAGCGCGGCTGGAATTAAAAAGATTGCCAGCATTTGCACCATGTTGGTCAGCGCAGTCGGATTTTCGAACGGGTGGGCAGAGTTGGCGTTAAAGAAGCCGCCGCCGTTGGTCCCCAGCATCTTGATGGCTTCCTGCGAGGCCACCGGCCCCATCGGCAGCAGTTGTTGCACGCCTTCCAGGGAGGTGAAGGGTTGATAGGGCAGCAGGTTTTGCAGGCTGCCTTGCTGAATAAAGAGCAGGGCTATCACCAGCGCGATGGGGCATAAGATCCACAGCGTAATGCGTACCAGATCGACCCACGCGTTGCCGAGCGTGCTCATGCTCTGGCGCGTAAAGGCACGGATCAGGGCGAACACCACGGCGATCCCGGTTGCGGCAGATAAAAAGTTTTGTACCGTCAACCCGGCCATCTGACTGAAATAGCTTAAGGTGGTTTCCCCGCTGTAGGACTGCCAGTTGGTGTTAGCAACAAAGCTGACCGCGGTGTTGAGCGCCAGATGCCATGACAGGCCAGGCAACTGCTGTGGATTCAGTGGCAGAAGGTGTTGCCCCACCAACAGCAGAAACAGAATGACCAGCCCCAGCACATTCAACGCGAGGATCGCCAGCAGGTACTGCTTCCAGTTCATTTCGTGTGGCGAAATGCCCAACCCGCGCCAGATCAGACGTTCAACGCCTGCCGTACCGGGTAGCGAGTTATTGCCGATCAGCCGCGCCAGGCCCGCACCTAACGGCCTGGCAAGCACGAACAGAATCAGCAGAAAACTGGCGATGAGTAAAAATCCTTGCGCAGCCATCAGAACGCCTCCGCATTGATTAATGCATACACCAGGTAACCTAATAATAAGAAAATCAGCACGATACCGATTATCACGCCTGCACTCACAGTGCACCTCCAGTGGCATAAATGTGATAAACAAAGCGTAAATATCTGGCTGCAAAGATTTCGCAAAAATCGACGTTGGCGGTGTAAAAAAAGTATAAAAATGGCAAAGACCATTATTTAACTGATGATTAGTATTAATTTAACCTTTTAGTAACTTAATTACGTGATGAATGTAAATAAAGCTTAAATAGATAAAATTAAGTGGTCGGATGAGTAGTAAAATTACACGCAAAGCGGTACTATTTTCAGCAGATAACCAATTTGACTTTACCGGTGATGATTACCGGCCAGATAAAGGGGAGAGAATCATGGGGTTGTATAAAGAATATCCAGCACATGTTGTATTGTTACGCCGTACTTTCGCCGTTGTGGCTGGGGTGCTGGCACTGCCGGTCATGTTGTTCTGGAAAGACCGCGCCCGTTTTTATAGCTATTTACACCGCGTGTGGTCAAAAACCAGCGATAAACCGGTGTGGATGGATCAGGCTGAAAAAGCCACCTGCGATTTCTACTAAGGCAATCGCGTTCAGAAAACCGCCAACAGCAATGTGGCGGTTTTTTTATGTCTCTGTGTCTACACTTATTTCAGAAATGGAATAGGAGACATCATGAGCGAGAAAATCCCTGTTGGCATTAGCGCCTGTTTGTTAGGGGAGGCGGTTCGCTTTGATGGTGGACATAAACGCCTGACCTTTGCAGTCGAAGAACTTTCACCGTGGGTACACTTTGAACCCGTCTGTCCGGAAATGGCGATCGGCCTGCCGGTGCCGCGTCCTGCATTGCGTTTAGTCAAAATCGAAGAGGCAATGGCATTGCGTTTCAGCGATCGGCGTGAGGGTGATTTAACTCAGGCGATGACCGCGTTCAGTGAAGAACGTGTCAGCCGTTTCGAGCACCTTTGTGGCTATATTGTCTGCGCGAAATCCCCCAGTTGTGGCATGGAACGTGTACGTGTTTATGACGCCGATGGGAAAAACAATCGCAAAGCCGGTCGCGGTATTTTTACGTCAGTCCTGATGGCGTCTTACCCGTGGCTCCCTGTTGAAGAGGACGGGCGATTGCACGACCCACAATTACGGGAAAATTTTGTCGCGCGGATTTATGCCCTGCATGAATTGCACGGACTGCGCCAACAAGGACTCACGCGTGGCGCGCTGATTGACTATCACAGCCGCTATAAGCTGTTGCTGCTGGCCCATTCACAGCCGGAATACCGCGAGCTGGGGCGCTTTGTCGCTGCTCTGCACGAGTGGGAAAGCCTTGATGACTTTTTCATTGAATATCGTCTTCGCCTGATGAAACTGATGTCTCATCCTGCCACCCGGCGTAACCATACCAATGTCCTGATGCATGTTCAGGGCTATTTTCGCAAACAACTCAATGCCCGTCAGCGGCAGGAGTTGGCATCCCTCATTGACGGCTACCGACGCGCTACGCAACCACTGCTTGCGCCTGTGACGCTGCTCAAACACTATATGGCGGAATATCCGGATGCGTATCTCGCCGGACAACGCTATTTTGATCCCTGGCCGGAAGCCCTGCGGCTGCGCTACGGGAGTTGATTTTTTTCATTCAGGAGTGTTATGTCCACCCATCTGGTCTGGTTTCGTCGCGATCTCCGTCTGCATGACCATCTTGCCCTTGCCGCCGCCTGCTGCCATCGCGCCGCGCGCGTCGTGGCGTTGTTTATCTCTACGCCAGGACAGTGGGCGACCCATGAGATGTCGCCGCGCCAGGCCGCCTTTATCCAGGCTCAGCTAAACGCCTTACAACAGGCGCTGGTGGAAAAGGGTATTCCGCTGCTGTTTGAAGAGGTCAATGATTTTGCGGCCAGCATTGAAACGGTGAAAGCGGTGTGCGAACAGCAGGACGTCAGCCATCTGTTCTACCACTACGAGTATGAAGTGAATGAGCGTGAACGTGATGCGGCAGTGGAAAGGGCGCTGCCGCATGTGGTTTGCGAAGGGTTTGATGATAGCGTGATCCTGCCGCCAGGTTCGGTGATGACGGGAAATCATGAGATGTATAAAGTCTTCACGCCGTTTAAAAACGCCTGGTTGAAACGGCTGAAGGAGGGGATGCCGGAGTGCGTTCCCGCGCCCGAGCGGCGTGAGGGGCATGATGTTTCGTCATCATTACCGTTGCTCAGCCTTAACTATCCGCAGCAGGATTTTGACCAGACTCTTTTCCCGGTACAAGAGAGAGCCGCGATTGCCCGGCTGCGTCAGTTTTGCCAACAGGGGGCGGGCGAGTACGACGAACGGCGTGACTTCCCGGCGATTGAGGGTACCAGTCGTTTATCCGCCAGTCTGGCAACGGGGGGCTTATCGCCGCGCCAGTGTCTGCATCGCCTGCTGGCGGAACAGCCGCAGGCGCTGGACGGCGGTGCAGGCAGCGTCTGGTTGAACGAACTTATCTGGCGCGAATTTTATCGCCATCTGATGACGTACCATCCTGGTTTGTGTAAACACCGCCCCTTTATTCTCTGGACCGATCGCGTGCGCTGGCGGGACAGTGCGACCGATTTGCAGGCCTGGCAGGAGGGGAGAACGGGCTACCCGATTGTTGATGCGGCGATGCGGCAACTGAACGCCACCGGCTGGATGCACAACCGCCTGCGGATGATTACGGCGAGCTTCCTGGTGAAAGATCTGCTGATTGACTGGCGTAAAGGCGAGCGCTATTTCATGTCGCAACTGATCGATGGCGATCTGGCCGCAAATAACGGTGGCTGGCAATGGGCGGCCTCTACCGGAACCGACGCCGCACCGTATTTCCGTATTTTTAATCCGACGACGCAGGGTGAAAAGTTCGACCGCGACGGTGAGTTTATCCGCCAGTGGATCCCGGAACTTAGCGATGTACCGGGCAAGGCGATTCACGAACCGTGGAAATGGGCGATGAAAGAAGGCATCACGCTCGACTATCCGCAGCCTATTGTCGATCACCAACAGGCGCGTCAGGAGACGCTCGCCGCGTATGAGGCCGCACGAAAAAGCTGACGGTGGCTATGCGATCTGACGTCATAACTATTCAGAAAGAGGGGCGTAAACACGCCCCTTTTTTATGGCTAAGCGCGCGGTGATGGTTTCTTAATATGGCTAATAATTGTCTATCGACGAACCGCCACAGGGACGCTATGTTAACGGAGTGCATAAATAAACAAGGGATCGATGATGAAAAACACCGAACTGGAACAACTGATCAACGAGAAACTGAACAGCGCCGCCATCAGCGACTACGCGCCAAACGGTTTGCAGGTTGAAGGCAAAGAAACGGTGCAGAAAATCGTCACCGGCGTGACCGCCAGTCAGGCGTTACTGGATGAAGCGGTGCGTCTGCAGGCCGATGCGGTCATCGTTCATCATGGATATTTCTGGAAAGGTGAGTCCCCGGTGATTCGCGGGATGAAGCGCAATCGCCTGAAAACGCTGCTGGCGAATGACATTAACCTCTACGGCTGGCATCTCCCGCTGGATGCGCATCCGGAGCTGGGTAACAACGCACAACTGGCGGCCCTGCTGGGGATCACCGTGATGGGGGAAATCGAGCCGCTGGTTCCCTGGGGGGAGCTGGCAATGCCGGTCCCTGGACTGGAACTGGCGTCGTGGATTGAAGCGCGTCTTGGGCGCAAGCCGCTGTGGTGCGGTGATACCGGGCCGGATACCGTCAAACGCGTCGCCTGGTGCACCGGCGGCGGGCAAGGCTTCATCGACAGCGCCGCCCGGTTTGGTGTTGACGCCTTTATCACTGGTGAAGTTTCCGAACAAACCATCCACTCTGCCCGTGAACAGGGGCTGCATTTTTACGCCGGCGGGCATCACGCCACTGAACGCGGCGGGATCCGTGCGCTCAGCGAATGGCTGACGGAGAACACCGATTTGGATGTGACGTTTATTGATATTCCCAACCCTGCATAACCCGCCTCATAAGGGCTATTTTACTTGCCATTCTGGCCCTGGGCAGTGCTCAAAATCCTCACGTACTCCCTGTACGCTCCGGTTTTTGCGCGCCGTCCGAGTCCAGACTGGCTGCGACAATAACGCCTGATGAAGCGGGTGGTTAGAACAAGAGGAACGCAAGTGCAACGAGCGCGTTGTTATCTGTTAGGTGAAACGGCGGTGGTGCTGGAGCTTGAGCCGCCGGTGACGCTGGCGAGCCAGAAACGTATCTGGCGGCTGGCCCAGCGACTGGTCGAGACGCCAAATGTCGTTGAAGCCATTCCAGGAATGAACAATATCACGGTGATCCTGCGCGACCCGCAAACGCTGGCGCTGGATGCGATTGAACGCCTGCAACGCTGGTGGGAAGAGAGTGAGGCGCTGGAGCCTGACTCGCGCTATATCGACATTCCGGTGACCTACGGCGGTGCAGGCGGTCCCGATCTGGCAGAGGTCGCCCGTCACAGCGGTCTGAGCGAAAAGCAGGTGGTGGAACTGCACGCGTCGGTCGAGTACGTGGTCTGGTTTTTAGGTTTTCAGCCGGGATTCCCATATCTCGGTAGCTTACCGGAACAACTACACACGCCAAGACGCGCAGAACCGCGTCTGATCGTTCCGGCAGGATCGGTGGGTATCGGTGGGCCGCAAACCGGTATTTATCCGCTGCCAACGCCAGGTGGCTGGCAGTTGATTGGTCATACATCGCTGCCCCTGTTCGACCCGAAAAAAGATCAACCGGTTCTCCTGCGCCCTGGCGATAGCGTGCGCTTTATCCCGCAGAAGGAGGGGGTATGCTGAATATTATTCGCGCGGGACTGTACACCTCGGTTCAGGACGGCGGTCGTCACGGTTTTCGTCAGTCAGGCGTCAGCCACTGTGGCGCGCTGGATAAACCGGCAATGCAAATCGCCAACCTGTTGGTGGGCAATGAGGCGAATGCGCCGGTGCTGGAAATTACCCTCGGACAACTGGTTGTGGAATTTGAAACCGACGGCTGGTTTGCCCTGACCGGCGCGGGATGCGAAGCGTGGCTGGATAACCACCCCGTCTGGACGGGCTGGCGTCTGCCGGTGAAAGCGGGTCAGCGTCTGGCGCTAAAACGTCCGCAGCACGGTATGCGCAGCTATCTTGCCGTCGCGGGCGGTATCGACGTGCCGGAAGTGATGGGGTCGTGCAGTACCGATCTCAAAGTGGGCATTGGCGGGCTGGAAGGACGTCTGCTCAAAGATGGCGACCGGCTGGCAACCGGCAAACCCCGACGCCCGTTCCTGGAAGCTCGAGGGGTAAAACAGCTGCTATGGGGGAACCGCATTCGGGCGCTGCCGGGGCCGGAATACCACGAGTTTGACGCCGTTTCGCAGGAGTCGTTCTGGCGATCGCCGTGGTATCTCAGTCCACAGAGTAACCGGATGGGCTATCGCTTGCAGGGGCAACCGCTGACGCGAACGACGGATCGGGAACTGGTGTCGCACGGTCTGCTGCCAGGCGTAGTGCAGGTGCCGCATAACGGCCAGCCGATTGTGTTAATGAACGATGCTCAGACGACCGGTGGCTATCCGCGCATCGCCTGCATTATCGAGGCTGATATGTACCATCTGGCGCAGATCCCGCTCGGTCAACCGATTCACTTTGTTCAGTGTTCGCTGGAGGAGGCGCTGAAAGCGCGGCAGGACCAACAGCGCTATCTGGAACAACTCACATGGCGACTCAACGATGAACATTGATTTAAATGCGGACCTCGGTGAAGGCTGTGCCAGCGATGGAGAACTGCTGACGCTGGTCTCATCGGCCAACATTGCCTGCGGTTTTCATGCCGGCGATGCGCAAACCATGCTGGCCAGCGTGCGCGAGGCGCTGAAAAATGGCGTTGCCATTGGCGCACACCCGAGCTTTCCGGATCGGGAAAACTTTGGCCGCACGGCAATGACGCTGCCTGCGGAAACGGTCTACGCGCAAACGCTGTATCAAATCGGTGCGCTGGCGGCAATGGCCCGGGCAGAAGGCGGCGTCATGCGCCATGTGAAACCCCACGGCATGCTCTACAACCAGGCGGCGAAAGATCCGCAACTGGCGGATGCCATTGCGAAAGCGGTATACGCCTGCGATCCGGCGCTGATTCTGGTCGGCCTGGCGGGAAGCGAGCTGATCCGCGCGGGTGAGCGTTACGGTCTTGCCACGCGCCAGGAGGTGTTTGCCGATCGCGGTTATCAGGCGGACGGCAGCCTGGTGCCGCGTAGTCAACCGGGCGCGCTGATTGAAGACGAAGAACAGTCGCTGGCGCAAACGCTGGGGATGGTTGAGAGTGGACGCGTAAAAAGCCTCACCGGCGAGTGGGCAAGCGTCGTCGCGCAAACGGTCTGTATTCATGGCGATGGCGAACACGCGCTGGCCTTCGCCCGACGTTTACGTTCGGCGTTTGACGCTCGCGGTATCGCCATTGTTGCATAAACACACTGACGCAGCCTCCGTTGAGGGGCTGCGCATATAAAAACACCACAACAAAACACAACAGACAGGAATGGATTATGGGAGATGCAATAACGCTCTGGCCACTGATGGGCATCGCCGTCATTGTGGTTGGATTTCTTTTACGTTTTAACCCGGTGCTGGTGGTCATTGTCGCCGGGATCGTCACCGGACTGGCGGCGCAAATGCCGATCGCCACGATCCTCGAAAAACTGGGTGAAGGTTTTCTCAACACCCGCAACCTGCCGTTTATCCTGCTGATCCCGCTGGCGGTGATCGGCCTGCTCGAGCGTCACGGCCTGAAAGAACGCGCCCAGGCGTGGATTGCCAGGATTAAAAGCGCCACCTCAGGTCGCTTGCTGATCGTTTATCTGTTTGTTCGTGAAGCTACCGCGGCGCTGGGGTTGACCAGCCTGGGCGGTCATCCGCAAATGGTGCGCCCTTTGTTAGCGCCTATGGCGGAAGGGGCGGCGGAGAAAGCGTACGGGGCTTTGCCCGGCGCGGTGCGCTACCGTCTGCGAGCGATGTCGGCAGCGACGGATAACGTGGGACTCTTTTTTGGTGAGGATATCTTCGTGGCGTTCGGCGCGATTATCTTCATGCACAACTTTATGCTGGAGTCCGGCGGCATTCAGACCGAACCGCTGCACATTGCCTTGTGGGGGATCCCAACCGCCCTGTGCGCCTTCGTGATCCACGGTACGCGCCTGTGGCGGCTGGACAGCTATCTGCAACGTGAGATGGCGAAAGCCGGTTCTGTTGATACCCGCAAAGGAGAGGCGCAATGAATTTTCAACAAAGCTACCTCTACTGGCTGGCGGGGATCGTTCTGCTGATTGTCGCCATGATGTCCTGGCAGGATAAAGCGAATCCGCGTCGGCTGACGACCGGGTTATTCTGGGGCGTTTACGGGCTGTTATTCCTGCTGGGCGACTGGACGTATCAACTGGTGGGCGACAAACGTACGGTTAACATTGCCGTCGGTGTCGCGGTGGTGCTCATGGCGCTGATCGCCGGTTTTGGCGGCGTGAAGCTGGGAAGTTATCATCAACGCACCCGCGAGCAGCGGGAAGAGAGCGCCACGCGTCTGGGGAACCGCCTGTTTTATCCGGCGCTGGCTATTCCGGTGGTCACCGTGATTGGCGTACTGATGTTCAACCACATTCCGGGATTGCAGGACGCCCTGTTTGGACCGGGTAATCATGCCACGCTGGTGACGCTGTTCTCGATGACTGCTGGTTCACTGATTGGCCTGGGCATGGCAATCAAAATGACCCATGAGAAGGTCCATCAGCCGATCCAGGAAGCGCGTCGTCTGCTGGACTCCATCGGCTGGGCATTTATTCTGCCGCAGATCCTTGCAACGTTAGGACTGCTGTTTACGGCGGCAGGCGTTGGCAGCGGCATTTCGTATCTTACGCAAGAGTATCTGGCCGTCGACAGCCGCTTTATCGCGGTGGCGGTGTATACCATTGGGATGGCCCTGTTGACGATGGTGATGGGGAATGCGTTTGCCGCCTTCCCGATTGTCACGGCAGGGATTGGCATTCCGATCCTGGTACTCCAGCACGGTGGAAACCCGGCGGTGATGGCGGCCATCGGGATGTTCTCCGGCTATTGCGGCACGTTGATGACGCCGATGGCGGCAAACTTCAACATTGTGCCCGCCGCGCTGCTGGAGTTGCCGGATAAAAACGCGGTCATTAAAGCGCAGGTGCCGACCGGCATACTGCTCCTGTTAGTCAACGTGTTCCTGATGTATTTCCTGATGTTCCTGTAAGGAGGACGGATGAAAACGGTATTAATCACCGGATTTGAGCCCTTCGGCGGCGAGCAGGTTAACCCATCCTGGGAAGTGGTCTCGTCGCTCGACAATGCTATCATCGCCGGGTGTCGCGTGGTGGCGCGCCAGCTTCCGTGTGTGTTTGGCGAGTCGCTCAGTGTGCTGAACTCCGCCATTGATACGCTCTCTCCGTCGCTGGTGCTGGCCATCGGTCAGGCGGGCGGACGAACGGATATTACCGTTGAGCGCGTGGCGATCAACGTCGACGACGCCCGTATTCCGGATAACAAAGGCCAACAGCCGGTGGATGAGCCGATTGTTGCAGGCGGACCCGTGGCCTGGTTTAGCACGCTTCCCATCAAAGCGATGGTGGCGGCGATGCGTGAAGCGGGCGTACCGGCGTCGGTCTCACAGACGGCGGGGACGTTTGTCTGCAACCATGTGATGTATGGATTGCTGCACAAACTGAGCGGCATCGCGGAGGTGAAGGGGGGATTCATTCATATCCCTTATCTGCCACAACAGGCGGCGGCGCATCCGGGAGCATCCAGTATGGCGGCAGAAACGGTGCGTCTGGCGCTGGAAGTGGCGATTGCCACCGCATTGCAGGTCGACGATGATATCGCCGTGACAGGTGGCGCCACGCATTAATCTTCTCAGATAAGGACAGAACCATGCCTGAAGGCCCGGAGATCCGCCGCGCGGCGGATAACCTGGAGGCGGCGATCAAAGGCAAACCCCTGACGGATGTCTGGTTTGCCTTTGCGCAGTTAAAACCGTATCAATCCACGCTGGTGGGGCAGACCATCACGGCAATGGAAACGCGCGGCAAAGCGCTGCTGACGCATTTTTCCTCCGGTCTGACGCTCTATAGCCATAACCAGCTGTATGGCGTCTGGCGCGTGGTGGACAGTGGCGACACGCCGCAAACCACCCGTATTTTGCGCGTTAAACTGCAAACCGCGGATAAAACCATTCTGCTCTACAGCGCGTCTGACATCGAGATGTTGACGCCGGAACAGCTCACTACCCATCCCTTCCTGCAACGGGTCGGGCCGGACGTGCTGGACCCGCGTCTGACGCCTGACGCGGTGAAAGCCCGATTACTCTCGCCGCGTTTTCGCAACCGTCAGTTTTCCGGTCTGCTGCTGGATCAAGCCTTTCTTGCCGGGCTGGGAAACTATCTGCGGGTGGAGATCCTCTGGCAGGTGGGGTTAACCGGTCAGCATAAAGCTCGCGATCTCAGCGAGGCGCAGTTGACTGCGTTAGCGCATGCGTTGCTGGACATTCCGCGCCTGTCGTATACCACGCGCGGGCAGGTGAATGACAACAAGCATCATGGTGCCCTATTCCGCTTTAAGGTGTTTCATCGCGACGGTGAGCCTTGCGAACGCTGCGGCGGGATCATCGAGAAAACCACGCTCTCCTCGCGTCCGTTTTATTGGTGTCCGCAGTGCCAGCATTAGTGCGCCTGTCGCGGCGCTTTGGCTGAAATAAAACGGGCGATAGCGGGGCCGGTGAGAAGAATACTGAACAGGCGCAGGGTTTGCATCGCCATGATCAGCGACATATCGGCGTGACTGCCGGCGGCAATCACCGCAACCGTATCCAGCCCGCCAGGGCTGGTGGCAAGATAGGCGGTTAAAAAATCAATCTGCATATAGTGGGCGAGGCCCCAGGCCATGGCTGCGCAAATGGCGAGCAGGGCGAAGATGGAGAGCAGGATCTGGGGTAACGGTCGCAGGGCCATAAAGAAGACATGTTTGTCGAACCCTAAACCAATTTGCCAGCCAATAATCATATACGCTATCGCCAACAGCCATTCCGGCAGTTCAATCACCATCACGCCGCTTGCATGCAGTACTGCACCGACCAACATCGGCACCAGCATCGTTCCTGAGGGGATGCGCAGCAATCGTCCAACAACGCTGGCAACCGCCGCTAACAGCAGCGTCGTGAACAAATTGCCGCTCAGCGGCGGGAACCACTCAATCTGCTGGCTGACGGTTTCCGCGCTTTCACCCATGATAAACCGGGTCACCAGCACCGCCGCGCCAGCGACAAACAGCACCCGCAGATACTGCATAAAGGCGACCAGACGAATGTCGGCACCGTAATCCTGGGCCATCGCGACCATTGCCGCCGCGCCGCCGGGTGATGAGCCCCACGCGCCGGTGTTGCCCGGTAGCGAGCTGTAGCGAACCAGCAGCCAGCCGACGACCGTACTGGAGAGCAGCGTCACCAGCAACACCGCCAGTACTACCGCCCAGTTCGCCGCCAGGGTGGTTAACAAGGAGGCAGAAAGATTTTGCGCGATCATACAGCCGAGAATGGCCTGAGCACCGAGGAACGTACAGCGGGGGAGTTGCAGAGAGATACCGCGAAGGCTGAACAGAATGCCGGTAATCATCGGGCCAAGCAGTAAGGCCGCCGGAAGATGAATGCAGAGAAAGAGCAGGGACAAAAGAAGTGACAGCAAAAACAGCAGGCCCCACCGCAGAACTGGCATTCCGTGCTCCCGAAAGAAAATGAACAAACTATCCGTAAATCATAGAGAAGGAGGGAGAAGATTAATATAGCGAGGGTCAAGAAAAGGTGGGGGAAAATGCCGGATGGCGCTGACGCTTATCCGGCCTACTAATTGACAACCGTAGGCCGGATAAGACGCGGAAGCGTCGCCATCCGGCGGCCTGACGATTAATGCTTAAGGTCAGATTTAAAATCGCGTTTTTCGTAGCCGGTGTACAGCTGACGCGGACGCGCGATTTTCATGCCATCGGTATGCATTTCGCTCCAGTGTGCAATCCAGCCAACGGTACGCGCCATGGCGAAGATTACGGTGAACATGGAGGACGGGATGCCCATCGCTTTCAGGATGATACCGGAGTAGAAGTCGACGTTCGGGTAGAGTTTCTTCTCGATGAAGTACGGGTCGTTCAGCGCGATGTGCTCCAGCTCCATCGCCACTTCCAGCAGGTCATCTTTGGTACCCAGCTCTTTCAGCACTTCATGGCAAGTTTCGCGCATCACGGTCGCACGCGGATCGTAGTTTTTGTAAACACGGTGACCGAAGCCCATCAGGCGGAAAGAGTCATTCTTGTCTTTCGCACGACGAACAAATTCCGGAATGTGTTTAACCGAACTGATTTCTTCCAGCATCTTCAGTGCCGCTTCGTTCGCGCCGCCGTGTGCCGGTCCCCACAGGGAGGCAATACCGGCAGCGATACAGGCAAACGGGTTCGCGCCAGACGAACCGGCGGTACGCACGGTCGAAGTGGATGCGTTCTGTTCGTGGTCGGCGTGCAGGATCAGGATACGGTCCATCGCTCGTTCCAGTACCGGGTTCACTTCATAGGTTTCGCACGGCGTGGAGAACATCATGTTCAGGAAGTTACCGGCATAGGAGAGGTCGTTACGCGGATAAACAAACGGCTGGCCAATTGAATATTTGTAACACATTGCTGCCATCGTCGGCATTTTGGACAGCAGGCGGAATGCCGCGATTTCACGGTGGCGCGGATTGTTAACATCCAGAGAGTCGTGATAGAACGCAGCGAGCGCACCGGTGATCCCACACATTACCGCCATTGGATGTGAATCGCGACGGAAAGCGTGGAACAGACGGGTGATTTGCTCATGGATCATCGTATGGCGAGTCACCGTGGTTCTGAACGCATCGTATTCTGCCTGCGTCGGTTTTTCACCGTTCAGCAGGATGTAGCATACTTCCAGATAGTTAGACTCGGTGGCTAACTGATCGATCGGGAAGCCGCGGTGCAACAAAATCCCTTCATCGCCGTCGATGAAGGTAATTTTGGATTCGCAGGATGCAGTCGAGGTGAAACCAGGGTCAAAAGTGAACATCCCCTTTGAGCCCAGGCTACGAATATCAATAACATCTTGACCTAGCGTGCCCTTCAGCACATCCAGTTCAATAGCCGTATCACCATTTAGGGTGATTTTTGCTTTTGTGTCAGCCATTTACGGTCTCCTTAGCGCCTTATAGCTTAAGACTACTCAGGTGAGATTTGCCATCGATACATCAATCAACCGTTACCAGTTTGTTATTCGGCTCGCCGCTCTGGATAGAGGAGAAAACCAGGGTACAGAGCAATGGGCGCTTGCAGGTAAATCAGTTAACTCATGGTGAATTAGCAACAAATCAACAACTTAGCAATCCGAATTATTTAATCTGTCTATCACTATTAACTGTACTGAAGGGATCGGTCAATATCTTCCTGCTGTTACATAACTTATTTGCAGGTTAAAGAGTGACCCCATAACTTTTACGCATTATATGCCTTTTCTGGTGTTGTTTGTAACAACTTTGTTTAATGATTGTCAAATCAGATGATTAAAAATTAAATAAATGTTGTTATCGTGACCTGTGTCACTGTTCGGGATAAAACCCGACAAACTATATGTAGGTTAATTGTAATGATTTTGTGAACGTCCTATACTGCCGCCAGGTCTCCGGAAACCCCTGCAATCCCGAGCCACCCAGCGTTGTAACGTGTCGTTTTAGCATCTGGAAGCAGTGTTTTACATGACGCGCAGTTATAGAAAGGACGCTGTCTGACCCGCACGCAGACCGGAGGAAGGAAATCCCGTCGTCTTTCAGGCTACAGGAGATTCACTCTCTGTACCCGAAGTCCAAAGGGAATAATAAGAACAGCATGTGGGCGTTATTCATGATAAGAAATGTGAAAAAACAAAGACCTGTCAATCTTGATCTGCAAACGATCCGGTTCCCAATCACGGCGATAGCGTCCATTCTCCATCGCGTTTCAGGAGTGATCACCTTTGTGGCGGTCGGGATCCTGTTGTGGTTACTGGGTACCAGCCTCTCTTCCCCTGAAGGATTCCAGCAGGCATCCGCCATCATGGGTAGCTTTTTTGTTAAATTTATTATGTGGGGCATCCTCACCGCGCTGGCGTATCACGTCGTGGTCGGTGTTCGTCACATGATGATGGATTTTGGTTATCTGGAAGAAACATTCGAAGCGGGTAAACGCTCTGCCAAAATCTCTTTTGTTATCACTGTCGTGCTTTCACTTCTCGCAGGAGTCCTCGTATGGTAAGCAACGCCTCCGCACTAGGACGCAATGGCGTACATGACTTCATCCTGGTCCGTGCTACCGCTATCGTTCTGACGTTATACATCATCTATATGGTGGGTTTCTTCGCCACAAGCGGCGATCTGACCTGGGAAGTCTGGACCGGTTTCTTCTCATCGGCTTTCACCAAAGTCTTCACCCTGCTGGCACTTTTTTCCATCTTGATTCATGCCTGGATCGGCATGTGGCAGGTGTTGACCGACTACGTTAAACCTCTGGCAATTCGTTTGCCGCTGCAGCTGGCTATCGTCGTTGCACTGGTGGTTTACGTGATTTATGGATTCGTTGTGGTGTGGGGTGTGTAATGAAACTGCCAGTCAGAGAATTTGATGCTGTAGTCATTGGTGCAGGCGGCGCAGGTATGCGTGCGGCACTGCAAATTTCCCAAAGCGGCCAGACCTGTGCGCTGCTGTCCAAAGTGTTCCCAACCCGTTCCCATACCGTTTCTGCGCAGGGTGGTATCACCGTCGCGCTCGGTAATACCCATGAAGATAACTGGGAATGGCACATGTACGACACCGTTAAAGGGTCGGACTACATCGGTGACCAGGACGCGATCGAATATATGTGTAAAACCGGTCCGGAAGCGATTCTGGAACTGGAGCACATGGGGCTGCCGTTCTCCCGTCTCGACGACGGCAAAATTTACCAGCGTCCGTTTGGCGGCCAGTCGAAAAACTTCGGCGGCGAGCAAGCGGCACGCACAGCGGCGGCGGCTGACCGTACCGGTCACGCGCTGCTGCACACGCTCTATCAGCAGAACCTGAAAAACCACACCACGATTTTCTCCGAGTGGTATGCGCTGGATCTGGTGAAAAACGCCGATGGCGCAGTGGTCGGTTGTACCGCACTGTGCATCGAAACCGGTGAAGTGGTCTACTTCAAAGCCCGTGCGACGGTGCTGGCCACCGGCGGTGCAGGCCGTATCTATCAGTCCACGACTAACGCCCATATCAACACCGGTGACGGCGTGGGGATGGCTATCCGTGCCGGTGTCCCGGTGCAGGATATGGAAATGTGGCAGTTCCACCCAACCGGTATTGCCGGCGCGGGCGTTCTGGTGACAGAAGGCTGCCGCGGTGAGGGCGGTTATCTGCTGAACAAACACGGCGAGCGCTTTATGGAGCGTTATGCCCCGAATGCGAAAGACCTCGCAGGTCGTGACGTGGTGGCGCGTTCCATCATGATCGAAATCCGTGAAGGTCGCGGTTGCGACGGTCCGTGGGGCCCGCATGCCAAACTGAAACTCGACCATCTGGGTAAAGACGTTCTCGAATCCCGCCTGCCGGGCATCCTGGAGCTGTCCCGTACCTTTGCGCACGTTGACCCGGTGAAAGAGCCGATTCCGGTTATCCCAACCTGTCACTACATGATGGGCGGTATTCCGACCAAAGTGACCGGTCAGGCGCTGACGGTGAACGAGCAGGGCGAAGACGTGGTGATTCCGGGGCTGTTTGCGGTCGGTGAAATTGCCTGCGTATCGGTACACGGCGCTAACCGTCTGGGTGGCAACTCGCTGCTGGATCTGGTGGTGTTTGGTCGTGCGGCCGGTCTGCATTTGCAGGAATCTATCGCCGAGCAGGGCGAACTGCGTGATGCGACAGAAGACGAAATCGACGCGTCTCTGGCGCGTCTGAACCGCTGGAACAACAACCGTGATGGTGAAGATCCCGTCGCGATTCGCAAAGCGCTGCAGGAATGTATGCAGCATAACTTCTCGGTCTTCCGTGAAGGCGATGCGATGGCGAAAGGTCTGGAAGAGCTGAAGGCCATTCGCGAGCGTTTGAAAAATGCCCGTCTGGACGACACCTCCAGCGAATTCAACACCCAGCGCGTAGAGTGTCTGGAGCTGGATAACCTGATGGAAACTGCCTATGCAACCGCAGTGTCCGCCAACTTCCGTACCGAGAGCCGTGGCGCGCATAGCCGCTTCGACTTCCCGGAGCGTGATGATGCAAACTGGCTGTGCCATTCCCTGTATCTGCCAGAGACGGAATCCATGACCCGACGTGAAGTCAACATGGAACCGAAACTGCGCCCGGCATTCCCGCCGAAGATTCGTACTTACTAATGCGGAGACAGGACAATGAAACTCGAGTTTTCAATTTATCGCTATAACCCGGATGTTGATGACGCTCCGCGCATGCAGGATTACACCCTGGAAGGCGAAGAAGGGCGTGACATGATGCTGCTGGATGCGTTGATGCAGCTCAAAGAGAAAGACCCCACACTCTCTTTCCGTCGCTCCTGTCGTGAAGGCGTGTGCGGTTCAGACGGTCTGAACATGAACGGGAAGAACGGTCTGGCTTGCATCACGCCGGTGTCAGCGCTGGTTCAGCCCGGCAAGAAAATTGTTATCCGTCCGCTGCCCGGATTGCCGGTGGTTCGCGATTTGGTAGTAGACATGGGGCAATTCTATGCACAATATGAGAAGATTAAGCCTTACTTATTGAATAATGGGCAAAATCCTCCGGCTCGCGAGCATTTACAGATGCCAGAGCAGCGGGAAAAACTCGATGGGTTGTATGAATGCATTCTGTGCGCATGTTGCTCAACGTCGTGCCCATCCTTCTGGTGGAATCCGGATAAGTTTATCGGTCCGGCGGGTCTGTTAGCGGCGTATCGCTTCCTGATCGACAGCCGTGATACCGAAACTGACAGCCGTCTGGAAGGGATAAGCGATGCATTCAGCGTATTCCGCTGTCACAGCATCATGAACTGCGTCAGTGTATGTCCTAAGGGGCTGAACCCGACGCGCGCCATCGGCCATATTAAGTCGATGCTGTTGCAGCGCAGTGCGTAAGTAGACATTGCCCACGGTGGCAATCCTGTAGGCCGGATAAGACGTTTACGTCGCCATCCGGCACATTTTGCCTGATGGCGCTTCGCTTATCAGGCCTACGGGGTCGCCATCAGGCAAATCAGTGCAGGAAACCTCTAAAAACTGCCACATTGATAGCAATAATCGAGATGTTCAGCGCGAGACAAGGCGCGAACGGAACGAATCACCGGGAGCATAGTTCACTAAGTGACCGGGGTGAGAGACGGGTGCAACGCAGTCGCAGCCTGAACAACGACGATTATTAGACAGTTTTTAAAGGTTCCTTAGCGGACGCAGATGACATGACAGTCCGTAACAAGTGAACCCCGGCACGCACATCACTGTGCGTGGTAGTATCCACGGCGAAAATACTCGTCATAGTTCACGTTGCATGTGCGTGGCTGCACTTGCTCACCCCGGTCACTTACTGGATGTAAGCTCCCGGGGATTCGCAAGCTTGCCGCCTTCCTGAAACGTGATCTATTTAGAGTATTAAATAAGCAGAAAAGATGCTTAAGGGATCACGATGCAGAACAGCGCTTTGAAAGCCTGGTTGGACTCTTCTT
>DXKH01000085.1 GCA_019415335.1 Citrobacter sp. | reverse complement strand
CCCGATGGCGCAAGCTTATCGGGCCTACACCGGGCAGGAGTAAGCAGATATAGGCTGGATAAAGCGTAAGTCGTCATCCAGCGAAAGCGTCGCAAGGTTTATCAACGTTCTTATCCCTCCAGTGGAGGGGGATTTCTGGAGATCTCGACATGAAAGCCATGGGCTTTATTCGCGGTTTGCTGCTGGCGTTCGGGCTTCTGCCATGGTTCGTTCAGGCCAGCGATGCCGACGCGTTTGTCGCCGCCAGCCGTACCGGCCAGGCGCAACTGCTCGAACAGTGGTCGGTAGCACCCGAACCCCAGCGTCTGCCGTTGCTGGCCGCACTGAGCCGGGAGGCGCTGCTCACCGACAGCACGAAGCAGGCTTTCACCCGTGAGGGAGAGCAGGTTGTTGCTCTGGGGAGTGCAAGCAGCCCAACCGGCGCATTAACACCGCTGCGTTTGACCAATCGACTACGCATTCTTGTTGCAAGCGCGCTGGCGACACATCAACTTGTCAGTGACAGTGTCACGCAAAGGCTGGCGGCAACCCGTACGCTACAGCGCGATGCACAGCCAGCCATGCTGCCCTTTATTCAACAGCGACTGGCGCAGGAAACCGATGTGGAGGTGAAAACACGTCTGACCCGTGTTCTGGCTAACCTGCAACTGACCAGTCCGTCGGCAGAAGTTCGCCGTCAGGCGCTCATACTGTTGGGCGACTCCAGCGATCCGGAAATGCAGGCACGCCTGCTACCGTTTACTGACAAAGCGCATGAACCGGATGCCAGCGTGCGGACGGCGGCGAGTGATAGCCTGGCGCGCATTCAGCAGCGGATGGCGATTGGCGATCTGCTCGGGCAGGCGTTTATGGGGTTATCGCTGGGATCGGTGCTATTGCTGGCGGCGCTCGGTCTGGCGATCACCTACGGCCTGTTGGGGGTGATCAACATGGCCCACGGCGAAATGTTGATGCTTGGGGCCTACTGTACGTGGATGGTGCAACAGGCGATGGCGCAGTTTATGCCACAGTGGCTGGCCTTTTATCCGCTGGTCGCCTTGCCGGTTGCCTTTTTGTTTACCGCCAGCGCGGGAATGATTCTGGAACGCGGGGTGATCCGCCATCTTTACGGACGTCCACTGGAAACGCTGCTGGCGACGTGGGGCATCAGCCTGATGCTGATCCAGCTCGTGCGGATGATCTTCGGGGCACAAAACCTGGAAGTGGCGAATCCGGCGTGGCTTTCCGGAGGTGTACAGGTCTACGCCAGCCTGGTATTGCCGTGGAACCGCATTGTGGTGCTGGGTTTTGCGCTGCTGGTGCTGTTCTTCACCTGGCTGCTGTTGAATAAAACACGACTGGGCATGCGGGTACGCGCCGTGACCCAGAACCGCAGTATGGCGGCCTGCTGCGGCGTTCCTACCGGGCGCGTGGATATGCTGGCCTTCGGACTGGGTTCAGGCATTGCCGGACTCGGTGGCGTCGCCCTGTCGCAACTGGGAAACGTCGGCCCGGAATTGGGCCAGGGCTATATCATTGATTCCTTCCTGGTGGTGGTACTGGGCGGGGTCGGTCAACTTGCCGGCAGCGTGGCGGCAGCGTTTGGTCTGGGCGTATTCAACAAAATCCTCGAACCGCAGATGGGAGCGGTACTCGGGAAGATTGTCATTCTGGTGTTGATCATTCTGTTTATCCAGAAACGACCCCAGGGACTGTTTGCTCTGAAAGGGAGGGTTACCGAGTCATGACGATGCCAATGACTTTAACACTGGCGCGTAAAGCGCCGCGCGTCAGTCGGGCGCTGGCGGGGATTCTCCTGTTGACGCTGATGATCCTGCCATTTCTCGCTTTGCTGCCCGCCGATCATCCGCTGGCGATTTCCGTGTGGACGTTGACGCTTGCCGGGAAAATTCTCTGCTACGCGGTGGTGGCGGTCGCATTGGATCTGGTCTGGGGTTATGCCGGAATGCTGTCACTGGGACACGGGCTTTTCTTCGCGCTTGGCGGCTATGCGATGGGAATGTATCTGATGCGCCAGGCCTCCGGCGAAGGGTTACCGGCGTTTATGTCCTTTCTCTCCTGGAGCGAGTTGCCCTGGTTCTGGTGGGGAACCCAGCATTTTGCGTGGGCGATGGCGCTGGTGGTACTGGTGCCTGGCGGACTGGCGCTGATCTTTGGCTACTTTGCTTTCCGTTCGAAGATTAAAGGCGTCTATTTTTCAATCATGACCCAGGCGTTGACCTTCGCCGGTATGCTGCTGTTCTTTCGTAATGAGACCGGCTTTGGCGGCAACAACGGGTTTACCGGTTTTACCACGCTGCTCGGACTGCCGATCACGGCCACCACCACGCGTATTGGGCTATTTCTGGCGACGCTGTTGTTGCTGGTTCTGGCGCTGTGGCTGGGGTTTGCGCTGGCGCGCAGTAAGTTTGGTCGGATCCTCACCGCCGTGCGAGACGCGGAAAACCGGCTGATGTTTTGCGGCTATGACCCGAAAGGTTTCAAACTGCTGGTCTGGACGCTTTCTGCCGTGTTGTGCGGGCTGGCAGGGGCGTTGTATGTGCCGCAGGTCGGGATCATTAACCCCAGCGAAATGTCGCCCACTAACTCTATCGAAGCTGCCATCTGGGTGGCGCTCGGCGGGCGTGGCTCGCTGATCGGCCCGGTCATTGGCGCGGTGGTGGTGAATGGTGCCAAAAGCCTCTTCACCGTCATCATGCCGGAATACTGGCAGCTGTTTTTAGGGCTGATCTTCATTGGCGTCACGCTGTTTTTACCGCGCGGTGTGATTGGTCTGTTCCGCAAAGGAGACAAATAATGCAGCCGGATGAAGGCCTTTTTACCCGCCAGGTTCCAGGTGACCGCTATCGCCAGCAGACGGACCCGGTGCTGCAACTGGAAAACATCAACGTCAGTTTTGATGGTTTTAAGGCGTTAACCGATCTCACGTTGAATATTGGCGTCGGCGAACTGCGCTGCGTCATTGGCCCTAACGGCGCGGGGAAAACCACGCTGATGGATGTGATTACCGGGAAGACACGTCCGCAAAGCGGTAAGGCGCTGTATGACCAGTCAACCGATCTGACCACGCTGGACCCGATCGTCATTGCCCGGCAGGGCATTGGCCGCAAGTTTCAAAAACCGACGGTGTTCGAAGCCCTGACGGTGGAAGAAAACCTTGAACTGGCGATGAAGAACGATAAATCAGTGTGGGCGTCACTGCGCGCAAGGTTAAACAGCGAACAGCGCGACCGCATCGATGAGATGCTTGGCTTACTGCGCCTGCGGGCAGAAAGAGGGCGTCGTGCCGGGATGTTGTCACACGGTCAGAAGCAGTTTCTCGAGATCGGCATGCTGCTGGTGCAGGAGCCGCATTTGTTGTTGCTGGATGAACCCGCTGCCGGCATGACCGATGCAGAAACGGAATATACCGCCGAGTTGTTCCGCACGCTGGCGGGCAAACATTCGCTGATGGTGGTGGAACATGATATGGGTTTTGTAGAAACCATTGCCGATCACGTCACGGTACTTCACCAGGGGCGAGTGCTGGCGGAGGGCAGTCTGCGCGAGGTGCAGGACAATGAGCAGGTGATTGATGTCTATCTTGGGCGCTAAGGAGTGCAGAAGATGCTGCAGGTGAATGAACTGAATCAATACTACGGTGGCAGCCACATTCTGCGCGGCGTCACTTTTGACGCCCGGCCAGGCGAAGTGACCTGTCTGCTGGGGCGTAACGGCGTGGGTAAAACCACCTTGCTGAAATGTCTGATGGGGCTGATACCGGCGCGCAGCGGAACGGTGAACTGGCAGGAGAAGAACATCACCCATCGTAAGCCGCATCAGCGGGTACAGGCGGGTATCGCGTATGTGCCGCAGGGCCGCGAAATTTTCCCGCGACTGACGGTCGAAGAAAACCTGCTGCTGGGACTGTCGCGCTTTCCGTCGCGCGAAGCCCGAATGGTTCCGGAAGAGATTTACACGCTGTTTCCGGTACTGAAAGAGATGAAACAGCGACGCGGCGGCGATCTCTCCGGTGGTCAGCAGCAGCAACTGGCGATTGGTCGCGCACTGGCGAGTCGCCCGCAGTTGTTGATCCTCGATGAGCCGACGGAGGGCATTCAGCCGTCAGTTATCAAAGAGATCGGTCAGGTCATCAACCAACTCGCCCGTCGTGGTGATATGGCGATTCTGCTGGTTGAACAATTCTACGACTTTGCGGCGGAACTGGCGGACCACTATTTGCTGATGTCGCGCGGCAGCATTATTCAACGTGGACGTGGCGAAGATATGGAGTCGGAAGGGGTACGCG
The DNA here is from genome assembly GCA_019415335.1 of Citrobacter sp. The sequence continues at coordinate 38,104 of DXKH01000085.1, read as the reverse complement.
GCTTAGTGGCTATCTGACAAACGTGCAGGCCTGCGCCTGCACGACATCGGATCAGCACAGCGCCGGCTGGCCCCAGGGCCGGGCACGCATACCTTTAAGCATCAGCGCCCATGCCGCAATAATCGCCACCATCAGGACGACAAACAGCGTCCAGGCGGGGAATGAGGTCAGAATGACGCCGCTGGCCAGTGGGTTAACTGCCGCTCCCAGCCAGCCGAGCGATTGCGCTGAGAAATAGCTGGCCTTCATGCCCGCAGGGGCGATGTTATCAATTAGCATGTATTCACCCGGCGCGTAGATCACTTCGCCAAGAGTAAAGATCGCGGCGGATACGCCCCACAGCAAAAGGCTGTTGCCGGAGATCATGAAGCCGCCGAGGCCAATGACAAAACAGACCGTACCAAAGGCCATCAGCGGACGAATGTTTCCGGGCGTCAGCCTGCGCCCCACGGCATACTGCAAGCTGACAACCACCGCGGCGTTGACGGGCAACACCACCGCCACCACTTTCTCGGCGAAATTGCCATCGGCAACGACCATAACGTACTGAGAGAGGCAGGACGCAAACGCCCCGGACACAAACGAGGCCAGAAACGCTGACAACGTAAACCAGAACAGCGCTTTATCGTGCAGCAGTACCGCTGGCGACCACGCGACACTATTTTCGCTATTAACGGCGGTGGCAGAACGCTTGACCAGCAACTGGATAAACACCAGTGGAAAGGCGGAGCAGAAGGCGGCGAGCCAGAAGGGTAAGTTGATGCTCTGCATCACCAGCAGCGTGCCGAGCGGCGGGCCAACGGTCCAGCCGATATTCAGTACCGTATAGTTGAGCGAGAAGATTTTTGCCTTCGCGCCGGGCGAGAGATGGTCGGCAAACCAGGCCTTTAGCACGGTAGCAAACACCGAATAAGCACAGTTGATCAGGGCAAAAAGCAGCACCACCAGCATCACGCTATCAACCAGCGGAATAGCAATAAAGCCAAAGGCAAAGGCGGAAATCGCCAGCAGCATGTAGCGCTTCTTGTCGAATTTGTCCGCCAGGATGCCAAAGCCAAGGCTAAAGACCACGCCGATGGTCAACGCAATGGTCATGGCATAGCCGATCAGATCCACGCTCAGGTCGTACTGGCGACTCAGATAAATGGTCATGAAGGGCAGCGTTGCGCCACGACCGATCGTCAGTAACAGGGAGGAGGCGAGTAAAGCGAGGGTGGATCGTCTCAGCGTTTTGTTCATTTCTCTGCCCGACAGTGCGTTTCGTTATTTTTGTTTTAGATATGTAAAGAAATAACACGGCAAAAGTGTGATGTATAGCGGATAAATTGTTCTATTGTGCACTGCTATCCCTACCAGAATTAATGATCTGTTGCGTGTTACTAATTTCCGTTACTTTAACTTGTTTACAAAAATTTAAACTTCGCGGAGCAGTGGTATGACGCGCAAAGACGGGCTGTTGGCATTACTGGTGGTGGTGGTTTGGGGGCTGAATTTTGTCGTCATTAAGGTGGGGCTGCATGCAATGCCACCGCTGATGCTGGCGGGGTTACGCTTTTTACTGGTGGCGTTTCCGGCGATATTTTTTGTTGCGCGTCCGCGTATTCCGCTTTCCCTGCTGCTCGGTTACGGTCTGACGATCAGCTTCGGTCAGTTTGCCTTTCTGTTTTGCGCGATCAAATTTGGCATGCCGGCAGGACTGGCATCACTGGTATTGCAGGCGCAGGCCTTTTTCACCATCGTGCTGGGCGCATTTGCCTTTGGCGAACGTTTGCAGGGCAAACAAATTGCCGGAATTGCGCTCGCCATCTTTGGTGTGCTGGTGCTGATTGAAGGCAGTCTCAACGGACAGCATGTTGGCTTGCTCGGCTTTATGCTGACGCTGGCGGCGGCCTTTAGCTGGGCCTGCGGCAATATCTTCAACAAAAAAATAATGGGGCATGCTTCGCGCCCACCGGTGATGTCGCTGGTGGTCTGGAGCGCGCTGATCCCGATACTGCCGTTCTTTGCGGCGTCGTTGTTCCTCGATGGCGCGACACAAATCGTACACAGCCTGATTGCTATCGATCTGACTACGATCTTATCGCTGGTCTATCTGGCCTTTGTCGCCACGATTGTCGGTTACGGGATCTGGGGCACGCTGCTCGGTCGCTATGAAACGTGGCGCGTCGCGCCGCTTTCCCTGCTGGTGCCCGTGGTGGGTCTGGCCAGCGCGGCGCTGCTGCTCGACGAAACGCTGAGCGCGTTACAGCTGTTTGGCGCAGTGCTGATTATGGCGGGTCTGTACATCAACGTGTTTGGTTTTCGCTTACGCAAAGCGGCGCCGGTGAGAGGATCGTAGGACGGATTAAGCCCGGCGATTAGTGCTGTGATGGCGCTGCGTTTATCAGGCCATCGCTATTGGCAAAAAAAAGCCCCGCTTTTCAGCAGGGCGAAAACGAATCACAGGCTGTGCCGGTTGTAATAGGGCACGCCCAGTTCGTCGGACTTATCGCTTCCCGCACCCATGTGGTTAAAATCAAACGGCGACTGTTCCTGAGAAGTGGGGACAATCATCGTGTCACGACTGTTTGTCGTGGTGGACTGCGCGGATTGCTCCGCAACGCTCTGACCTGAGACAACAAGCAGCAGGGCCAGCATTGCAGAAGACAACAGTTTCATGATTTCCTCGATTACGTCGTTTACAGGCGATGGTTAGTTACAATGATTCAGCGGAAGCAAGTAGCGCGATTCGCCGTGCATATTGGTGATACGGTATTTATGCGGCGGAACGTCGAAATAGTTTTTGAATGTCCGGGTCAGCGTCTGCTGCGACTCGAAACCGTAACGTTCAGCCAGATATAAAATCGGCTCGTTACTCTCTTTTAATTTTTGCGCTATTTCGGTCATTTTACGGCTGCGGATGTACTGGCCTAATGAATGGCCGGTCTCTTTTTTGAACATCCGTTGCAGGTGCCATTTGGAGTAACCTGAACGCTCAGACACTTTTTCCAGTGAGAGCGGCGATTCCAGGTTATCCTCGATCCAGTCCAAAATGCTATGAATGGTGATAGCGTCAGTATTGCGTCTGGACATCGTCATACCTCTTCTTGTTTTACGGCAGTACTTTCTTAAGCAAATGCTCAAGCGTTGCCACTTCGTCCGCCGTTAAGTTTTTTGTTAATTCCTGGTGCAGGTCTTGTCCTACTAATTGATGACATTGCTCACAAATTGCCGCGCCGTGTTCGGTGAGTTTCACCAGCACACCGCGTTTGTCATTCGGGTTAGGTAGTCTGTCAATCCAGCCTTTGCAGACCAGACGATCGAGCATGCGCGTCAGGGCGCCGAGATCGACAGACAGCACTTTTTTCAGTTCAACCGGGGTAATGCAGCCCGCACAACGGATAGAGCAGAGCACCTTAAACTGTGCTGCCGTGATATCCAGCGGTGAGAGATAGTCGTTCAACAGACGATCTTTCTTCTGATTGACCATGTAGATCAAGCGCCCCAGTGGGATGATTTCATTGAATAAGTCACTGGTGCTTTTCACAATGGTTGCCCTGGCAAGTAGTTAGTTACGGCAGATAATATTGCCCAGGCAACTATAAGTCAAACGAATGGATTTACCGATCACACGTTTTGCTAAAAGCGAAAAGACGTGCTCTGCATCACATTTCATTTTGTTAATGATAATTACTGGTTATGCCTCTTCGCGATAACGAATGCTTACAGCGTCAGAATGGCTAACTTCATGGTTTTCCACTTATACTTGCCGCTAATACATGAGTGAAACAGGAATGACGGCCAATATGATGGATTTGTTTAAAGCAATAGGGCTGGGGCTGGTGGTGATTCTGCCACTGGCGAATCCGCTGACGACCGTCGCGCTGTTTCTCGGCCTTGCCGGGAACATGAACAGTACGGAACGCAACCACCAGTCGCTAATGGCTTCGGTTTACGTGTTCGCCATCATGATGGTGGCCTATTATGCGGGCCAACTGGTGATGAATACTTTCGGGATCTCCATTCCGGGCTTGCGTATCGCCGGGGGTTTAATTGTGGCGTTTATCGGTTTCCGCATGCTGTTTCCGCAGCAAAAAGCGCATGAATCGCCGGAGGCGCGGAGTAAGTCGGAGGAACTGGAAGACGAGCCGACTGCCAACATCGCTTTTGTGCCGCTGGCGATGCCGAGCACGGCGGGGCCAGGAACCATTGCGATGATTATCAGCTCCGCCTCAACGGTACGCCATGGCACTGATTTTCCGGACTGGGTGATTACCGTCGCGCCGCCGCTCATTTTTGCGCTGGTGGCGGTGATCCTGTGGGGGTGCTTGCGCAGTTCCGGGGCGATTATGCGTCTGGTGGGCAAGGGCGGCATTGAAGCCATTTCCCGCTTGATGGGCTTCCTGCTGGTTTGTATGGGCGTGCAGTTTATTATTAATGGCGTGCTGGAAATCATTAAAACCTACTAAAAAAAGCCCGGTCATAATGACCGGGCTGTCTGTCAGGAATGCTGTGGCTGTTCTTCTAACGAGACCGGCCATTTACGGAAGATAATAACCGACCAGATCAGCGCGGCAAGCGCCGGAACGGCGCCCACGTAGCCAATGGTTGACATTGACCAGTGCAGACTCACCTGATTTCCCACCAGCGCGCCCGCGCCAATACCAATATTGAAAATGCCGGAGAACAGTGCCATCGCCACATCCGTGGCATCCGGGGCCAGCGCCAGCACTTTTACCTGCATCCCGAGGCCAATCACCATGATGGCAATCCCCCAGAAAATGCTCAGAACCGCCAGGTGAGATTCACTGTCAGCGGCAGGTAGCAGCAGCACCAGACAGGCCAGCAGCAGCGCGATGGCGATGCTAATAAGCGCTGAGGCATGGTGATTGCCGAGCTTACCAAAGATAACGCTGCCGATAATGCCCGCGCCACCCAGCACCAGTAACAGTACGGTGGCGAAATTCGCGCTCAGCCCGGCAACGGTCTGTACAAACGGTTCGATATAGCTGTACGCGGTGTAGTGCGCCGTCACCACCACCACCGTTAACAGATAGAGGCTCATCAGCGCCGGACGACGGAATAATAGCGGCAGACTTTTCAGTGAGCCAGAGTGTTCGCTGGGCAATTTCGGCAGCAGTTTGATCAGGCAAATCAGAGTGATTAACGCGCCCATGCCGATGGCGAAGAAGGTGGTTCGCCAGCCAAAATACTGGCCAACAATACGACCGAGCGGTAAGCCCAGTACCATCGCCAGCGCCGTACCGGTGGCAAGTAAACTTAATGCCTGAGCGCGTTTACCCGCAGGGGCAAGGCGGATCGCCAGTGAGGCGGTAATCGACCAGAAGATCGCATGCGCAAAGGCAATCCCGATACGGCTTATCACCAGCACGGTGAAGTTCCACGCCAGGAAAGAGAGCACATGGCTGGCGATGAACAGTGCAAACAGGCATATCAGCAGCTTACGCCGCTCAACCTGGCTGGTCAGCAACATGAACGGCAGGGACAGCAGCGCGACAACCCAGGCATAGATCGTCAGCATGATCCCGACCTGCGCGGTCTGCATATTAAAACTCTGTGCGATGTCGGAAAGCAGGCCCACGGGAACAAATTCTGTGGTATTGAAAATAAACGCCGCGATGGCCAGCGTAACGACCCGTAACCACGCGACTTTGCGGGAAACCGTTTGAGTTGTCATAAGGATGAATCGGTTCGTTGCGAAAAGGAGAGACAGGGATCTTAAAACGTTTGCTGATGAAAAGACAACCGTTTTGTGATTCAGATCCCGTTTTTAGCTCTGTTCCGTCAACAGCTCAATGAACGCCTCCAGTTGGCGCATCTTCGCCCCGCGCCGCCAGACCAGCCAGGTTGTCAGCCAACGCCAGTTCCCGGACAGCGGCCAGGCGTCGACCTGCTGATGTCCGGGCATACTTTCCAGCATCGAACGGGGGATCAGCGCGATACCGGCACCGGCAATCACACAGGCCAGCATGCCGTGATAGGACTCCATTTCGTGGATCGTGCCCGGCATTGCCCGATCGGCATGAAACCAGCTTTCGAAATGGCGGCGATAGGAACAGTTGGCGCGAAAGGCGTAAATGTGACTGCCATTGACCTCGCTGGCGCGCGTCACCGGCGGGTGACCGTGCGGCGTGACTACCATCATCTCCTCCTGATACACCGGCATTCCTTCAAGGCCTGGGTGGGTAATCGGTCCATCGACAAAGGCGGCATTGAGATGACCTTCAAGCACCCCGTCCAGCATGTTGCCAGAGGGGCCGGTCGCCAAAGAGAACTGGATTTTGGGGTAACGTTGATTGTAGCGGGCAAGCGTGGCCGGTATGCGCACGGCGGCCGTGCTCTCCAGCGCACCCAGCGAGAATAGCCCCTGGGGTTCATCGCCGGCGACAACCATCCGCGCCTCGTCAACCAGTGCGAGGATCTGCTGACTGTAGCGCAGAAAGTTGTGCCCGGCGGGGGACAGGCGCAGTCGCTGGTTCTCGCGAATAAACAGATCGACGCCGAGGTCAGCCTCCAGTTGGCGAATGCGGGTGGTGAGATTGGAGGGGACACGATGCACCTTCGCCGCCGCCTGGGTGATGCTGCCCGTTTCGGCGACCGCGTTAAACATCTCCAGTTGGGTCAGATCCATAGTTTTCTCTTTTCGTGAATGGTTTGGTTAATATTATTCATTTTCCGGAAAGAGTAAATGCGTCCATGATAATGACATCAGGAACGACGGAGAGACTGTATGACGATTTCATCGGCAACCCATGCCATTTCCATTAACCCACATACTGGTGAATCCCTTTCAGCGCTGCCGTGGTCTACGGCCCAGGACATTGAACAGGCGCTACAGCTCGCGGCTGCGGGATTTCGCGACTGGAAACAGACCACGGTGGCATATCGGGCGCAGAAACTACGCGACATCGGCCAGGCCTTACGTGTGCATGGCGAAGCGATGGCGCAGTGCATTACCCGTGAGATGGGCAAACCGATTAATCAGGCGCGTGCCGAGGTGGCAAAATCGGCGGCGTTGTGTGACTGGTATGCAGAACACGGCCCGGCGATGCTGGATGCCGAACCCACGCAGGTGGAAAACCAACAGGCGGTGATTGAGTACCGTCCGTTAGGTACCATTCTGGCGGTCATGCCGTGGAACTTTCCGCTGTGGCAGGTGCTGCGCGGGGCGGTTCCCATTTTACTGGCCGGGAATGGCTATCTGCTTAAGCCTGCGCCAAATGTTACCGGCTGCGCAAAAATCATCAGCCAGGTCTTTACTGATGCGGCGATACCCGCTGGCGTTTACGGCTGGCTGAATGCAGATAATCAGGGCGTCAGCACGTTGATTAACGATGCACGAATTGCGGCGGTGACGGTGACCGGTAGCGTGCGAGCCGGGGCAGCCATTGGCGCTCAGGCGGGGGCGGCATTGAAAAAATGTGTGCTGGAGTTGGGCGGTTCCGACCCGTTTATTGTGCTTAACGATGCCGATCTGGATCTGGCGGTGAAGGCAGCAGTGGCCGGACGCTATCAGAATACCGGGCAGGTTTGTGCGGCGGCAAAACGTTTTATCCTTGAAGAGGGGATCGCAAAATCCTTTATTGAGCGCTTTGTGGCGGAAGCGGGCGCGCTGAAGCAGGGCGATCCGCTGGCGGAGGAGAGCGATCTCGGGCCGATGGCGCGTGCCGATCTGCGTGATGAACTGCATCAGCAGGTACTGGCTACGATTGCCGAAGGCGCTCAGTTACTGCTTGGCGGCGAGAAGCCTTCAGGAGCCGGAAACTATTATCCGGCCACTGTTCTGGCGAATGTGACCCCTGGAATGACCGCGTTTCGCGAGGAACTTTTCGGGCCGGTTGCGGCGATCACCGTAGCGAAAAGTGCCGAACATGCGCTGGAGCTGGCAAACAACAGCGATTTTGGTTTGTCCGCCACCCTCTTTACTGCCGATGACGCCCGGGCACAGGAAATGGCCGCGCGTCTGGAATGCGGCGGTGTCTTTATTAATGGCTTTAGCGCCAGCGATGCCCGGGTGGCGTTTGGTGGTGTGAAGAAGAGCGGTTTTGGTCGTGAACTCTCGCACTTTGGTCTGCATGAATTTTGTAACGTACAGACTGTCTGGAAGAACCGACGCTGATCTTTCCGGCGCTCTGCGGGGCGCCTTGTCACATTTCTGCCATAGTTTTGTCATTTACGCTTCGTAGACTCGCGTTTAACGTGTTGATACTGAAGAATATTATGAACTTAACTCAAATTTTACGTCGCCTGGCGCGCCGTTTTCTACCGCAGCAGTTTGGCCTGTTGGCCGGGATTTTTTGCATCATTGCGCTGTTCTCCGTTCTACAACTGACCTCATCACTGATGCTGTCGTTTTCCGTCAGCCAGGCCCGGGAAAATGAACAGCGTAACCAACTGGCGCTGCGTCAGCAGACAAAAGTCGAAGAGGCGCGGATTGCGCTTCTGACCGCCAGCGATCTGCTCAATCGGGCGGGCGTCTACTTTATGCAGGACGCCGCTACGGGTTCTGAAGGAAGCTGGCAGCCGTTGATCGACGAAGCCCGGCAGGCGTTAACCCAGTCGACAACCGCGTGGCAGGCCTGGCGCGAAATGAACCCGCAGGCGGACGACGGGTTGGTTGATAGTTATCAGCGCTTTAGCGGCGGTATCCAGGAGCAGGTGACAGGGTTAAGTAAGACGCAGTCGATCGATGCGTTCTTTGCGGTGCCCATTCAGGCGTTTCAGGCCGACTTCAACGATAACTATGCCAGAGTGCAAAAGGTCACAGCCCAGGAACGAGAGAGTGGACGACAACAACTGCTGGACCGTCTACTCGATCTCCAGCATCTGTTCTTATTACTGCCGGTGATGCTGCTGATCGTTGCGATTGCCGTCTGGTGGGGAATGTCGCGCTGGGTGATTTCTCCGCTGCGTCGACTGATCGCGCATATTGATGTTCTGGCAGCAGGCGATCTCTCACAACCGCTCCCCGCGGTGCCTGGGTCGAATCGGGAAGTGTCGCAACTCCACGTGCGTATCGGCGCAATGCAGCAGGGGTTGCGCGAGTTAGTCCAGCAGGTCAGCGAGGCGACCACGGCGATGGCCGACAATATCGAGAGGCTGGCGCAAAATAATATGCGCTTGTATCAGCAGTCGGCGAAACAGAACGAAGAACTGAATAACGTCACCTCGCATATTTCGGTGCTGGAAACCCACGTTGAAGATAACAGCGGGTTTGCCCAACTGGCGAATCAGCGTGCGGAAGAAGCCCGTGCCATTGCGGCTGGTGGTGACCGAATGATGGATACCGTGAATCGTTCTATGCAGGCGATCGTGACACGTTCGGCAGAGATGCGCGGGATTATTGCGCTGATTGATAACGTCGCCTTCCAGACCAACATTCTGGCACTGAACGCGGCCATTGAAGCCGCCCATGCCGGTGAACAGGGGCGCGGCTTTGCGGTGGTGGCAAGAGAAGTGGGGCTACTGGCGCGTAAGAGCAGTCAGTCCACGCAGGATATTCAGGCGCTGATCTATCATTCGCTACAGGGGATAGAAGAAGGGTCAAGCGCGGTAACGCATCTGGAAGAGAACCTGCAGCAGGTGATCGCGCTGGTGGAGAACCTGGGCGCCTCGTTGAATGATATTTCAGCCGCGACGCTGCATCAGGGAACCCGAATTCATCAGATGACGCGTCAACTACAGGCGCTGAACCTGGTCGCCCGTGACACCCGCGAACTGGTAGATACGGCATCCGCCTCCTCGCAGCAGTTGCATAATGAGTCACACCAGTTGATTCATGCCGTGGCGAGATTCCGACTTCCGGCCTGACGTAAGGTATTCAGCTCTGCTATACTCGCAGCCCTTTTCAGACCGGCAGGCAAGGAGCGTGGTGTGGCAATCACCCTGGACAATTCAATTTTAGAGACCATTCTGGCGGAGGTTCGCCCGCTGATTGGTCAGGGCAAAGTGGCGGATTATATTCCTGCACTTGCTTCGGTTGAGGGTTCCCGATTGGGTATTGCGATTTGCACCGTGGAGGGGCAACTCTGGCAGGCCGGGGATGCGGCAGAACGTTTTTCCATTCAGTCGATTTCAAAGGTGCTCAGTCTGGTGGTGGCCATGCGTCACTATTCAGAAGAGGAGATCTGGCAACGGGTGGGGAAAGATCCGTCCGGTTCGCCGTTTAATTCGCTGGTGCAACTGGAAATGGAGCACGGCATCCCACGCAATCCGTTTATTAATGCCGGGGCGCTGGTTGTCTGCGACATGTTACAGGGACGACTCAGCGCACCGCGTCAACGCATGCTGGAAGTGGTTCGTGCACTAAGCGGCGTGACCGATATCGCTTATGATGCGGTGGTGGCCCGTTCGGAGTTCGAGCATTCGGCCCGTAACGCTGCCATTGCCTGGCTGATGAAATCCTTCGGTAATTTTCACCATGACGTTACGACGGTCCTGCAAAATTACTTTCATTACTGCGCGTTGAAAATGAGTTGTGTGGAACTGGCGAAGACGTTTGTCTTTCTCGCTAACCAGGGAAAAGCCTTTCATCTTAATGAACCCGTGGTGACGCCGATGCAGGCGCGACAGATCAATGCACTGATGGCAACCAGCGGGATGTATCAGAATGCCGGGGAATTTGCGTGGCGCGTCGGCTTGCCCGCGAAATCGGGCGTAGGTGGGGGAATTGTGGCGATCGTGCCGCATGAGATGGCGATCGCCGTGTGGAGTCCTGAACTGGATCCGACCGGCAATTCACTGGCAGGGATTGCGGTTCTGGAACAGCTTACCCAACGGTTAGGACGCTCAGTTTACTGATGAACACGTTTGATCCGCTTTTTGCCCGTCTGTCGCGCTCGCCGTTTCGCTCCCGTTTTCGTCTGGGCACGAAAGAGAGACAGTATTGCTGGGATAAAGGCGCTGAGGTTATCGATCAACATGCTGCGGATTTTGTGGCGAAGCGACTGGCACCAGCCGCACCGGTCAATGACGGTAAACAAACACCGATGCGCGGTCATCCGGTTTTCATCGCCCAGCATGCCACGGCGACCTGCTGTCGTGGGTGTCTTGCCAAATGGCATAATATCGCCCAGGGGCAGCCGTTGAGCGATGAGCAACAGCAGTATGTGGTCGCCGTGATCCATCACTGGTTAGTTATCCAGATGAATAAACCGTAATAATTAAATAGTTACAAAAGCGCCATAAAAATACCCATAAAATAAGAAAGGTTAATGACGGCGAAATTTAACAAAATAACAGGGTAACGCGGCGGGGGATGACTATCTTTGAGAATAATTCATGCTATTCTCTTAAATAATATAATCAATACGCAGAGATAATTGCCAATGGCAATTATATGGATAGATATTTAATGCACGCACTCCACATTCCGCCTTTCCGGTTGTTTCAGGAAGGCCGTCCACTGCGTAACGCCAGCGCTATTTTTGTTTTAACCACTCTGTTCTATTTTATTGGCGCGGAACTGCGTCTGGTGCATGAACTCTCGCTGTTCTGGCCGCTAAACGGCGTGATCGCCGGGGTTTTTGCCCGCTATGTCTGGCTTAACAAACTGCATTATTATGCTATCAGCTACGTCGCAATGCTGGGTTATGATGCGATCACTACCGAGTGGGGATGGGTGTCGCTGATTATTAATCTCTCCAATATGGTTTTTATCGTGGTTGTCGCCCAACTGGTGATCCGCGATAAACGACTGGGGAAAAATAAATATGAGCCCGTCAGTGCCTTACGCTTATTTAATTACTGTCTGATTGCGGCACTGCTCTGCGCAATAATCGGTGCGATTGGTTCTGTTGGCATCGACCGGCTTTCATTCTGGCCGCTGGTGGCTGACTGGTTCAGCGAGCAATTCTCGACCGGGGTGCTGATTGTGCCCTGTATGCTGACACTGGGTATTCCCGGCGCGGTAAAACGTTTTAAACCAGAACAGTTGATGCCGGTGGTGGCATTAATTATCTCGGTACTGGCATCGGTCATTATTGGTGGTGCCGGAAGCCTGGCCTTTCCGCTGCCGGCGCTAATATGGTGCGCGGTGCGTTATACCCCGCAGGTCACCTGTCTGCTGACTTTTGTCACCGGCGCCGTTGAAATTGTGCTGGTGGCAAATTCGATTATCAATATCGCGGTGGCATCACCATTGTCTACACCGCAGATGTTCTCTGCTCGACTGGGAATTGCCACGATGGCGATTTGCCCCATTATGGTTTCGGTCAGTGTAGCGGCGATTAATTCCTTGATGAGGCAGGTTTCCCTGCGCGCCGATTTCGATTTTCTTACCCATGTCTATTCCCGTTCCGGACTTTATGAAGCGCTGAAGCGTCAGGAGTATCCGCACTCGCAACATATTACCGTCATGCTGCTGGATATCGACTATTTCAAGAGCATTAATGACAACTTCGGCCATGAATGTGGCGATCTGGTGCTCAGCGTATTTGCGCAGCGTATTCAAGAGATTATCGGCGACCGGGGACTGGTGGCGCGTATGGGCGGGGAAGAGTTTGCCGTCGTGGTTCCCTCAACGCACCCCGAAGAGGGAATGTTGCTGGCAGAAAATATACGTAAGGCAGTCGCGCAGCAACCCTTTATCTGGAACCAGCAGAATATCTATCTGACGGTAAGCATTGGTCTTGGGAATGGCAGCATCGGTACCCATTTGCTGACGGACGTTTTCAATACGTTGATGGTTGAAGCGGACGAGTGCCTTTATCGTTCGAAGAACGAAGGTCGTAATCGTACCAGCGATCGCCGGACTGGCAATGCCGTCTTCGCTGAAAGCGATCTGGCATAACAATATCCTATATCACTGCCCGTTGTGTTATCACAATGTTAAGTGCATCGTGTTGTCTCAATGAATGAAGGAGACAGCATGACCCCATCAAAATCCTGTTTTGTGCTGGATGCGGGAGCCATCGAGGCCAGAATCGATGAGCTCTGTGATGTCCTGACCGACTGCGTGACGCGCGGGGCATCGGTCAGTTTTGTTTTACCGTTTACACAGTCAAAAGCGCGTGCGTTCTGGCATGACGTCGCGCAAAGCGTGGGCAGAGGGGAGCGCGTCGTTCTTGCGGTCGACAACCCTTCAGGCGTGATTGTCGGTACGGTCCAACTCATCCTCCAGCAGCCGGAAAATCAACCTCATCGTGCGGACGTGGCGAAACTTCTTGTTCACTCCAGCGCACGCCGTCAGGGGTTAGCCCGTCAGTTGATGATGGCGCTGGAAACGTGCGCAACACAGCAGCAAAAAACGCAGCTGGTGCTGGATACCGCAACGGGGAGTGATGCTGAGTTGTTCTACCACTCTTGTGGCTGGCTCAAAGCCGGTGAAATCCCGAACTATGCGTTGATGCCTGATGGAAAGCTGACCGGCACCACGCTTTTCTATAAATCTCTATAAATCTCTATAAATAGTTGTCATGAATTGATCAAAACAGGGTTTTACTCTCGTAAAGTTTTGCTAACCTGTTCTACCAATTTAATCAGGTTGTATGACTAATCGAAAGGGAACCCATTGTGAAAACACTTAACCGTCGCGATTTTCCCGGTGCTCACTATCCTGAACGCATCATTCAGTTTGGTGAAGGTAACTTCCTTCGCGCCTTTGTTGACTGGCAAGTAGATCTGCTGAATGAACATACCGATCTGAATTCGGGTGTGGTCATTGTTAGACCTATCGAAAGTACATTCCCACCTTCACTCAGTACGCAGGATGGCCTTTACACGACAATCATTCGTGGTCTGAATGAAAAGGGAGAGGCCGTCAGCGATGCCCGTTTGATTCGTTCGGTGAATCGTGAAATCAGCGTTTACGGTGATTACGATGCGTTCCTGAAACTGGCGCACAATCCTGAGATGCGCTTTGTGTTCTCTAACACCACGGAAGCGGGCATTAGCTATCATGCCGGCGACAAATTTGATGATGCGCCTGCAGTGAGTTATCCGGCAAAACTGACGCGTCTGTTGTTCGAACGCTACAGCCATTTCAACGGTGCGCAGGATAAAGGCTGGATCATCATCCCTTGTGAACTGATTGATTATAATGGTGATGCGCTGCGTGAACTGGTGCTGCGCTATGCACAAGAATGGGCACTGCCAGCGGCATTTATTACCTGGCTGGATCAGGCAAACGTCTTCTGTTCTACGCTGGTGGACCGCATCGTTACGGGTTACCCGCGCGATGAAGCCGCGCAACTGGAAGCGGAGCTGGGCTATCACGATGGTTTCCTTGATACCGCCGAGCACTTCTATCTGTTTGTGATCCAGGGGCCGAAATCACTGGCCACAGAGCTGCGTCTCGACAAATACCCGCTCAACGTCCTGATTGTTGACGATATCAAGCCGTACAAAGAGCGCAAAGTCGCTATTCTGAACGGTGCGCACACCGCGCTGGTACCCGTGGCATTCCAGGCCGGACTGGATACGGTCGGCGAGGCGATGAATGACACTGAAATCTGCGCCTTTGTGGAAAAAGCGATTTATGAGGAGATCATCCCGGTCCTCGATCTGCCGCGTGATGAACTTGAATCATTTGCCAGTGCGGTAACCGGTCGTTTCCGTAACCCGTACATTAAGCACCAGTTGTTGTCGATTGCGTTGAACGGGATGACCAAATTCCGTACCCGTATTCTCCCGCAGTTACTGGCAGGGCAGAAGGCGAACGGCAAACTCCCGGCTCGTCTGACCTTCGCGTTAGCCGCACTGATTGCTTTCTATCGCGGGGAGCGTAACGGGGAAGCTTATCCGGTTCAGGATGATGCGCACTGGATCACCCGATTCCAGCAACTCTGGAGCCAGCATGGCGATCGCCAGATCAGTACTCAGCAACTGGTGAGTGACGTTCTGGCAGTGGAAGCGCACTGGGAGCAAGCCCTGACGAAAGTGGGGGGACTGGTTGAGCAAGTGACCGCCGATCTCGATGCCATTCTGTCAAAAGGAATGCGTGAAGCGGTGAAACCGCTGTGCTAAAACAGTGACCCGGCTAAGGCCGGGTTTCTTATACCTGCTCTATAGCTACAACATACAATTTGTTTGATTTATTTCCCTTACTGTAAGTCCTGTGCCAGAAGAGTCTTTCAGAATAGGGAAGGTGACAATGTCACGTTATGTGTGCTTGAATGTTTGATCCAGATCACGTTTAATGGTTGGATTCGTCTCTTTCCAGAAAATCGTCATGATCGTTCGTCCCCAACAGCACTGGTTACGCCTGATATTCGTCTGGCATGGCTCCGTATTAGCAAAAATCTCGTCCCGCTTGCTGCTCAATTTCTTGCTGTCTATTGCTGTGATCATCCTGCTGCCGTGGTATACGATGCTGGGCATCAAATTTACCCTCGCACCGTTCAGCATTCTCGGTGTGGCAATTGCCATCTTTTTGGGCTTTCGCAATAACGCCTGTTATTCCCGCTATGTTGAAGCGCGTCAACTCTGGGGACAACTGATGATCGCTTCGCGTTCGTTGCTCCGTGAAGTTAAAACGGTTTTACCGGATGATCGCGAGTTAGGGCAGTTTGTCCGGCTACAAATCGCCTTTGCTCACTGTCTGCGCATGACGCTGCGGCACAAACCACAGACTGAGCCGTTAGCAAAGTATCTAAGTGCGGAAGATCTGCAGCGCGTGTTTGCCTCTCACTCTCCGGCAAACCGCATTTTGCTGATGATGGGGGAATGGCTGGCGACGCGTCGACGTGACGGACAGCTATCAGATATCCTGTTTCACAGTTTGAACAATCGCCTGAATGACATGTCCGCCGTTCTTGCCGGCTGCGAAAGAATCGCCAATACGCCGGTGCCGTTTGCCTATACGCTAATCCTCCATCGCACCGTTTACTTGTTTTGCATCATGCTACCTTTCGCCCTGGTGGTCGATTTGCACTACATGACGCCTTTTATTTCGGTACTTATCTCCTACACCTTTATTTCGCTGGACGCGCTGGCGGAAGAACTGGAGGATCCTTTTGGCACGGAAAACAATGATTTGCCCCTTGATGCCATCTGCAACGCGATCGAAATTGACCTCTTGCAAATGAATGATGAACCGACCATTCCAGCTAAGCGGATGCCGGATAAGCACTATCAGTTGACGTAAAGCGTGACAGTCCGAAGAGAAAAACATTCCAGTAAGTGAACGACAGGCAATGTGTATCAATACGCTGTAATAGTGATGCACCACGGCGCCACCGCTGTAGTGCCAAAGCTTCGCTGCTGACACCGGGGGACTACGTACCTAATTATTACCCCTGCAGTGCAGCTCAATAGTGAAATCATAGTAGCCGTCAAGACACCAGGTCGATGTATGTTCCACGGGGTGATCGTGGTGGCTGTAACCGGTACGAACGACCAACAGCAGGGGTTCATGCTCTGAAATATTGAGATGATGTGCAAGTTTGCTGTCGGCGGCGACAGCGCGAAAGTACTGGCTTGCGCGTAATATCGGTTTCCCTTTCTCTTCGAGATATTGGTATAGCGACTCGCCCAGTTCATTGATTTTGTCCAGTAGCGGTGCTGGCAGAATGGTTGTTTGCATAGCAACAGCAATGCCGTTAATTTTCCGCAGTCGAGTCAGTTCAACGACCTCAGCTTTTTCCTCCGCAATTTTCAGCGTTTGCCGTTCCTCTTCCAGCGCCGCCCGCCGCAGATAACCCACCAGTTCACTTTGTGCCTGGCCACCACAGGCTTCCGCCATTTCACTGAAGCTTTCGAGCAGAGGAAGTGACTGGCGTAAGTGTGGCGCGACAAAAGTGCCAGCGCCTTGGTTACGAATGAGAATACCTTCCTTATACAACTGCTGAAACGCCTTGCGCACGGTCCCGCGGGCAATGCTGAGCGAGTCTGACAGCTCCCTTTCTGAAGGTATGATATCGCCGGGGCGCAGATGCCCCTGAGTGACCGCAGATTTAACGTTATTGATCAATTGCATATACAGCGGCATTCCACTGTCGCTATCCAGATTAAATACAGACAGTTCAATGTTCATCGTTACTCAGCCTGTCCATCATAAGTTAGTCCATTTGTGGACCAATTATCGTTTATCAAATGCTGCCTGTCTTGCTTAATGCGATAACAGCAGCGTGGAATATTGACGATGAATCACAAAATTGTGATATCGCAGTGTACTGTTTTTAACATGGATCGTATAAGGCTCATTAGTGGTTTATAAATGGTTCACTTTAGTCTGGGATAAACTGTTCCAATAAACTCAACAATAATGTCCAGAGGATCGTATGAAAGGAAACCGCTTCGTCAAAATGCGGCAGCCAGGCAAGGCGTTGATACTCGGGGCTATGGGGGGTGTGAAACGGGGTAATTCTGGACTTCAGGTCATCGTTGGAACGCGGGCGGAAATGCTCGCTGGCGAAATTCGTGAATGAGTTAATCAATAAGGAACTGGCTGTATGAGACCTAAACGTTTACTGGATTGCTGCGCCTCAGATATGCAAAAGATGGATAAAGGAGGGCTGCTGTATTCAATCCGTGCAAGCGAGGGGCGGGTGATGGTGAGTGAGACCATTGCGATCACGCAACCGTTGTTGAACAACATCACTAATGCTGAGTTGGCTGCCTCGCAGGGAGCGGACATACTACTTATCAATATGTTTGACAGCGAAGCGCCACAAATTAATGGATTACCGGACAATACGGCTCCGGATCAGATATTGCACACTCTGCAGCGTCTGACTGGGCGCATTATTGGCGTCAATTTAGAAGCGGTAGACCCTGCGTTTGCGTCGTCCCATGAAGATATATGGAAAATGAAGCCGGGTCGGTTGGCTACGGCGGAAAATGCCAAAAAAGTTGTGGAGATGGGTGCGCGGATTATCGTGCTGACAGGCAATCCGAATAATGGTGTCAGTAATCGCGCGCTCGGGCTAGCCCTCAGGGAAGTACATGACGCCGTTGGTGACGATGCCGTGATAGTTACTGGAAAAATGCATAGCGCTGGCGTAGTGACGGAGAGTGGAGAAGCCATTATCAGTGAGGAAGACGTAGCCTTTTTCGTTGATCAGGGCGCTGACATTGTGCTGGTTCCTGCACCCGGTACGATCCCCGGAATGAGTCAGCAAAAGGTAGGCGCGCTTATTGACTGTGTTCATGCGCATGGGGCGATGGCGATGACGGCTATCGGTACTTCGCAAGAGGGGGCAGATGTCAGCACCATTCGACAAATCGCGCTGATGAGTAAAATGGCCGGCGCAGATTTACACCATATTGGCGACACCGGTTATTTAGGCATGGCTTTACCGGAAAATATTCTGGCTTACAGTATCGCAATACGCGGTGTAAGACACACCTATTCCCGTATTGCGCGTTCATTGAATCGGTAGGTGATATATCCACTTACGCTTATTGATGAGCAATGGAACTTCGTTGGCTTAGCCAACAAAATAACGCGTACGGTGTGGGCCCTTGTGGCCCATAACTGAACCTACAACAAGAAACACGTCAGCGTCAGATCATTGTGAACTACAGACGCTGGTAAACATTAACACTCTTAATAGAAGGGTGAATGCTGAAAGGTTGCCTGGACTGCCGTAATAATGATAACGACAGGTAAGACCGGGGCTCACTAAACCTGGACGTGTCCCTGAGTTTAACGCTCGTTAAGGGAATAAAGGGCGAGTCAGCGAATCGTATCAAGGCCTTCAGCATCGGCTGAAATAAGGTCGGATATACCGTCAACGTCAAAACCACGGAAGCCTTACAAACGGGATGCGTTCATATAGGATATATGTATAGCTGTGCTCAGATAGAGGCAAAAAAAAGACGATTGGAACCAGGCCCGGGCGAAAATACCCAGGCTGCTGCAGGTCATGAACAAAATCAGGTGCTGGTAGTGGGATATTCACCGACCGGTGGGGGACATACTGCGCGCACATTGAATATTGTGAATGAAGCTGTGGCGCAGGGGGCACTTAAGGCAGGTGATGCAGTGGTGTTTTATGTGCCTCCTCACTGGGAGGGAACACCTCGTCCTGCGATATTAGCGAGTGTTGCCGGAAAACTCTTAGAAAAGAATATTCGCGTGAAGTTTGTTGAATCAGAAAAACCGGTTTATGGCTATCTGGATAAAAAAACCGGGGGTTCTGATGATGCCAGTATTCTTGAAAGGATTTCATTACATCCGTTACGTAATGCGCAACGTAATGAAAAAAACGAATTCTTATCCCATTATTTCCCGATTAAAGCATTACGGTCGACACTTTCTGGTATTGGTGATTATCAATCTGGCGATAACGTTGACGATTTACCGCGTATGTCAGCCAACAGATTGGTGGAGGATTTAATTTCTCAGTACGGTAAAGATAATATTAAAGTGCTTTCAGATATGGATCCGGCACTGCAAAAATCCTCCCATAATCATGGAGTTATAGGGGGTAACCGGTTGGATCAGCAAAACCATGCCATTTTGCTGGATGCAGCTAATCTGAATATCAATCTGGAAATGAAAAAAGCGGTGCTGGCTAAGGTGTTAGGCGGTCGTGGTGAGAATATTTCACATATTGGCCTGGGCGGGAAAAATACCTTAAAAGGAACGTTATCTATCCTTAATGAGTTTTCTATCACTGGTAGTAATACTATCGCGCAAGTGAAGAATACTATCACAGAAAAAGTCCTTAGCCACGCGATGAATGCCGAGGAGGCAGAGACGACGTTCAATAAGAGTGGTTTTTCTGGTGTGGTGAAAGGGAACGCAGTGGCTCACGCAGGAAGTGTTGAGAAGACCGTGTATATATATGCACACAAAAAAACGCCGATTATTGGCAAGTATATTTTAAGCAAAATAAAATCAGGCGATCCCGATTACAACAACAAAATGTTCATTTTTTGTGGCGTTAATGCGGTCGGCAACCTTAATGCCATGCATCTGGCATATTTAATGGACGCGGACGGTATTACTACGTCTGGTGCGGGGACGAGTGGTGAGTTTGTTTATCTACATAAAGCTGCCGGAGCTCGCTCCAATCTGCTGAGTTTGCCGATTGAAGGGCACAATGAGCAAGAAGCCATTACAGATGCATTATTTCAGTACCCGTCAACCAAAGATAATATGTTCAGACTGGGAGAGGGGGAAGCATTGGAAGAGGGGCATACAATAGATGCACTGGTGAAAAAACCTGCGGTCACGGCAGGTGATCATGTTGAGACCTATCAAAAATTTATTTCTGCGCTCAGTGATAGCCAGACTTACGTCGGGCAGGCTCATGATATTCTTTTCAATCAAACTGCACTGAACAAGGAGGCTGAGGAATATCAACAAATACAAAGGATGATGTACCAAAGTGCTAATCTGAAAGGAACGCGGCGCTATTTAAAATTGGTATTTCAGATATTCAACTATTTAACGGCTTCTTCTGATGCTTTCCCGATGACGATTAAGTTTAAAGAATCCTCACCGGGTATCACTTTTCATTCCCTGGCTGAAGCGATTACGTTACTGGAAGATGATGATAAGCTGGCTGACTCTCTGGGCTTAACGGACAGCGAAGCCGCAGCGTCGTTACCATTAATTAGCGCAGTGCGGCAACTAATTTGCTCGGGGACTGACTTCAGTACCCAAGAAGGTAAGCGCGCATTCGAGAAATTAAAAGAAAGATTCGGACATCACATGACGACTGGATTTTGATTCATACTGAACCCTTGCTGCCCTGGTTGGCAGAAGGGCCTGAATAGATGTGAGTGAGATCAAAACTGGCGACGCGCAATCAGGAATAAGCGCGGAAATGCCAGTAATATCTGACCATCTTCCTGCAGCGGATATTGCTCTTGTAACAACTGATGATAGCGGTTCAGGAACCGTTGCTGCTCGTGTTCATTCAGATCCTGCAACCAGGGACGCAATCCAGTTGCGCTGACCCAGTCAATAATCGCCTGATGTGAACGCATCTTGTGATAATAGGTTGTGCGCCAGATGTCCACATCGCATCCCGCCTCGCTGAGAATATCGTAATAGGCGTGAACGCCGGGCAGGGCGTCGCGACCACGATTCGGATAATCCTGCTCATAGGCCACTTCACGCATCAGCACATGCGAAGGCTCCAGCCAGTTATCCGGCATTTGCACGGCCAGAATGCCGTTATCATTGAGCAGAGCGACCAGTTGGGGAAACAGATCATAGTGATCGGGGATCCACTGCAATGAGGCATTTGCGTAAATGACATCAGGCGGTGTGACGGGCTGAAACTGACGAATATCTGCTTCAACGAAGTGACAATTTGGCAAGGCATTTCGCGCCTCATCGAGCATTGCCGGCGAAGTATCCACGCCGGTAATACTCGCGCCAGGCCAGCGCTGTTGCAGTAGCGCCGTACTGTTACCGGGTCCGCAACCCAAATCAACCACAGAAGAGACATGCTCAAGTTGAATTCTGGCCAGCAGCTCTGCGGCGGGTCTTGAGCGTTCTGCACCGTACTGCATATACAGCGCCGGATTCCAGTCGGACATCATCAATTCTCCTGTCATTGGTTTAGCTAAGCGGGCACAAGGTATGAACTATACTAGTTTAGTATTGCTGGCAATCGGTAAGGAAATTCCTTATGAATAAACCTGATATCAAAGGTGGTATCGACATCGCGATGAAGGTCCCAACGCATCAGTATCAACAGACGATTGATTTTTATCGAAACATCATTGGGTTACCCGAAATTACTGATAAGCCGCCGGCTGTGGGATTCGAACTTGGGCCGAATAAACTCTGGATTGACGAAGCGCCGGGACTCAGTCAGGCAGAACTCTGGTTGGAATTATTCACGACTCATTTCAGTGGTGCAGAAAAGTACATCGAACAATGTGGCGTAGTACGTTGTGATGCAGTCGAACCGTTACCCGACGGTTTCAAGGGCGGCTGGATCATGAATCCGTGCGACATCGTTCATATGCTAAGAGAGCCAGAAGCCTGGTGAGTGAGATAGCGGTCAGAGCATGGATGGAATGAAAAAGTAGCTGAAGACATTGAACGTGCCGCAGTTTACGCAATGCCTGGAAAACAATCAAAGATGGTCACAACAGAGTACCAATGAATAAGTTGTCGGAAATGCTAAAGTCGGCAGGACAATGACGACCGAGAAATACCAGATTCTGACTGGTTCTGTTTAAGTACGCATAATGTATATTATGTTAAATTGAATCTGGCAGTACACATCCCATGCCGCTGTCCACCTTACTCCCCCTTTATTGAACCAGCCCTGACAAGGAATTGCAGTCACCGGTATGATTACATCCATCAGACACAGCAACCTTTCAGGAATAAACAATCAGAAGCTGTATTTGATGCCGCCAATGGATGCCCGAGAATCACGGTATCAAGGTTTTCGTTGAATTTTCTTATAACACCCATTCACCTTCATTACGGCTGGATGATTTTCAACAGAAATGCTAACCAATGAAAAGTATTTAAAAAATTATCGTGAAGTCATTAATCATCCGAGAAACGATCACAGCTTCAGAGCACCAGACTGACTGAGGTTGTGCAAAATTGTACCCCTCATCCCTTCTCCGGCTTGACTTAACGTCGATTAGGAACAAAATAATTCTCTTTTGTGTTAACCGGATGACTGGCCTATATGGATATCTGTTCTTGTGGCGTTTTCTCTCTGTCTCGCGTTAAAAAAATCAATGCCCTGGTTGTAGCTGCTACCTTCCTGGCGAGCTGTTCATCAAAACCCCCTGTTTCACTGGTGACGCGGCCGAATGCTACGCCGACATCGCCCTCTAAAACGCAGAAACTGAATGAACCTGTCCGCGGCGTGTGGCTGGCGACGGTTTCCCGACTGGACTGGCCGCCGGTGGCATCCGTCAATGTCAGTAGCGCCTCCACGCGGATCGCCATGCAGAAGAAGGCGTTAACGGACAAACTCGATAACCTACAGTCACTGGGTATTAATACCGTCTTCTTCCAGGTTAAACCTGACGGCACTGCCCTTTGGCCGTCATCCATTTTACCGTGGTCGGATATGCTCACCGGGAAGATTGGTGAAAACCCAGGCTACGATCCGCTTCAGTTCATGCTCGATGAAGCGCATAAGCGAGGTATGCGCGTTCACGCCTGGTTCAACCCTTACCGCGTCTCCACCAATGTGAAACCGTCCACGGTAAATGAATTGAACCGCACTGTGTCGCTTCAGCCCGCCAGCGTGTTTGTTCTTCATCGTGACTGGATCCGTACCGCTGGCGATCGCTATGTTCTCGACCCTGGGATCCCGGAAGCCCGTGACTGGATAACCAGCATCGTGGCTGAAGTGGTGAAACGCTATCCGGTGGATGGCGTTCAGTTTGATGACTATTTCTATGCCGAATCCCCCGGTTCTGTGCTGAACGACAGCCTGACTTTCCAGCGCTACGGTCAGGGATTCAGCTCAAAAGCCGACTGGCGTCGACATAATACTCAACGGTTAATTGAACAGGTTTCCCGTACTATCAGGCAGATCAATCCGGACGTTGAATTTGGCGTGAGTCCGGCCGGTGTCTGGCGTAACCGTTCGCACGACCCCGCCGGATCCGATACCCGTGGTGCTGCGGCTTATGATGAGTCATATGCAGACACGCGTCTGTGGGTTAAACAAGGTCTGCTGGATTACATTGCACCACAAATTTACTGGCCCTTCTCCCGTGATGCGGCGCGCTATGATGTGCTGGCAAAATGGTGGGCAGATGTCGTGAAACCGACAAAAACGCGACTCTATATTGGTGTTGCGCTGTACAAGGTCGGCGAACCTTCGCGCAAGGAGCCAGACTGGACGGTTAACGGTGGCGTTCCGGAACTGAAGAAACAGCTCGATTTGAATGAATCGATGCCACAAATTAGCGGCACGATTTTGTTCAGAGAGAACAATCTCAATCAACCGCAGGCTCAACAGGCCGTCAGTTACCTGAGAAATCGCTGGTCTAAGTGACACCGTAACGTAAAGAGAGAACGGGGTCTCTCTTTACGTCGCCTTGCACGTCTTCAGGGTAAACTCGCGATCCCCGGATCGTCTCCCTCAACCGAATAATAGCGAGGCAGATTGGTCGGGCGATAATCCGCTCTGGCGTTCATTAAATTGGCCACCGACGCATGCACGCTGATGGCGCCAGTCATGGGGCGCGGTGCTGGTTGTCCAAACGGGGGCATCGCGCCAATTTTCAGCTCACGCTTATTATCTTCCCCGGTCCAGACCAGACGAGGTAGCCATTCGGCGAACTTCCACGCCAGCAGCATAGAGTCATGAATGGCAGGAAAGCCCGGTGTGCGAATCGACAGTTCTTTTTTCGCGCGGGGAAAATCAATACACAACCCTGCACGCCAGGCTTCACCCAGCATCCAGCGAAAAGCCGTCAACGCCAGTTGCGCCTGCGGTGGCGGATACCCCCCGCCGACGTCAGAATGCACCCCGGCAAACCACACCTCTTTAAGGTCTGTTTTCACCTCGTCATTTCTGCGCCAGAGATGCTGGCGAAAAAAACAGCGTCGCTCGTCAATAGATACCGCGTGGCGAACGATATCGACGGCGGGATTCTTCGCGGTATAGGGAATGATGACCGGATCGTAGATCCAGCCCACCGACTTCACCGTATCAAACAGGCCCAGAAAATGGACATTCACCCGTCGGCCAAAGGTGGATTTGAAGCGCGCCTGTAGCCTGAAGTCTGGCGCATTATTCTCCCCGGTTCTTGCCAGCAGCATCGCCCACGCATAGTCAAAGAGATGCGCCTGATAGCCTTCGACAATACCCGCCGTGTGGATCAGCGCCGCCAGCGCTCTGGCGGCATAGGCACCACGGGAAAAACCGAACACATAGATTTCATCACCCTCCCGATAATTCTCCGCCAGGAAATGATACGCCCCTTCGACATTGCGTTTGAGCCCCCAGCCAAACGCCAGCCCACAGATCCGCGAAGGCAACTTTTGCCATTCAAAGAGCGTCTCTTTGACCCCAAACGTCCCGACGCCCTGATCGTAATAGGTCAGCACATCCTCCCTGTCTTTTGGCAGTGAACGCAGTAACCGAATCACATTCGTCGGTTTATGACTGAAGCGATTCCCCGTGCCATCCAGAAAAATAACCAGTTGCCTTCCCATTGTAACCTCCACTGTTTCGCTGCTGGTGTGCTGTGACTGAAGAGAGAGTAGAACGCAATGCGCCCGTAGATGGGTTGTTGGCGATCAATTCTCCGGTGGATGAACAATAAATGACGGCGGCAAATAATAGTCAGAAACACGCTGATTATTACCCGAAGTAAAAAATGGGATTTATTACATAATGATGAAGATATCTTGCAAAAAATAACTCATATCATTTTATGATATTGAAAAAACGGCTGACAATAAAAGAGACTATTTGTCATCTTATGCGGGTTACGTCATTCTCATCCATGATCAAACGAATGGGCTATACTTTTCAGAAGTCGATTAGTTTAAAAAGTCGCTTAAAAGGGATTTTTTTTACTACTTTTGGTTATATCCATAATTGTTTACGGCTTACTTAGTCTGATTGCATGAAAATATGGCTTAAGGCATTACACTATTTCATTAATGTAACCCTGCACCCTTTCTGGTGTTTTGTGATTTAGATTCGTCTTACTATCCAGACTGTGCTTATGACCCTGGCCGCAATGTTGTTCGCTAACCACTGTAAGGATCTACATCATGGAGATGTATCTTAAGAGTATGAAAGATGAATGGGTCGCGCTGGTTGAACAAACCGACCCTCATATTCGGAAACTTGCTTCTGAGATAGCGATTACGCATGCCCACGCATTGAGCATTGAGTTTTATCGCATTGTTCTCGCCGATCCGCATGCTGAGGAGTTTTTGAGTAATGAGCAGGTTGAGCGCCAACTCAAAAGTGCACTTGAAAAGTGGATTGTGGATGTGCTATCCGGCGAAGCCGATAATATTGATGAACTGATAAAAATTCAGCATACGGTTGCTGAGGTTCATGCGCGTATTGGTATTCCGGTTGAACTGGTCGAAATGGGTTTCCGGGTTCTGAAAAAGATCCTCTACCCGATCATTATTGATGGTCAGTATGATTCAATTGAAAAATTACAGGTTTATCATTTCTCTATCAATAGTATCGATCTGGCAATGGAAGTGATGTCCAGGGCCTTCTCTTTCAGTGAAAGTACTGCCGCCAAGGAAGATGAAAACTATCGTATCTTTACCCTGCTGGAAAATGCGGAAGAAGAAAAAGAGCGACAAATTGCCGCCCTGCTTTCGTGGGAAATGGACATTATCTATAAAGTGTTGCTGGATTCCGATCTGGGCAGCAGTCTGCCGTTAAGTCAGGCGGATTTTGGCCTGTGGTTTAATCACAAGGGACGCCATTATTTCAGTGGTATTGCGGAAGTCGGCCATATTTCGCGTTTAATTCAGGACTTTGACGGTGTGTTTTATAGCACCAGTAGCACGGCCAAAGCGCTGAACAATAAAGCTTCACGGGTGAAGTTTCTGCTGCAAATCCGCAATTCTGTCTCGCAAATCATCACCCTGCTACGCGAATTATTTGAGGAAGTGTCCCGTCATGAGGTGGGGATGGATGTGTTAACCAAATTACTGAACCGCCGTTTCCTGCCAACCATCTTTAAACGCGAAATCGCTCATGCGAATCGCGCCGGTACGTCGCTCTCGGTACTGATTATCGACGTCGATAAATTTAAAGAGATCAATGATACCTGGGGACACAATACGGGTGATGATATTCTGCGTCGGGTTTCTCAGGCCTTTTACGATAACGTACGCAGCAGTGATTATGTTTTCCGCTACGGTGGCGATGAATTTGTTATCGTGCTCACCGAAGCGAACCAGACCGATACACTGCGAACCGCCGAACGCATTCGCAGTCGCGTTGAGAAAACGAAAATTAAAGCGCCAGATGGCGAAATCATCCCGCTTTCACTGTCAATTGGTGCCGCCATGTTTAATGGTCATCCGGATTATGAGCGCTTAATTCAGATCGCTGATGAAGCGTTGTATGCGGCAAAAAGACGGGGCAGGAATTGTGTTGAAATCTGGAAGCCAGCCTCCTGAGAAATATCCGGATGCAGGGGTAAAAAAATGAAGCTAACCGATGTTGAAGACTCCGGAGACAGCATTTTCGTTCCTGCTCTTGAGCAGAATATGTTGGGGGCGGTATTAATTAATGACAATGACCAAGTCTTATTTTTTAATCCGGCAGCGGAAAAACTGTGGGGATATCGCCGGGACGAGGTCATCGGTAATGGTATCTCGATGCTTATTCCCCGTGATTTACGTCCGGCTCACCCGGATTTCATTCGTCATAACCGCGAAGGCGGCCAGGCTCGCGTTGAAGGCATGAGTCGGGAATTACTGCTGGAGCGAAAAGACGGCAGCAAAGTCTGGACACGGTTTGCCCTGTCAAAAGTGAACGTGGCGGGCAAAATTTTCTATCTGGCGCTTGTCCGTGATGCCAGCGTTGAGATGGAACAAAAAGAACAGAAACGGCTGCTGGTGCTGGCGGTCGATCACCTCGACCGCCCGGTGATTGTGCTCGACCCCGCGCGGCGTATTGTTCAGTGTAACCGTGCGTTTACTGAGATGTTTGGCTACGGGATCACCGAAGCGGCAGGCCAACAACCGGATGACCTGCTCAATATTCCCGAAGAGCCGTCGGATAATCGGCTGAGACTCAAACAGCTACTTGGGAAAACGACGCGCGATCAGGATGAGTTCCTGATGGTCAGCCGCGCGGGCGAAAAGATCTGGATTAAGGCCTCAGTCAGCCCGGTTCATGACCCACATAGTGAACTGCAAAACCTGGTCATGACCTTTTCCGATATCACCGAAGAACGGCAGATCCGCCAGCTCGAAGGCAATATTCTGGCGGCGATGTGCAGCAGCCCGCCGTTTCACGAAATGGGCGATATTATTTGCCGCAATATTGAAGCGGTGCTGCGGGAAACACATGTTTCTCTCTATGCGTTGAAAGATAACGTCCGCCAGTTCTGGGCATCATCATCAAAAGAGATTGACGCAAAGAATTTGAGCATCTGGACACTCACTATCCGCCAACGTGATGGTGAGCCCGCCGGGACGCTATTAATCAAAACGGTGAAAGGAAAAGAGACCAGTGCCTTTATTGAACGCGTGGCGGACATCAGTCAGCATATGGCGGCGCTGGCACTGGAACAGGAGAAAAGCCGTCAGCATATCGAACATCTCCTGCAATTTGATCCGCTCACCGGCCTGCCCAACCGTAATCACCTGCACTCCTATCTCGACGATCTCATTGTTGGTGCGAAAACCTTCTCTCCAGTAGTATTTCTCATCAGCGTCGATCACTTCCAGGATGTCATTGATAGTCTTGGCTATGCTGTGGCCGACCAGGTTTTGCAGCAGGTCATCAATAAAATCCGCGATCGGCTTAAACCCGATCAATATTTGAGCCGTATCGAAGGTACGCAGTTCGTCCTGGTCAGTGACGACAACGAAATGAGTAATATCACTCAGTTTGCGGATGAACTGATCAACATTGGCAATGAAGCCACGTTGTTTGGCGACAAGCCCTTCCCGCTGACCTTCAGCATTGGGATTAGCTATGAAGCAGGAAAAAATCGTGACTACCTGCTTTCCACGGCTCACAACGCGATGGATTTTATTCGCAAAGCGGGCGGCAACGGCTGGCAGTTCTTCAACCCGGACATGAACCTCGCGGTAAAAGAGCGTTTGCAACTGGGCTCCGCGCTGAAAAACGCGATTGCCAATAACCAGCTGCGGTTAGTGTATCAACCGCAGATCTTTGCCCAGACCGGCGAGCTGTATGGTTTCGAAGCGCTTGCGCGCTGGAGTGACCCGGTGCACGGTCACGTACCGCCGAATCGTTTTATTCCACTAGCGGAAGAGACGGGGGAAATTGAAAATATTGGCCGCTGGGTGGTCAGAGAAGCGTGTCGCCAGTTGTCGGCGTGGCGCGAGATGTCGCTGACCATTCCGACCCTGTCGGTGAACCTCTCCGCCCTGCACTTTCGTAGCAATCAACTGCCGGACCAGGTGTCGGAAGCGATGGTGGAATTTGCTATTCCGGGCGATCAACTGACGGTCGAAATCACCGAAAGCATGATGATGGAGCAGGATGAAGAGATCCTCAGGCGCATTGAGATCTTACGCAACATGGGCGTGGGTCTGTCGATTGATGATTTCGGCACCGGTTTTTCCGGTCTCTCCCGGCTGGTCAGCCTGCCCGTGACAGAATTGAAAATTGATAAAACCTTTGTCGATCGCTGCCAGACCGAGAAACGCATTCAGTCTTTGCTGGAAGCGATTATCCGTATTGGGCAGAGTCTGAACCTGATGGTCGTTGCCGAAGGCGTTGAAACAAAAGAACAATTTGAGCTGTTACGTTCGATGAATTGTCCGGTGATTCAGGGATATTATTTTTCCCGTCCCATTCCGGCAGAGGAGATCGCCGCCTGGATGCAGACGGCGTTACCGTTGAAAATCTGATTCTTTGCAACAGGATGCCCGGTGGCGTTGTCGTTACCGGGCCCCTGATATTACGGCAATTTAAACGACGACACCTGCAAGGCCAGTTCTTCCGCTTCGGCTTTTAGGATCTGCGTCCGCGCCGCGGCATCATCAATCAGCGAAGCGTTCTGCTGCACGGTGCTGTCCATTTCCGTGACAGCGAGCGTCACTTCGGCCACGCCCTTGCGCTGCTCTTCGCCTGCGACACGAATTTCTCCCATCAACTGACGCACCTGACGAACATGCCCCACCAGTTCCTGTAAACGATCGCCGGCATGATGAATTTGTTGGCTACTGTTATCGACATGCGACACTGACTCATCAATGAGCGCTTTGATTTCCTGGGCGGCAGTCGCACTGCGCTGCGCCAGCGTTCTCACTTCAGACGCCACTACCGCAAATCCACGTCCGGCATCTCCGGCGCGGGCCGCTTCCACCGCGGCATTGAGTGCCAGAATGTTGGTCTGGAAGGCAATGCTGTCAATGACGGATACGATCTCCACCATTCGGCCCGATGAGGCGCTGACGTTATCCATGGTCGAAATCACCTCATGCATGACATCGCCGCAACGATTAGCCGTTTGCGCCGTGCTTTCCGAGAGTTCATCCGCCAGTTGGGTATTGCCGGCATTTTGATGTACGGTCGCATTAAGCTGTTCCATCGCAGCCGCACTCTCTTCCAGCGCGGCCGCCTGCTGGGTAACCCGTGTTGACAGCTCAGTATTACTGTCGGCAAGGCTGACGGCGTTGTTCGCCACTACTTCACTGCTGCTGCGCACCGTAAGCAGAATGGCGGAAATTTTATCCACAAAGAGGTTAAACGCCTGCGCGATCGCCGAAATTTCGTCCTTGCCTCTCACCTCTAGCCGACGGGTCAGATCGCCTTCTCCCTGGGCGATATCGTCCAGCGCCCGCCGCGTGTCGTCCAGACGGGCAATTAACCGGCGGACAACCAGCCAGGAGCCCACCAGCAGCAGCGTCATGACCGGGATCAGGACTTCAAGAACATCGCGCATCATCACTTTCGCCAGTCCGACGATACGTTCTTGCGGTGTCACCAGTCCCACCACCCAACCGGTATCGGCCATCGGGAACAACATCACGCGTGAAGGCGTGTTCAGAATACCGTCGTTTTCCAGCGCCACGGAGGAGGCATCGGTGGTGGCTGTGCGTAATTTTTGCAAACGCTGAGCGACAGGGCTCAGCCACGCTGAAGCCTTCACCAGATCGCCGACGGTTTTGTAATGATCCCGCTCGTTTTGGGGAAAATAGAGAATTTGCCCCTGCTTGTCGACCACGAAGGCGTACCCACCGGTGCGCCCGCCCTGTTGCTGCATAAAGCTGGCGACGTTATCGAGTCGAATATCGGTGGTTGCCACGCCGGCGAATTTGCCCGCCAGTTGATACGGAATGCTGCAGGTCACCATGTTGATTCCGGAAATGGCATCCTGGTAAACATCAGACCAGACACAGTTTTCTTGCGAATGCCCTTTGGCCCCCTGATACCAGCTTTCGTTATGGTAACCGTTGCCGCCCGGCGCGTTGTATTCGTCAGAAAAGACCAGCTTATCGTCGGCACCGCGCGCCCAGAAAAAGCTTCGCCGCGCAACGCCAGGTGTAAACGCGTCCGGCTCAGGCCAAATCCCGCCTCCGGTTATGATCGAATTATTCTGTTCGCCGAGTAAATGCGGCACGACGGCGCGGTACAGCGCCTCATCATTTGGCAGGACTTCGGCCAGTCGCGACAAACTAACGGTTTCTCCCTCAATACGTGACAGGACGCTGCTGAGTTGACGCGTCAGGCCATGCCCGGTCTCCTCAATCAACGCCGTATTGACTTCAACAACGCGGGGTTGCCCGCGCCAAAGCATAATGATAACAATCACTAACGTCGTTACGGCAAGTAACGCGATCCCCCCGAGTGTCAAGCGAGTCGAAATACGTGACGGATACCAGACCATATAAACATCCTTTTATTTTCAGGCTAATTTATATTCAGTATCGGCACGTGTTTTTAGAGCTTTATACAGAATTCGGTATTGTCTTAAATTAATAATGTGACATTGTCACAAATAGCAAAACCCAGCACTCTGGCTGGGTTTAAATAAGCACTTAATCTTATTTGCTTAATTCTTTTTTGATTTCGTCTTTAATTTTTGTCAATTCGCTTTGCGGATGTTTTTTGCAGATCTCAACGGTTAAAGGAACCGCAGTTGTTACTGTTTCATCGAAAGTGACGTAGTCCCCGCCTTTAAAGTCTTCATCTTCGTTTAATACCCAGAAGGCAACCGGCGCCATCGTCTGCGGGTTCAGGTCGATGAACTCCTGGCAGCTCATGCTTTTGGGGGTGACGTCGGTTTTCGCGTCGGTGGTCGCCGCATTGACGCTAACACTGGTCAACAGCGCTGCTACTAAAATACCTGCTGTAGAAAGGGAAAATTTGTTCATTATGATGGCTCCGTTAATGATATAAATAACCTCTACATGAGCGCTTTAAACCGTTAATGTAGAACGAAAAGAATAATACCCTTCCCCTCACAGAAATAAATACACGCACACTTGTTATGGCTGTTATTGATATTTCCCGGTACCAATCCTGATGTTTGCCGCTTATTTCGCCGCGTGAATGTGATCGCGCCTACGTATCCGGCAGATAACCGCCCTTGCGCCTTACCGTTGCACCAAAACTGCACTACGCTGCACAAATGTTGATCATAAGTTAATTAATGCGGCGTCAATTTAACAATTGACGCCCGTCGCGGCGGCATTTCCGAACATGGCACGCGTCCTGCATTGTTAATGAACTAACAGTGAGCGGACTTTTGACAGCCAGGTAACAGCGAGACGGTGATGACAGAAAAACCTGAGTTACTGACCCGAATTGAACAGACCTTTAGCCTGCATACGCCGAGTGAGAAGCGTGTTGCCAGTTGGCTGTTGACCCATGTGGCACAAATCCCGTTTGAAACCGCTGACAGTATTGGCAAAGCGACGGGCACCAGTGGGATTACCGTCGGACGCTACCTGCGCAAAATTGGCTATCGCAATCTGGAAGATGCCAAAGCCAGCCTGCGTGAATTGCCTTCCGTCCCCTATCAGCCCTGGGGCATGAACGAACGGCTGGATTCCTGGCAGCAACAGCAGCAGTTGCCGGACCGCGCCCGTCAGTCGCTCTCGCTGGAGATTGACGCGATCGCCCATGTTTATCAACTGGCGCAAGGGGAAACTTTCCAGCGTATTACCCGACAGCTGGCGCAGGCGGAAGCGGTGTATGTGCTGGGGATCCAGTCTACGCGGGGGATCGCCAATGCCTTCTTCAGTCATCTCGAATATCTGCGCCCTCGGGTGAACTACTCCGAAGGGCTCTCCGGCAGTTGGGTGGAATCCCTCAATTCCGGGTTTGAGAAACCGTATGTGGTGCTGACCGATACCCGCGCTTACTCCGCCATCGCCCGGCAGTACTGCCGTGTTGCCAGCGAGCGGCAGATACCGCTGGCGCTAATCACCGATGTCTGGTGCCCCTGGGCGCGGGATTACGCCATTGATTTACTGCAGGTGAAAACGGACACCGGACACTTCTGGGATTCGCTGGCGCCGGTGAGTTGTCTGTTCAACCTGCTGCT
The DNA here is from genome assembly GCA_019415335.1 of Citrobacter sp. The sequence continues at coordinate 5,026 of DXKH01000085.1, read as the reverse complement.
CTCCGGCGTGGCGGAACAACTGGGTGATTCGCTTACCGGGCGGCTACAGACCAACCGCCAGTTACAACAAGAGTTTGGTCAATTCGAACAATAAACAGGAAACGTGCTATGTCTGAAACTCCGCAACTGGTCGATCTGTCGGTGATATTTCCGACGCTGGATATCGATCTCAAATACGCGACCGCCGATAACCTGACCGGTGCGCCGATTTATCGCGAATCGCGCTGCCTGCTGCACCAGGATGCAGTCACCGCGCTGGCGAAAAGCATCAGCATTGCGCAACTGGCGGGCCTCTCTCTGGTCGTTTATGACGCCTATCGTCCGCAACAGGCACAGTCAATCCTGTGGGATGCCTGCCCCGATCCGCAGTATGTAGTCGATGTCGCCATCGGTTCGAATCACAGTCGCGGAACGGCCATCGACGTCACCCTGAAAGACGCGAACGGCAGGATCCTTGATATGGGCGCGGGTTTTGATGAAATGCACGACCGTTCACATGCATATCACCCTTCCGTTCCTGCCGCCGCACAGCGTAACCGACTGTTACTCAACGCCATTATGTTTGGTGGTGGCTTCGTCGGCATCAGCAGCGAGTGGTGGCATTTTGAGTTACCTGCGGCGAGTCGTTATCCGCTGCTGGAAGACTGCATTGCCTGCTTTCCCGTTACGACAACAACAACACACACATCCTTTTGATTCCGGAGCGTCGTCATGAAATTAACTTCGTTGTTTCGCCCTGCATTGATTGCGGCTTCCCTGGCGTTGGCCCTGCCTGCGGCTCAGGCTGCCGTCCCGAAAGACATGCTGGTGATCGGTAAAGCCGCCGATCCGCAAACCCTTGATCCGGCGGTTACCATCGATAATAACGACTGGACGGTGACCTATCCGTCCTACCAGCGCCTGGTGAAGTACAAAACCGAAGGCGATAAAGGCTCTACCGAGGTGGAAGGTGACCTGGCAAGCGGCTGGAAAGCCTCTGACGACCAGAAAGAGTGGACCTTTACGCTTAACGATCAGGTCAAATTTGCCGATGGTTCCCCCGTCACCGCTGAGGCGGTGAAACAGTCCTTCGAACGTCTGCTGAAAATCGGTCAGGGACCGGCAGAAGCGTTTCCTAAAGATCTCAAGGTAGACGTTGTCGATGCGCACACGGTGAAATTTACCCTCAGTCAACCGTTCGCCCCGTTCCTTTACACGCTGGCGAATGACGGCGCGTCGATCATCAACCCGGCGGTGCTGAAAGCGCATGCGGCGGATGACGCACGTGGTTTTCTGGCGCAGAACACTGCAGGCTCCGGGCCGTTTATGCTGAAAAGCTGGCAGAAAGGCCAACAGCTGGTGCTGGTCCCGAACCCGCATTACGCCGGGCCAAAGCCGAACTTCAAACGGGTATCGGTGAAAATTATCGGTGAGAGCGCATCGCGTCGTCTGCAACTGTCGCGCGGCGATATTGACATCGCGGATGCCCTGCCGGTGGATCAGCTCAGTGCGTTAAAACAGGAAGGCAAAGTCGCCGTGGCTGACTATCCGTCACTGCGCGTGACCTATCTTTATCTGAACAACAGCAAAGCGCCGCTGAATCAGGCGGATCTGCGTCGGGCAATTTCCTGGTCCACCGACTATCAGGGAATGGTGAAAGGGATCCTCAGCGGTAACGGCAAACAGATGCGCGGTCCGATCCCGGAAGGCATGTGGGGTTACGACGCCACTGCGCTGCAGTACAGTTCTGATGAAGCCAAAGCGAAAGCGGAATGGGAAAAAGTTGCCAATAAACCCACCAGCCTGAGCTTCCTCTACTCCGACAACGATCCCAACTGGGAGCCGATCGCCCTTGCCACGCAGGCCAGTCTGAGCAAACTGGGGATTACCGTGAAGCTGGAGAAACTGGCGAACGCCACTATGCGTGACCGCGTGGGTAAAGGTGATTACGACATCGCCATCGGCAACTGGAGCCCGGACTTCGCCGACCCCTATATGTTCATGAACTACTGGTTCGAGTCTGACAAGAAAGGACTGCCCGGTAACCGCTCGTTCTATGAAAACGCCGACGTCGACAAGCTGTTGCGCAGCGCGCTGAGCACCACCGATCAGGCAGCCAGAACTAAGGACTACCAGCAGGCGCAGAAAATCGTCATTGATGAAGCGGCCTACGTCTATTTATTCCAGAAGAACTACCAGTTAGCGATGAACAAAGAGGTCAAAGGCTTCGTGTTCAACCCGATGCTCGAACAGGTCTTTAATATCGGCACCATGAGCAAATAAGCCACGTTAATGCGGAGCCGTACTGGCTCCGCCAGGGGAAGCCAATGACTTTCTGGAGCATTTTGCGCCAGCGCTGCTGGGGACTTGTCCTGGTGGTGGCCGGCGTTTGCGTCATCACCTTTATTATTTCGCACCTGATCCCAGGCGATCCGGCGCGCCTGCTGGCGGGCGACCGGGCAAGCGAAGAGATTGTCGAAAACATTCGCCAACAGCTTGGGCTCAATCAACCGCTGTATGTGCAGTTTGCGCGCTATGTGAGCGATGTCTTCCAGGGAAACTTAGGCATTTCAATTCGCACCGGGCGTCCGGTGATGGAAGAGCTGCGCGTCTTTTTCCCGGCAACGCTGGAACTGGCCTTTTGTTCACTGCTGCTGGCACTGGTCATCGGTATTCCGTTGGGCATTCTTTCCGCCGTCTGGCGTAACCGCTGGCTGGATCACCTGGTGCGTCTGATGGCGATCACCGGTATTTCGACGCCGGCCTTCTGGCTGGGGCTGGGCGTCATCGTGCTGTTTTACGGCCATCTGCAAATTTTGCCGGGTGGTGGACGACTGGATGACTGGCTGGATCCGCCGACGCATGTGACCGGGTTTTACCTGATAGATGCCCTGCTGGAAGGTAACGGTGAGGTCTTTTTTAATGCCTTGCAGCATCTGATTTTACCGTCGCTGACGCTGGCGTTTGTTCACCTGGGGATTGTGGCGCGGCAAATCCGCTCCGCAATGCTGGAACAGCTCAGTGAAGATTATATCCGCACGGCGAAAGCCAGCGGTCTTCCCGGCTGGTACATCGTGCTGTGTTACGCCCTGCCTAACGCGCTGATCCCGTCGATCACCGTACTCGGACTGGCGCTGGGCGATCTGCTGTATGGCGCGGTGCTGACTGAAACCGTCTTTGCCTGGCCAGGAATGGGTGCCTGGGTGGTGACCTCTATTCAGGCGCTCGATTTCCCGGCGGTGATGGGGTTTGCCGTGGTGGTCTCTTTTGCCTATGTGCTGGTCAATCTGGTGGTCGATCTGCTCTATCTGTGGGTGGACCCGCGTATTGGGCGTGGAGGTGCTGAATGATGTTAACCGAAGAGACGCCGACGCCGGTACGCGTGACGCGTCGGCGCATTGACTGGGCCAGATTGTTCTGGCTGATGAAAAGCAGTCCGCTGACGATGATTGGCGGCGTGATTATTGTCCTGATGCTGTTACTGATGGTGCTGTCGCCGTGGCTCACCCCTTACGATCCCAATGCGATTGATTTAAACGCCCGCTTGTTACCGCCGACGGCGGCGCACTGGTTTGGGACCGATGAAGTCGGACGCGACCTGTTCAGCCGTGTGCTGGTGGGTAGCCAGCAGTCGATCGTCGCCGGGCTGGTGGTGGTCGCAATTGCGGGAGGGGTTGGCTCACTGCTCGGCTGTTTGTCCGGCGTAATGGGCGGTCGCGCTGACGCCATCATCATGCGGATGATGGATATTATGCTGTCGATCCCCTCGCTGGTGCTGACGATGGCGCTGGCCGCAGCGCTCGGGCCGAGCCTGTTTAACGCGATGCTGGCGATTGCCATTGTGCGCATTCCCTTTTACGTGCGGCTGGCGCGTGGGCAAACGCTGGTCGTGCGCCAGTTTACCTATGTCCAGGCCGCCCGCACGTACGGCGCTTCCCGCTGGCATTTGATTAGCTGGCATATTCTGCGTAACTCGCTGCCGCCGCTGATTGTGCAGGCATCGCTGGATATTGGCAGCGCCATTCTGATGGCGGCCACGCTGGGCTTTATCGGGCTTGGCGCTCAGCAACCGAGCGCCGAATGGGGCGCGATGGTGGCTATTGGCCGCAACTACGTTCTCGATCAGTGGTGGTATTGTGCCTTCCCCGGTGCCGCCATCCTGATCACTGCCGTCGGTTTTAACCTGTTCGGTGATGGGATCCGTGATTTACTGGATCCGAAAGCAGGAGGAAAACAGTAATGACTCAACCGGTACTGGAAATAGACGATTTACACTTGAGTTTTCCAGGGTACAAAGCCGACGTTCACGCCCTGAGCCATGTGTCGCTACGCATTCATCGCGGCGAGATTGTCGGCGTGGTGGGAGAATCGGGCTCCGGAAAGTCGGTCACCGCGATGCTCACGATGCGCCTGCTGCCGGAAGGCAGCTACCGCATCCATCAGGGGCGCGTCTCGTTACTGGGCGAAGATGTGCTGAACGCCAGCGAGAAACAGATGCGTCAATGGCGCGGTGCCCGTGTGGCGATGATCTTCCAGGAGCCGATGACGGCCCTCAACCCGACGCGGCGCATTGGTCAGCAGATGGTGGAAGTGATTCGCCATCATCAGACGGTGAGCCGTTCGCAGGCCCGGGAAAAGGCGATTACCCTGCTGGAGGAGATGCAGATCCCCGACGCTGCCGGGGTGATGACCCGCTTTCCGTTTGAGCTTTCAGGCGGCATGCGTCAACGGGTGATGATCGCCCTTGCCTTCTCCTGCGAGCCGGAGCTGATTATCGCCGATGAACCCACCACCGCGCTGGACGTTACCGTTCAGTTGCAGGTGCTGCGCCTGCTGAAACACAAGGCCCGCGCCAGTGGTACGGCCGTGCTGTTTATCAGTCATGACATGGCGGTGGTATCGCAACTGTGCGATCGGCTGTACGTGATGTATGCCGGCAGCGTGATTGAAAGTGGCCAGACCGATGCCGTGATCCACCATCCGACCCATCCCTATTCGATTGGCCTGCTGAAATGCGCGCCGGAACAGGGGGAACCACGTCAGCCGC
>DXKH01000084.1 GCA_019415335.1 Citrobacter sp. | reverse complement strand
CAGGGTCTGCATCTGATGGCGTGCCACGCCTTCGCGGTACAGCAGCAACGTCAGGAAAACCGGCCCTCTCTCATCCAATATTATTTCATGCCCGACCTGCGATTTGCAGAAACTTAATGATGACATAATCCAGAAATGGACCGAAAAAAGGAATATGTTTTTTAATTGTTGCGGAAATGAAGATTTAAAGAGGGTGATATTTATCGATATTTTTATATAAAGCACAACTGCGAATATTAATATTCACTGTTTATATTGAAAAACCGGAAGAGGAATACGGGGACGTGTAACCGGGATCATAAATAACAGTGAGTGTTATTACTTTTAGAAGCAGGCGATGAGAGCAGAATAATCAACGCGGATAATGATAAAAACGACTGAGCTTATTCTGAAATAAAAAACCCTGCGCGAAGGCAGGGTTTTCTCAGCAAGCAAGAGCGAATTAACGTGCCAGCCACCCACCATCAACCGCCACAGTGTAGCCGTTGATGTAATCAGATGCGCTGGAGGCCAGGAAGACCACCGGACCCATCAGATCGCTCGGCAGACCCCAACGTCCTGCCGGGATACGGTCAAGGATTTCGGCGCTACGCTGCTCATCGGCACGCAGTTGCTGGGTATTATTGGTCGCCATGTAACCCGGTGCGATCGCGTTGACGTTGATCTTGTGCTTCGCCCATTCGTTTGCCATCAGACGGGTCACACCCATTACGCCGCTTTTGGAAGCGGTGTAAGACGGAACGCGGATGCCGCCCTGGAAGGAGAGCATGGAGGCGATATTGATGATTTTGCCGCCGTTACCCTGTGCGATGAAGTGTTTAGCCGCCGCCTGAGACATAAAGAATACGCTCTTAATGTTCAGGTTCATCACGTCATCCCAGTCTTTTTCGCTGAAATCAATCGCGTCTTCACGACGGATCAGACCCGCGTTGTTGACCAGAATATCGATATGGCCGAACTCAGCAACCGCGCGCTCCAGCAGTGCCGGGATCCCGTCGATCTTACGCAGATCGGCGGTCAGACTCAAAAAGCGACGACCCAGAGCGGTCACACGCTCGATGGTTTCAGTCGGTTCAACGATGTTAATCCCGACGATATCGCAGCCCGCTTCCGCCAGACCGAGCGCCATGCCCTGGCCCAGACCGGTATCACAACCGGTCACGACAGCGACTTTACCTTCGAGAGAGAATGCATTCAAAATCATTGTAAATCCTTAGTTTTTCATACCTGTCACGGACAGGCGTTATGAGCGCCCGCGACTAGCGCAGATCTTTCACCGCAACATGGTCCATATCATCAAAGACCTGGTTTTCACCGACCATGCCCCAGATGAAGGTATAGGCTTTGGTGCCCACCCCTGAGTGGATTGACCAGCTTGGCGAAATGACTGCCTGTTCGTTATGCATAACAATGTGACGCGTTTCCTGAGGCTGCCCCATCATATGGAAGACGCAGGTGTCTTCTTCCATATTGAAATAGAAGTACACTTCCATACGACGTTCATGGGTGTGGCACGGCATGGTGTTCCACAGGTTGCCCGGCGCCAGTTCGGTAAGGCCCATGCTCAACTGGCAGGTTTCCAGCACATCCGGCACGAAATATTTATTGATAGTGCGACGGTTACTGGTGAGGTCGTCACCTAACGTTACTGGCGCAACATCGGCAGGCGTCACTTTTTTGGTTGGGTACGTGGTATGCGCCGGTGCGCAGTTGTAGTAGAACTTGGCTGGCGTCGCGCTATCGACGCTGGCAAAAACCACTTCTTTTGCCCCTTTGCCGACATACAGCGCATCGCGGTGGCCGATCTCATAGCACTGACCGTCAACGGTGATGGTGCCTGCACCGCCGATGTTGATCACACCCAGTTCGCGACGTTCCAGGAAATAGGTCACGCCGAGCTGTTTACCAACTTCGCCACCGACTGAGACCGTTTTCGCCACCGGCATAATGCCGCCAACGATGATGCGGTCAATGTGGCTGTAAACCATCGTGTATTCGTCAGCCACGAACACTTTCTCAACCAAAAACTCCTTGCGTAGCCCCTGGGTATCCAGTGTTTTGGCGTGCGCGCTGTGAATACTTTGTCTTACGTCCACATTAACCTCCAGTGATGTACTGAGCGGGAATTCCTCAACGGAGAGCGAAACGCTGTTCCGTTTTACGTTATGCGCCCATGATAGTCTTCCGGGGATCCGTTTTCAATTACAAATAAAACATCGTTTCACTTTTTCTGCATCTTATTATCAAAAGTGTAATTCCGATCACGATCGATTCATTACGTGATTAAGAGCAGGAAGAAAATGGTACAGAAAAACAAGGAAATAGGATTTACCCCTGAGTTTGCGACGCCCGGACTTGCGGGCAAACGACCGTCAGTTCATTCGCTTAACGCGAAAATCAGAGGGAAGGCGAAACAAAACGCAGGCATGCCGCCACGATTATCATGCGGCATAACGGAGGAAATGGAGAGGAGAAATAAAGAGGCGTTAATCGCGCTCGATGGCTAACGCCACGCCTTGCCCGCCGCCAATACACAGCGTTGCCAGACCTTTGCGGGCATTACGTTTGACCATTTCGTGAACCAGAGAAACCAGAATACGACAGCCGGAAGCGCCAATCGGGTGGCCAAGGGCAATCGCGCCGCCGTTGACATTCACCCGGCGCTCGTCCCATTCCAGCATTTTGCCCACCGAAAGCGCCTGGGCGGCAAAGGCCTCATTCGCCTCGATGAGATCCACATCATCCAACTGCCAACCAACCCGCTCCAGACAGCGGCGAGTGGCATACACAGGGGCGATCCCCATTAGCGCAGGATCGACACCGACGCTGGCAAATGCGTGGATGCGCGCCAGCACGGGCAGGTTCAGCTCCAGCGCTTTGGACTCGCTCATCATCATTACCGCTGCCGCGCCATCATTTATTGAAGAGGCATTACCGGCGGTCACCGATCCCAGCAGTTCAAAAGCCGGATCCAGCCGCGCCAGGCCTTCTGCGCTGGCATCGGTTCGCGGCTGCTCATCGGTATCAATCATCACGGTTTGTCCATTACGCTGGGTGGCGACCGGGACGATTTCCGCTTTAAAACGACCGGCATCAATGGCCGCGCGTGCCTTTTGCTGTGAACTGAGAGCATACGCATCCTGCCGTTCCCGACTGATGCCATATTCACGCGCCAGATTCTCTGCAGTCACGCCCATGTGGTAATCATTGAAGGCATCCCACAGGCCGTCGTGTACCAGACTGTCAACGAGCTGGCTGTTGCCCAGTTGCGCGCCGGTTCGGCTGTCGGTGAGGACATGCGGCGCACGGCTCATATTCTCTTGCCCGCCGGCAATCACGATATCCGCCTCGCCGCACTGGATCGCCTGCGTGGCAAGATGCAGCGCTTTCAACCCCGAGCCGCAGACGTCGTTAATGGTGATAGCAGAAACGGTGTTCGGTAACCCTCCTTTGATCGCAGACTGACGCGCCGGGTTTTGCCCCGCCCCCGCCGTCAGCACCTGCCCGAGGATCACTTCATCAACGGCGTGCGCATTCACACCGCTGGCTTCAATCAACGCTTTCACCACCATACTGCCCAGTTCAACAGCAGAATGACGCGCCAGCGTTCCCTGAAAACAACCAATTGGCGTACGCAACGCCCCGACGATCACCACCTCTTTCATTACGACCTCAGCGCAAAATAACATCGCAATAGTAGAGGATTGTTAAAAATAGTTATCTTGATTGTTTAAGAAAAGTGAGTTTTATCACAAAGGAAATCGTTATCACGCCTCTCAGCCCGGGACACTGCCTTGCTGTAAATGGTATCTCAGCCAACTCCCCGCCACACCGGGCGGGGATTTTTTGTTCCAGAGCAGATCGATCGCGATGGCTTTCGGCCATCCCGGGACGTCCAGTTGCACCAGCGGTTTTTCCGCCGCAAACTCCTCCACCAACGCACACGGAAGCGCACACCAGCCAAATCCCTGTACCGCCATACTCAGCAACAGCAAATAGTTCGGCGCGGACCAGACCGGGCCACGGGCAAGCTGAGCGCCATGATCGATATAGGTGTTAAGGCGCAACTCACGCCAGGTGTGCAGTTGATCCCACTGCAGTTTCTTCTCTTTCGCCAGCGGATGGGAAGCGGCGACGTAAAGCCCCATTAACGTTTGCATCGGCAAGCGCGTCGCACCGATATCGGTGGGATAGTGGTCTCTGGCCTCAATCAAACCGACCTGCGCCCGCTCTTTTTGCAGCAGATCGATGACATCCACATCCTCACCAATCAGGCATTCAAATTCGGTATGCGGAAACTGACGATCAAACTGCACCATCAGTTCCTCCAGCACATCGGGGTGAAGGGTATCGGAGAGCACAAACGTCAGACGCGCTTCGGTTTCGCCAGCCAGCGAAAGCGCCACCTCATCGAGACGCTCGCTGGCCGACAGAATCGCCTGAACATAGCCGAGCACTTTCTTTCCTTCTTCCGTCAGCACCGGTTGACGCGAGGAACGATCAAACAGCTGAACGCCAAGATCGGCCTCAAGGTGGGCAATCGCCGTGCTGATCGTGGACTGACTTTTGCGCAGTCTGCGTGCCGCCGCCGAGAAAGAGCCACAGGAAACGGTCTCGACAAATGCGGTTAAGGCTTCAGGTGAGTAACGCATGAACTATCTACTTTATCGATGGATACTATCTTTTAGATATCACATAAAACGATAAAATACCCCCTATTCCGTTATCCGGGCGTTTTTAAGTAAAGGTAAGTTATGCAACACAATGCGGTTCAACGTCGTTCGTTACTGGAGCGTGTCTTCCACGCTGTCTGTTTTGAAGGGATCGCCACGGCGATCCTGGCACCCACCACGGCCTGGTTGATGCAACGATCGGTGCTGGAAATGGGCGGACTGACGATCCTGCTGGCGACCACAGCGATGATCTGGAACATCATCTACAACGCGCTGTTTGACCGTTTCTGGCCTTCACATCTGGTGAAGCGAACGGCGAAAGTGCGTGCGTTTCACGCGCTGGGGTTTGAAAGCGGTTTTATCGTCATCGGCGTGAGTATCGTGGCATACGTGCTGAACGTCAGCCTGATACAGGCCTTTACGCTGGAGATCGGCTTCTTCCTGTTCTTCCTGCCCTACACCATGTTCTACAACTGGGCATATGACACGTTACGCGTGCGCGTTATGAAGCGTCGCGAACAGCGCGTGACTGCCTGATAATTCACACATTTGCCGGAATCTACGCGGTTCCGGCAAGACCCGTTGCCATCCCTTCTCCTGTTCAGCCCTCACGCCCACCCGCTAATTTATGGTAAATTGCGCTTCTTTTTGTTTATTTTATAGTTGATACGTTCAAGAAATGTCGAAAATTTGGTCAAAAGAAGAGACGCTCTGGAGCTTTGCGTTATATGGAACTGCCGTGGGCGCAGGAACCTTGTTTCTCCCCATCCAGCTTGGCTCTGCGGGCGCAATTGTATTGTTTGTCACCGCCCTGGTCGCCTGGCCACTCACATACTGGCCGCATAAAGCGTTATGTCAGTTCATTCTCTCGTCGAAAGCCTCTGCGGGAGAAGGGATCACCGGTGCGGTGACGCACTATTACGGTAAGAAGATCGGCAGCCTCATTACCACGCTGTACTTTATTGCCTTTTTCGTGGTGGTCCTGATTTATGCCGTCGCCATAACCAACTCCCTGACAGAGCAGCTCGCCCGCTATCTTGAGATTAGCCTCGGTATTCGTATGGGAGTCAGCCTTGGCGTGGTATTAATCCTGAACCTGATTTTCCTGATGGGCCGCCATGCAACCATTCGGGTGATGGGCTTTTTGGTGTTCCCGCTGATCGCTTACTTTTTATTTCTCTCGCTGTATCTGACCGGCAGTTGGCAACCTTCGTTACTCACCGGACAAATGGCGTTCGATCAGCACACCCTGCATCAGGTATGGATCTCGATTCCGGTGATGGTTTTTGCTTTTAGCCATACGCCTATTATCTCCACGTTTGCTATCGACAGACGCGAGAAATATGGTGAGCTAGCCATGGGTAAATGCAAAAAAATCATGAAGGTCGCTTATCTGATCATCTGCTTAAGCGTGCTGTTCTTCGTCTTTAGCTGCCTGCTGTCGATTCCGCCATCGTACATTGAAGCCGCCAAAAATGAAGGCGTCACCATTCTTTCGGCCTTGTCCATGATGCCTGCCGCCCCGGCGTGGCTCTCGATTTCAGGTATCATCGTCGCCGTGGTGGCGATGTCGAAATCTTTTCTCGGCACCTACTTTGGCGTCATTGAAGGGGCAACCGAGGTGGTCAAAACCGGTCTGCAACAGGTTGGCGTGAAGAAAAGCCGGGCCTTTAACCGCGCCCTGTCCATCATGCTGGTGTCAGCCATCACTTTTATTGTCTGCTGCATCAACCCGAACGCGATCTCGATGATTTACGCCATCAGCGGACCGCTCATCGCCATGATTTTGTTCATTATGCCGACCCTGTCGACATACCTGATCCCGGCGTTAAAACCGCACCGCTCACTCGGTAATCTGATCACCCTGATTGTCGGCCTGCTGTGTGTGTCCGTGATGTTCCTTGGCTAATCGTGGTGTAAACGGCTCGTCCGGGCCGTTTACTCACCACCGCGGCATAACAGCGAGGGGGAACCTACCGTCGTGAAGGCCCACCCTTCCCGATAGCGTTTAATCAATAACGAGAAAGAGGCTCGCTCAGAGAGGTAGATCGTGGGCAGCGATCGGTGCCCTTTTTTCGCTTCTAAATCGTCACTCGGAAACCGCACGAGATTATTGGTGTTAATAATATAGTTATCCCGCACCTTGTAATAAGTGAAATATATAATCCGGCTGATTTTATAATTTTTATCTTCCGGCGTATGTAAATCGCCAGTGATGGTGACTATTCCCTGATTATTCTGCATCTGGTAGGCGACATCTCCCCTGAACTCCTCATTATTAATTTCCCATACCACGCGTCCCTGGCAATCAATACTATTTCTGCTGTCATGTGAATACCAATAACCCACACCCGCCAATATCGCTACTGCAACCAGTAAAAGGGATACGACTATTTTAGTTTTTATCATTAATTGAATACCAGGTCGTACATTTTGTTAGAGGATGTTCCCTTATATCCAACTGACAGGCAACTGCCGCAATATTCTTCGCACTGTTCATTCCCGAGAGATACACATAATTATGATTCTGGCAGATATCCGAGTGTCTCGTCAGGAATACCGCATAGCGAGTATTTAACGTACTTTGGCCTTTCAGTAACAGAGTACAGGATGAAAAGGAGGTGGAATCAATAATAGCATAGGAAGAGAACAGCGATTCGGCTGGCGGATATAACAGGCCATAAGAGACGCCGACACCGATCAGCAATGCCGACAGTAAAATAGCCCCTACCATTAGCGTTGCCTTTGAAGGCCACACTTTAGGTTGAGTTGCCGTCAACACAGGCAGTGCAGGGTCCTCCACGGTCTCACTTTCTTCCTCATTATCAACCGATTCCGTCTCCGTACGTTGAATATCCGCCGTGACCATCATACCTCGTCGGGCGACAGTTCTAATCAGGTCGCGCGGCAACCCGACTTCTGTTAACGCATTTCTGAGCATGAGTACTGTCTGGTATAACGTATTGACGGAGGTGATAGTGTTTTTATCCCCCCAGCCAATCTTGACGAGCTGGGCTTGTGGAATAACAACCCCACAATTTGTAATGAGATATAACAGGATGAAACTCGCAGGGTTTTGAAGAATGACCGTTTTTTGCGTATTTTTATTCGTCAGAGTTCTGTCACCCGGGTGAAAGTCAACCAGGTTATTAATTGTGTACAATGTCGTGTGTGTGTACTTCTCAAACACTGTGTGCATTCTCGCATTTAAATGATGAATGTCATGCTACAAAAATCTTATACAGAGATCACTAAATATATAATAGATATGTCAGTGCGATCATAACGTAAAAATAAAAATTCTTATAAATCAATACACTTCCACCTGAAAAGGATCATGTATTCTTAATTAAGACCATTTTAGGTGCTTTATCACGCAGCACTCATTATTATTGTTTCACGTTTAAAAAACGGACAAACAGATAAATAGCATTACTTAATAAAAGACAAAAGCATTGTTACAATTGTTTCAGGCGATTTAACATAAGATCAACTTTTTGCCATTAATGCCATTTAGCGATAAAACTTAAACATTTTTGCAATATAGATTTTCCTGGTGGTTGTTACAAAATTCCTGGAGGCGTTTTTTCATGCCTCGTCAGACGGACAATAACCCCGCCAGAAACCTGAATTGATACAGAGACAACACCCCCAGAAAAATCGCGATTAAGAATAATAGCAATAAGCAAAATTTCGGATTTACTCTCTATCAACGTTGCATTTTGTAGAGTATTGACATGTTTTAAAACGGATGAAATTATGAAATCATCTACGGATAGGGAGGCTCTCAATATGGGGCTGGACGTTAAATTAAAGAATTTGACATGCAGCAGTTGTACCTTGCATTGTAAAATAATGCCCGAAAAATCACCCCGCTTACAGTATTGCGCCAATGCCTGTTTTTGCATGTGGCCAGAAGAAAGCATTTATTTTAATAAAGGGGTAATCGAAGGTATTTTAAATCACAATCACAACGCCAGACTTAGTGGCTATATTTTTGTGGATTTCTCTATCAGCTTTTTACGCCTGTTTCTGGATAAAGAGTGGATAGAATATCTCGCAAGCACCCGCATGGGCATTATTTTGATAAGCGATCGCAACATGCAGTCGCTCGCCAACTACTGGCGCAAAAAGCATCCTGCCGTTTCGGCCATCATTTACCATGATGACGGACTGGATGTCGCCAATGAGAAGATCAGGCAGGTGTTTATCGGACGGCATTTGTCGTTCACCAAGGGGAATACGTTGACGCAGATGGAGTTCACCATTCTGGGCCATATGGTTGCAGGCAGTAATCCGCACCAGATCGCTCAACTGTTGGACATGGATATCCGCAGTGTCTACGCCTACAAGCAAAGAATTGAAAAAAGAATGGGTGGACGAATCAATTCATTGTTTATTCACTCTCATCCGGTTTCCGGTGATAAGTCATCTTACCCGCTATTGCTAAAAGAGGCGGATGGTACAGCAGTGCATTTGCAAAGACGCAGATGAGTCCGACAACAAGGAACGACATGGACAAGGTATATCAAGTGGGATACTACGAAGAAGAAACGCGCGCACTGAGTGCGGTACTATTATCGCTCTTTACAGCACGTAATGAGATGGCCTTCGGAGAGCTGGAGCGCTCTCTGCAAAAACTCGCCTTTCCGCCTGTCGTGCGCAGGTTATGTGAAGAGGCGTTGCAAAGTCACAGTGAAGACGAAACCGATCGAACAAATGCCCGGGCGGTCTGCTGCCTGTTGCATGCACTGGAATCCATTAGCGGCTATAAGCACGTTGAACGCTATATTTCCCAGCGCAATCAGGCGGTAGTGTATTGCTAAGACACGGAGTCGGGACAACGTTCCCGGCTATTTTATATAGGAATCCAGAACCTTAAGAACCACGTCCAGATCGTCTTCCCGCTTCTCTTCATCACTCTGATGGACGATATGCTCGGTCAGATGTCCCTTAATCACTTCCCGCATTAAACCATTCACCGCCCCGCGTATCGCGGCGATCTGCTGCAATACAGCGGCACACTCATGAGGTTCGTCGAGCATTTTCTTCAGCGCAACCACCTGCCCCTGAATTTTGCTGGTTCGGGCTTTTAGTTTCTGTTTATCCCGGATGGTATGTGACATCGCAACACCTCATTAACATAATCCGTTGTGGATTATAGCATTACGATTCTACTGGGGGGTAGTATTTGGTACTGGGGGGGAGTAGAATCTGGCGAAAACAGACAACTAAGAATCATTATCATGGGTGAATTTTCAACACTTCTTCAGCAAGGTAACGCGTGGTTTTTCATTCCCAGCGCGATTCTTCTCGGCGTGCTGCATGGTCTGGAACCTGGCCACTCGAAAACGATGATGGCAGCATTTATCATCGCCATTAAGGGGACAATCAAGCAGGCGGTGATGCTGGGACTGGCGGCAACGCTCTCCCATACCGCCGTGGTCTGGCTGATCGCTCTCGGGGGGATGTATATCAGCCGGGCGTTTACCGCAGAGTCCGTGGAACCCTGGCTGCAACTGATTTCCGCATTTATCATTCTGGGCACCGCAACCTGGATGTTCTGGCGGACATGGCAGGGTGAGCGAAACTGGCTCACCGATATGCAGCATGACGATCACGATCATCATCATGACCACCACGATCATGCGCATCACGAAAACGAGCATCATCACGATCACCGTGACCTGGCGGGACTGGCGGAAGGGTCGAAA
Source organism: Citrobacter sp. (assembly GCA_019415335.1). The sequence continues at coordinate 92,978 of DXKH01000084.1, read as the reverse complement.
GCGTATCAGGACGCCCATGAGCGCGCACATGCCAGTGATATTCAACGCCGTTTTCACGGCAAAGAAGTGACCAATGGGCAAATTTTGCTGTTTGGTCTGACCGGCGGACTGATCCCCTGTCCGGCAGCGATTACCGTGCTGCTGATTTGTATCCAGTTGAAAGCCTTCACGCTCGGCGCAACGATGGTGCTCTGCTTTAGTCTGGGGCTGGCGATTACGCTGGTGACCGTCGGCGTGGGTGCGGCGGTTAGCGTCCATCAGGTCGCCAAACGCTGGAGTGGATTCAATGCACTGGCAAGGAAAGCGCCCTATTTTTCCAGCCTGCTGATCGGTCTGGTCGGCCTGTATATGGGCATTCATGGCTACATGGGGATTGTTCACGCCTCCTGAGACCCCGTTTCTGACGCACAGCGCTTGCCGCTGTGCTCACTTATCTTTCCAGAAAATCGCCTCCTCCTCGTTGTGAGAGCAATGGTTTGTCAGCCTCCAAAGACCTGCTCGTGCCGCAGCAGACAAAACTCAGGTCAGAAAACCGCCATCAGCCCTCTCTTTTAGGGTCTGACATCATGTTTTTTGTTCTAAACATGGCAAAAACGGTACAACATCAATTGCGGAGGAAAAATTATTTTCCTGTTTTTTGATGTTGCGCAGGCCGCAATTATTGGAACCCTCACGATCAAGGTTCCAAAAGTATGTTTGTATTCAAAGAAAATTCTTATCCCGGCTTATGGCCAGCAAAATGGTTAGCATGGTGAACTATTCATTTTTTCTTATGCATAAAATGCGAATTTTCCTGGTCTGACTCTCAATTAAATGGGAATTTTCTTTTCACCCGGCGAAACACTTCAATATTAATCATCTAATAATATAAAATTCCTAATAAAGTTACCGCCGATCCATTTCCAAAATTCAATAGTCACAACCTATCATCAGTAATCTATCTGTTCGTTTTAAACGATTTTCATCTCCAGGAATATTCCGGGTAATATTCGCACAGACAAATTAACTTATTCATTTGGGAGAGATGAATCTCGCTGCGAGAATAATGGTTATGACGATATACTCAGTGCAAAAAAAATTCATCCTTTAAGAAAATTACCAATAATTTTATTTTATCCCCTATTCCCGCACAGAGCCATCGCGATAAATGTCCCTGGGCATGGAAGAACCCTGTCTTTGCAGGGTAAATCAACACGACTGAAAAAAATGGAGTTTATATTATGACCTTAAATCGTGCCTTCCTTTCGGCGCTGATGGCTTCTGCGCTCTTTTCCACAAATGCACTGGCTTCAGACAATACCATTACGTTTATGGGCGAAGTAAGTGACGAAACCTGTTCAATATCGGTAAACGGTTCTGATGCCTCACCGGTGGTATTACTGCCAACCGTAACGGCTACCGAACTGAATGCCAATCAGGTGGCTGGCGCGACGACCTTTGATGTCGGTGTAAGCAACTGTACCGGCTCCCCTTCTGGCGTGCAGATCTCGACGGTCTTCGTGGGCAACAACATCAGTTCTGCTACCGGAAACCTTGGCAGCACGGGCTCTGCGACGGATGTTGAGATCCAAATTCTCGACACCAGCGGCGACGAAATTGATTTCCGCAGCGCCTTTACCGGCACTGGCGACCTCTCACTCGCGGCTGACAAGACCTCGGCGAGCGCGACCTATAAAGCCCAGTATTACAGCGGCGGTGCCGCCACCACCGGTACGGTGCTGGCTTCACTGCAATACGCCGTGTCTTATCAGTAAACGCTGTTCTGGCGGGAATGTATTCCCGCCATCCACATTCAGGGAAAATACTATGCGAACCTCTCATCGCCATCATTCGTTTATTTCAGGCTGCCTGTTTCTTTTTTTAGCCGCATGCAATAGCCATGTAAATGCCAGTATTACGATGACAGGAACGCGTATCATTTATAATGGCGCGGCGAAATCTACCGATGTGCATCTGAAAAATAAAGATGCCATTCCCTATGTAGTCCAGAGCTGGTTCGATAACGGTAATATGGCCGATGGTCCGGAAAAGTCAGCCCAGGTTCCGTTTATTGCCACGCCTCCGGCATTTCGCATTCAGCCAGGCGAAGGACAAATTATTCGTATTGTTTACACCCAGGGAAAAGTATTACCGCAGGACCGGGAGTCACTGGTCTATTTTAATTTCATGCAGATCCCGCCCGCCAATACCGGACAATCCGCGACCCCTACTGAAAAACAAAACAGCCTGCTGATTATGTTACGCAATCGGGTCAAACTTTTTTATCGCCCGGCAGGGCTGGTCGGCGATCCGCAAAAAATGCTGGAAAATCTGCAGGTCAAACGCATAAGCGGAAATAAAGAACTGGCGATAAATATTAAGAACAATCAGCCTTATTTCGTCACGGTCGCGGCCCTGCAACCCGGCGGCTCGTCGCAAATCCAGCACCCAAAAAATGACATGATTTCGCCTTTTGCCAGCGAAACGTTTCACTTTCCGCGGACCGCTGACGCCCAGCGCGTACGCATTACCTTGATCAACGATCAGGGAGCACGCATCAGTGCCGACTATCCGCTCTAATATCGCCGTCGTGCCCCTGCTCGGCCTGGCATTCGTCCCGGCGACGGCGAGCGCGGAATATTACTTTGACCCGGCACTTTTGCAGGGCTCCGATTTTGGCAAATCACTGGATCTGGATCGCTTTAATCAGCAGGATGACGCGCTTTCAACGGGCAACACTGTGCTCGACGTCTGGCTCAACAACCAGTTGATTCGCCACCAGGCGTCGATCACGTTGGTTAAACCGGAAGGTGACAATGCGCGGGTTCAGCCCTGCCTGTCCCCTGAACTGATTACCGCCAGCGCCATTCGTACAACGCATAATACGACGCCCGACGCCTGCCTGCCGATCGACAGCCTGGGACAGAAGATCAACTGGGAAGTCGATTTAAGCACGTTACGCCTGAACATGGTGGTTCCCCAGGCGGGGCTGTTACATTCACCGCGAGGATACATCCCGGTTTCCGAATGGGACGCCGGGGAAACCGCACTGTTTCTGCGCCACAACACCAACTTTTACCACACCGAAAACACGGACAGCCATCTGCGCTATGACTATCTGTGGAGCAATATCAACGGTGGACTCAACCTTGGCCTGTGGCAGGTTCGTCATCAGGGTAACCTGCGCTACGCCGATGATAATCAGACGGGAGGGCACTACAAATACAATGCGGTCGCCACCTCGGTACAACGGCCGTTGCCACAACTGGACAGCATCATCGCCTTCGGCGACAACTACACCAACAGCAGTCTGTTTGGCAGCCTGTCATTTAACGGCGTCAAGCTCAGCACCGATCAGCGCATGTGGCCTCAGGGCAAACGAGGCTATGCCCCGGAAGTGCGCGGCGTCGCCACTACAACGTCCCATGTGGTGGTGCGCCAGCAAGGCAAAGTCATCTATGAAACTACCGTCGCGCCCGGTGCCTTCGTGATTAACGATCTGTACAACACCCGTGGCCAGGGCGATCTGACGGTCGATGTGGTTGACGCTAACGGGCAGATATCGCGCTTTACCGTCCCCTACTCTGCCGTACCGGATTCTGTTCGTCCCGGTAACTGGAACTACGAACTGGCGATGGGCTACGTGCGTCAGTACTACAGCGTGGAAAATAAGTTTATTGAAGGCGTGTTGCAACGCGGAATGAGCAACGTGCTGACGGCTAATATGGGGTCGCGACTGGCAGATAATTACCAGGCCCTTCTCGCAGGCGGCGTGCTGGCGACCTCTGTCGGCGCATTCGGTCTGAATACGGTTTTCTCCAGCGCCCGCGTAGAAAATGACGAGAAGCAACAAGGCTGGCGCGTCGAGGCCAGCTACAGCAAAACCTTCACCACCGGCACCAACCTGGTGCTGGCGGCCTATCGCTATTCCACCAGCGGCTATCGTGATTTGCAGGACGTACTCGGCGTGCGCCGCCAGGAAAAAAGCGGCACCACCTACTACTCCGACACGCTCAATCAGCGGAACAACTTCTCGGCAACCCTCAGCCAGCCGATGGGCGACTGGGGCATGTTGAGCTTTACCGGCAGCACTTCGGATTACTACAACAATGCCTCACGCATCACCCAGTTGCAGCTCGGTTACAGCAATAGCTGGCGGGATATCAGCGTCAATATCAGCGCCGCGCGCCAGCGGAGTACCTACTCCAGCCGCTACTTCAGCAGCGTCAACGATCGCGATTTTGATAACGAAAGCCAGCGCAAATACACGGAAAACACCGTCTCACTGGGGATTTCGATTCCGTTCGACTTTGGCTCCAGCCGCTCGCAAATCAACCTCGACATGAACCGCAGTCGCGACAGTCGGACGGCCACGGTCGGGATGAGCGGGACGACGGGCGAGAAAAGTACCACCTCGTGGGCGCTCTACAGCGGTATTGAGCACAACAATGACAGCGGCGACAGCTCAACCTGGGGCGGAAATATAGAACGCCGAACCTCCGTCGGCGCTTTCCGCGGCTGGGCTTCCCGGGGTGACAGCTATCAGCAGTATGGACTGGGGATGTCCGGTACGCTGGTTGCCCATCGCGGTGGGATTACCGCCGGTCCGTATACCAGCGACACCTTCGCACTGGTAGAGGCCCCCGGCGCACGCGGTGCGACGATACGCAATGGTCAGGGGGCGACGGTAGACCGTTTCGGCTACGCAATCCTCCCGTCATTAACGCCCTATCGCTATAACACCATCAGCCTCGACAGCCAGAACATGGCCGATGACGTCGAACTTCAGGGCGGCAGCAAGCGACTGGTCCCCTATGCCGGTGCCATTTCCCGCGTAACGTTCAAGACCACACACGGCAAAGCAACGTTGATCAATACCACCCTGCCTGACGGCAGCCAGCCGCCGATGGGCGCGGACGTCACGGACAGCGATGGCGAAGCCGTGGGCATCATGGGTCAGGGTGGGCAAATCTACGCCCGAATCGCTACGCAGTCCGGCGTGCTGTTCGTTAAGTGGGGTAAAAACGCCACCCAACAGTGCCAGGTCTGGTATCAATTGCCGACGACGCGCGACACACCGTTATATCAACTCACGCTACCTTGCCGCCAGGAGTGATGACGCATGAAATTATCCTCTGTTCTCCCATTGTTGCTGGTCGCTTTCGTACTGACCCCACCCGCATGGTCTGCCTGCAAAAGGGTGACTTCTGCCAACGACCTGTCACAGACGGCGAAAGACGCCGGTTACATCGGCGCCAGTTGGGGAGGCGTTGGCGATAGCGAAGTCAAAGGCAAACTGGGGCTACCCGGCGTTATCACCTTAAGCAGCGGCACCGGCTTTCAAACGGAAGGCACGCTGCTCGCCAGCTCGACGGCCAGCTTTGTGCCCAACGGCCGCACCCAGGGCGTCAACGCCAGTCAGATCTATTTCCGCTGCGACGTCGCCGAAATCGGCAAGGTGTATGAGTATTACGCCACCAACGGCGATGATGCCTGGGGTGGCAGAGAAGCGGTTGCCGGGATTGAAGGCGCTTACTACACCTACGTCAAAAACGTGGCGCTCAGAATGACCAATCTGAAAACCGGGCAATATTACTCACGCTACTGGCAAACACGCCTCATCCCTGAAAGCGAGATGTTCAATGACGGGACCTACATTTACATTCCGGGCAGCGCCTTCAGCGATGTTTTCGTTGAGCTGTTTCGGGTTGATGACGCATCGAAAGGGGTGAACGGTTCAAATCGCTATGGTTATACCTACGCCGGGCCGGCTGGCTATATCGCCTTTCACGGCGGCGGTATGAGCTCCGGGCTGTTTGACGGCGCTGACAGCAGAACCAACTACGACGGCTGGGGCGCCATGCAGTGGCCCGGTGGCTGGACGCTCACCAGCCAGAGTTACTTTGTGCGCGGCGCCGCCTGTCGGATAGACGACTACCCCGCTATCGTCCGTCTGCCGCCGATCAGCGTCGGTGAACTGAGCGGCGGCGGTACGGCGCAGACGCCCTTTAACATTACCGTCGAATGCGAAACCGGCGCGATCTCCAGCACTGCGGTCTCGACAACCAGCAAAGCGAACGTGGCGATGGGGTTTCTGGTGAATAACCAGACGGCGGCGAATGCGGCGAACCAGTTAGGGCTCAAAACCGGATCGGGGGCCTGGACCTGGCTGCTCGATAACCACTATGGCGTCAGCGGTGTGGCGTCCGGTGTGGGCATTCGTATTTACAGCGAAAAACTGGGCGGTAGCGCCATCAACCTGCTGCCAAATCTGACATCCACCGCCACGGGCAACGCCGGGGGATGGTATGGCTATGCCGATTTAACCAGTAAAACCTCAACAAGCGGTTCGACCGAATTTTATAACGGTGAATTCACCGCCTCGCTGGAAGCCATTCCCGGCGAAGCCATAACAGCAGGATCGGTTTATGCACAACTTCAGGTGGTGGTTAGCTTTCAGTAGCGCGTTGCTGTTGAACGTTCTGTCGTTCTCCGCTCGCGGGGTAGTAAACAGCGAAGTGACCCGGGTGATTTTTAATGCCGGGGACAAAAGCACGTCGCTGGCGCTGATCAATTCCCCACAGCAGCCAGCCCTGGTTCAGGTCTGGACCGATACGGGTAATCCCTCGAGCCAGCCCAACGAGGAGACGACGCCCGTCATCGCGTTGCCACCGGTATTTAAAATGCAGCCCGGCGAACTGCGCAGCATTACGCTACAACTGACCGATATATCAGCCCTGCCGCGCGATCGTGAAGCGCTGTACTGGCTGAACGTGTATCAGATCCCGCCCATGACGCAGACCGACGCCCAGGTGGCACAGAAAGTGGTCCTGCCATTACGCATCCGTATGAAGGTGTTCATTCGCCCGAAAGGTGTCGGTGCGCTTAAGGAAAGCGATGCAGAGACGCTACGCGTGACATACGCCGGGGCGCAAAATCAGCTACAGATAACCAATCCCACCCCGTGGCATATCACGCTGGCCGGGATAAGCTGTGAGGCAGGCAGTGCAAGCGGTGTCATGATTGCGCCGCTTGCCACTGTGTCGGTTCCGCTGCAGGGACGGAGTGGGCCGTGTTCGTCGGTCCGCTATGAAGCAATCAACGATCACGGCACCCTCTGGCGCTACGAAAAAGCCGTCTCGCGACGCCCGTAGCGGACAGATACACCGTTTAGCGAGCGACGCTTCCCCACACCAGTTGTCCCTTATGGAACGTGGCGCTTCGTGGTGAAATACGCGCGACCGCCTCGGCAGAACAGGAGGCGTCCACCAGCACAAAGCTGGCGTCATCCTGCGCTTTCGGCCAGACACGCTCGCCTTTCTCGTTCAGCGGCAACACATTGCCTGTCGCGAGGAACAGCGCGCGGGACAGGCTTTGTTCATTGGGACGGATATAGAGCTGCGCGTAAAGGTTAGCCTTCTCCAGCATGTCGCCCAGACCGTAAGGCGACCAGTGGTCGATCACGCTGTCCGTGCCGGTCATCACCGTCACACCTTTATCATGCAACTGCTTCAGCGGCATATGCAGCGTGCCAATTGGCACCGTTGAGGCGATGGAGATTTGCTGCGCCGCCATACGTGCGGCAATCTCATCAACCTGCTGCGCATTCATCGTCGCCAGCGCAAAAGCGTGGCTGATGGTCAGCTTACCCTTCAGTTGCGGCGTTTTCTCCACCGTTTCAACCATATACTTCACCGCCGCGACGCCTGCCGGGCTGGTTTCATGCAGATGGATATCCACGCCCTTGTGGTAATCGAGAGCAATCTGGAACATAGTGTCGAGGGATTTTTCCATCGCACCATCAACGTTAGTCGGATCCAGCCCGCCGACATAGTGCGCACCAGCCTGCATCGCTTCGCGCATCAGCGGTTCTGATTTCGATAACAGCAGGCCATGCTGTGGGAACGCCACGATTTCACAGTCGAAACCCGCTTTACGCCGCGCCAGTACCGCCTGCAAATCCTCGAGATTTTTAAGACCAGAGACCGGTTCGATATTACAGTGGCTGCGCGCTACGGTAGTCCCCTTCGACTGCAGCAGGTCGATAAGCTTTTCGGCATGTTCCTGAGTATAGGGCTGCAGTTCTGGCAACAATGTCTGCTCAAGCTTGATCATGTCCTGAATGGTGGTACCTGCTGGACGATTCAGCGAGCGCCACGGTCCACCGTAGAACGTTTTGTCGAGGTGAATGTGCATGTCGCGCGTGGTCGGCAGCATCAGTTTGCCCCCCGCATCGTAATGCGGCAGCGTGGCGTCCGGGTGGCTTTTGTTGTCGCGTAGCGCGACGATTTTGCCCGCCTGGATCTCCACGGTTTGCAGCGCCGTACGCGTGTGAACCGCCACGTGTCCCTCATAGTCAAAGCCCGTCTCAAGCAGGACGTTGTCAAGGTAGTAATGGGTGTCGTTAATCGTCATGGTGCCCTTCGCGTCACAGGTTGTTGCACCGGTTGCCGCATACGCGACCGGCGCGCCAGCACTCAATAGCGCGGCGGCGGTGACCATCTTCCCGCTCTGGCTCAGAAACGCACGGCGGCTTTTGTTTTCCTTCATCGTTGCTTCCTGTTATGAATGGACAATATGGGTGCCCGTCTCGCCGCGAATGGCCGCCGGCAAGCACTCAGGCGTAGTGATGATGACGCGTTTGCCGCCGTGCTGGAGAAACGCCAGGCTGGCGACAATTTTTGGCAACATACTGCCCGGCGGGAAGTGACCTTCCTGCATGTAACGGGTCATCGTGGGGATGTCGACCCAGTCCAGCGCCTGCTGTTCGGGTTTACCAAAGTGAATGCACACCTTCTCAACGCCGGTGGTGATCGCCAGAATGTCCGCATGGATCTCCCGCGCCAGCAGTGCGGTAGAAAGATCTTTATCGATAACCGCATCGACGCTCTGATAATCGCCCTGCTCACCACGCACCACCGGGATCCCGCCGCCGCCCGCACCGATAACCAAAAAACCTTTCTGGGTCAGTGCCTTAATGGCTTCCGCCTCGACAATGCGCGTCGGCTCAGGTGACGCGACAACCCGACGATAGCCGCGCCCGGAATCCTCCACAAATCGCCAGCCGGGATTGATCCGCTGTAATTCATCGCGCTGGGCTTCGCTAAAGAACGCACCGATAGGCTTGGTGGGATGCGAAAATCCCGGATCGTTTTTATCCACCTCAACCTGGGTGACGACGGTGACGGCTTTCTGCTCGCCGCGCTTCGCCAGCCGGTTATTCAGCGCCTGCTGGATCAGATAACCAATTCCGCCCTGGGTATCGGCGACACAGTTTGCCAGCGGCGTCAGCGGCAACCCTTCACGCTCGTGAGCGATCTCCGCGCGGCGCAAATCCAGTCCGACCTGCGGCCCATTGCCGTGGGTCAGCACAATATTGTAGTCCGCAGCCAGCATCTCCAGTACGGTATCGGCGACGGCTTTCACCGCCTCGGCCTGATGTTCAACCGACTGGCTGGCGTTATCTTTGATAATGCTGTTGCCACCAATGGCAACGACCACAAGTTCTTTCATCGTGTTGGTTTCCGGTACAGAGTGTGATGGCGTTATCGTGTGTGTTGAGAAAGAAACCCCGGCTCAGAAAGCGCCGGGGAGTAAGCCGTTACGCGCCGTAGCGTTCGCACCAGCTCAGGATCGCTTTTTCGAAGCAGGCAAACGGCGGATGAACAATCCCGGCGCCAATCATGCCGATACCGGCATCTTTATGCGCAATCGCGGTGTTGATCACCGGCAGAATGCCGCTGCTGCCGACGCGGGTGATATCGATCGCCGTCGGTATGCCCATAAAGCCCAACAGCGGGATGGTGACGTTCGGGTTTTCACCGAGCGTGATTTCACGCATCTGGCGGGAGAAATCGACAGCCTCTTCCACCGTTCCGCCAACCAGCGCCACGATGGCCGGTGCCGTGGCCATCGCAAACCCGCCGATGCCGTAGGTTTCGGTAATCGCGCTATCGCCGATATCCAGACCGGAGTCTTCCGGCTTGTACCCGGCGAACATCGGGCCAATCACCTGCTGTGCCGGACCGGTAAACCACTGACCCGGTAGGCCGCTAACCCGCAGGCCAAATTCCACACCGTTACGCGCCATCGTGGTCACCACGGTGCTGTATTCAATGCCGTACGCCGCGTCCATCGCCGCTTTACACAGCGCCATCCACGTCGGGCCAGAGAAGTAGTCGCTACTGGCGACAAAGTCGAACACTTCACGCTGTTGTTCAACCGGGTAACCGGCCTGAATAATGCCCGGCGTCAGCGCCTGAATCAGCAGCGTGGTGCCCGCATTGTTGCGGTTGTGGCACTCATCGCCCATATGCAGCGCCTGGGCCAGCATTAAGCGCAGATCGATTTCACCAATGATCTTCATCGCATCGCGCAGCATGGGCCCCTGCACGTCACGCATCCAGTTCAGACGGTCAATCACGCTCTGGTCGTTGGCCCCCATGCGCAGGATCTTCGCCATCTGCTCACTCATGTTGGTGTAGGCGATATTGCCGTAGGTTTTGTTCTTGACAATGTGCATAAACATGGACGCGGAGGTGACACCCGCCATCGAACCGACGCAATCATGCTCGTGGCACGGCGAGAAGGTGATCTCACCGGAGGCCGCCAGTTCAGCCGCCTCGTCGATATCTTTTGCCAGTCCTTCAAACACCAGCGCCCCGGTGACCGCGCCTTTCATCGCGCCGCACATTTTTGCCCAGGTGACCGGCGGGCCAGCGTGGAGAATGGTTTTCGGCGTCATGCCCGGCACAACGTTGATCGCCTGATCGAAACCGATCAGCACCGGATGCGACTGGATAATCCGCTCCAGCGCCTGCTGGTTCGCGGCGGCGATTTTCTCCGCCAGCGGCGAATCGGCAATTCTGTCCAGCGCATTCACTACCTGCATGTTGCCCTGACCCGGCGGCGTCCAGTCGAGTTGGGTGACATCAACATGCTGTTTTTTCAGATCGTCGCTAAACATGGCAATACCCACATTGATGACGTTCAGCGGTTGGGTAAACAGTGACTGGCTCATCAGGCTTCCTCCCCTTTGCAGATAAATTCACGTGCCAGCAGACCGGTATTGGTGCTGCTGCTTGCCAGGATCACGCCCGCCTCGCTCAGCATCTGGCTCTGTTTTTCCAGCGACGGCGCATCAAGATCGGTGCCTAACACATAGGCGAGGATCACGAGTTCACGGCCATCAGCGGCGGCGATCGCTTTCGCCTCCTTGATGGCGTCGAGAGTCGATCCGACCGGATCCTCGTGCGAGCCAAAGCCGAGCACGAAATCCATCACGATCACACCCACGTCGGGATCTCTGGCCTCTTGTAACAGACGGCTGATGCGGTTGGTCGGGTCGATCATCGGATGCGGCTTACCGTTGGTGAAGTCGTCATCGCCAAAGTCGAGGAAGGTATGTTTCACGCTGCGATTCAGATCCGCCAGACGGAAGGCCGGATCGGGCTGAATATTGCTGTAGACATCGCCGTGTTTTTCCATCACCGCAAACATCGTTTCATCACACAGCGTGCCGCCGCAGAACAGACCGCGGATGTACTTTTGCTGCGGAGTCAGACGCGCGCGAACCTCGGCAATCAGCGCTTCATTCAACGGATGCAGGTCTAATGATGCGTTCTTCACGCCGCTCAGCATCACCGCTTTCAGCGCCGCCTCTTTCGTCCCGCGGGCGTATTGCAGGCCTTGCTCGTCAGCCGGTGGTTGTGCGCGGCCCAGGAAACAGGCAACGACGGGTTTACGGCAGGCACGCGCACGCTCCAGTACCTTACGCGCCACCGCCGGGGCTGGCGGTTTTGAGATCAGCGCGATGATTTCCGTTTCCGGATCGCCTTCCAGCATCGCGATAGCATCCAGCATCATCAGGCCGCCGATTTTCTCACTCAAATCGCGTCCGCCGGTGCCAATCAGTTGCGAGACGCCGCCGCCAAATTCATGAATGCGGACGCTCAGCTCCTGGCTACCGGTGCCTGAGGCACCCACAATGCCAATGTTGCCGCGACGAACCGCGTTACCAAAGCACAACGCCGCGCCATTGATAATGGCTGTGCCGCAGTCCGGCCCCATCATCAGCAGCCCTTTTTCGTGCGCCAGTTGTTTGAGCGACAGTTCGTCTTCAACCGAGACGTTGTCAGAAAAGAGCATCACGTTCAGATCGTTTTGCAGCGCCTGACGCGCTTCACGGGCAGCAAACAGGCCATTAACCGAAATCACGGCCAGGTTGCTGTCCGGAATATGCTTTTTCGCACTGGCCAGCGTGGCATAACGCGCTTCGTGCGAGCCGCTTTCAGATTTTTTGGTGAACAACGCGTCAATGGCCGCCAGCGTCAGATCGTTGTCAGCGCCGTCTTTGCCGTTGATCACAATCATCAGGTCGCCATTTTTCGCCTCAGCCAACTCGGGCGTTAACAAGCCCAGATTTTTTAATACCCCTTTGTTCATCTCGGTCGCCATCGCCACAAACGCCTGATCGACGCCGTCGAGTTTATTCGCACGGGTAGAAATGGACATAAGCGACACGGAATCAAAATAGGTATTCTTTTTAATGACTATCTTAACTGACATAATTCCCTCCATACAGTTGGCTCAGCGCGCAGGCATCCGCCATGCCATACAGCATGTCGCAACCGGAACTTGAGCCAATATTTTTAATATTGGCAATAGACTGGATAGAAAAGCCGTTGGGTTCATTAATCATGCAGCGAATAAACCCGGCTATATTTTCGCGATAGCGTTGTTCAAATGCGGCTGCCAGCGTAATCGCGCTAAGCAGCGTGGTATTTTCCCTGCCCAATTGCAGTGCCGAACAAAATGCCTCCTTGTATTTTTCTGCCGGATGGCCAGCAATAAACAAAATAATACTCAGGCCAACCAGATAATCGTCTGCTGAAGGCGTCAGGCCAATACCTAACCCCATCATCCGGGTGACGGCGGGCGCAATTCCCGCCCCTTTTCGTATTGCACTTAATAATGACTTTCGCCGTTGCTGTAATTCGTGGCACATCGCCTGGTAAAATGGATTGTCTCCGCGCCAGAAAAATAATGTTTCATTCTCCCGTAACTGTTGATGGATAAATTCGCTCCACCGTTGCCAGGGAATTTGCCGGAACCGTTCGGGATTCAGTTGCAGTTTCGGCATGTGCCAGCCATGACAGGATGTTGTGTCTATCCATTTATCATCACCAATCGTTATCCCTGAAGGATGAAACTGAACCAACTCACCAGGCCGGAACAGGCCGTCAAAGTGGGTGAGTGCTAACCGGGCGCTGTTGGGCGCGTTGTCATACGCTTCACATAGCAGCGTCAATAGCTGGTGCTGCGCCGGGAGATACAGATTGACCGCCCGGGAAAAGACCTGTTCGACCCGCCCGCTGCCGCGTTCGCAGAGAAAGCTCGCCTCCGCAGTTAGCGCTTGCACACACCGCCGTTGTGGGGTGTTGATAGCGTTTCTCCTTCGTCAGGCACCTGCGGCAATCAGCAGTTGGGCGATGGCATCAAAGCCTTTTTCTCTTGCCAGTTCCAGCGGCGTTTTACCGTACTTATCCGTCATATGCGGGCTGGCACCCTTTTCCAGCAATAAGGCGACAATCGCCTGCTGTGTTTCACCGCCGTCATTCAACACAATGGCTTCCAGTAGCGGCGTCCAGCCAACAAAATTGGTGTGATTCACATTAATAGCTGTCTGCGTTAATAACACGTTGACGATATCAAGATGGCCTTTTTCACAGGCGGGTGTTAATCCCACACCGCCAAAACGCGTTAACCGATTAAGATCGGGATTGGCCGGTAAAATTAAATGTAGAAGGGTGAGATCATTATTCAGACAGCTCAATAAAAAAGGATTTAAACAGGTCTGGTCCTGCTGATTAATATCCGCACCGGCGTTAATTAACGCGGTAACACAGTCATATTTTTTATGCAGGCTCGCCAGAATAATGGCCGTCTGCCCCTGGCGGTTACAGATATTAATATCCACACCCTGTTCCAGGCAGGAGATTATTTTCGCCACATCGCCTTGCTGTGCAGCCATGAGGTAGTCTGTCATCAGACTGGTATTTGTCATGATCATTCCCCTGTTTTTTGTGGCTGTATCTGATGAACTGAGAATAGCAACGAAATTTATAGAATAGAACCCGCTTAAATTTTATTCGCCATAAGCGGATTAATTATTGAATGATTTTTAACAATCCACACAGACTGTGCGGTAGTGCACCCTTTATTTCTTTGCTGCTATGCCCCTTAACTCAATCGGGTTTTCTTTCTATATAGTTGCCGAACGAAACTACGCTATCCAGACGTTTATGACGAGAGGAGATAAGGATGAACGGACTCACCGCAACAGGCATTACTGTCGGCATTTGTGCAGGTCTCTGGCAGATGGTGTCCTCGAAGGTTGGGTTGGCTCCAGGCTGGGAATTACTGGGAACCATCGGCTTTGTCGCGTTTTGCAGCTTCTATGCTGCCGGGGGGAGTAAAGCAGGGTTTGTGAAGAGTCTGTTTGTGAACTATACCGGGGCCGCCTGGGCTTTTCTGGCGGCGCTGGCCTCCGGATGGTTTGCTTCCGTCAGCGGGTATTCTTCGTTCTGGGCAAGCGTGGTGATGACCGTGCCGTTTTCTGCTGTCATCGTCTGGCAGGGACGCTTCTGGTTAACCTCGTTTATTCCTGGCGGTTTCCTTGGCATGACGCTGTTTTTCGCCACCGGGCTGAACTGGACGGTGACGCTACTCGGCTTTTTAGCCGGGAACTGCGTGGGATTCATCTCGGAGTACACCGGGCGAAAATTGAGTGAATCCACCTCGAAAGGCAGTGCCTGAGCCCGGTTCAGGATAAGCACGTCGCCATCCGGCAGGCTGTGCTAGATTGCCGGATGGCGGCATAAACGCCTTATCCGGTCTACAGAGCCCTGGCAACGCGGGTGTTAAAAGTTATTCAAAAGTGGTTGCTAAATCATAACCCCAACCAATAAATTCATCTCATTAAAGAGGCCCGATAAATAGCTGAAACCAGGAGCCGCTGCATGAATTCAATTTTTACGGAAGAAAATCTGCAAGCCTTTACCACCGCCGCCCGTTTTGGCAGTTTCAGCAAGGCGGCGGAGGAACTGGGCCTGACGACCTCGGCCATCAGCTATACCATCAAACGGATGGAAGCGGGTCTTGATGTAGTGTTGTTTACCCGCAATACCCGCAGCATTGAACTCACCGAATCGGGGCGCTACTTTTTCCGCAAGGCCACCGACCTGCTGAACGACTTTCACGCCATCAAGCGCAGCATTGATACGATCGCGCAGGGCATTGAGGCGCGGGTGCGTATTTGCATTAATCAGCTCCTGTATACGCCGAAACACACCGCGCGATTGCTCCAGGTGCTGAAGAAGCAGTTTCCGACCTGCCAGATTACGGTCACCACCGAAGTGTATAACGGCGTCTGGGATTCCATCATCAACAACCAGGCCAATATCGCCATCGGCGCGCCCGACACGCTGCTGGACGGCGGCGGTATTGATTACACCGAAATTGGCGCTATTCGCTGGGCCTTCGCGATCGCGCCGGATCACCCGCTGGCGTTCATGCCGGAGCCGATCGCTGAAAGTCAGTTACGTCTCTACCCGAACATCATGGTGGAAGATACCGCGCATACTATTAATAAAAAGGTGGGCTGGTTGCTGCATGGCCAGGAATCGATTCTCGTGCCGGATTTCAATACTAAATGCCAGTGTCAGATCCTCGGTGAAGGCATTGGTTTTTTGCCCGATTATATGGTGCGTGAAGCAATCGAAGATTCGCTGCTGGTCACGCGGCAGATCCATAACCCACGTCAGGACTCGCGGATGCTGCTCGCCACCCAGCACTCCGCCACCGGTCAGGTGACCCAGTGGATCAAAAAGGAGTTTGGACCGCAGGGAATATTAACCGCGATCTATCAGGATTTACTGCATCGGGAAGGGTCAATGTAGCCGGACTGCTTAAACGCAGGGTCCGGCATGTTCTCAGGCTCGAATATCGTCATACTCGCGAGTTTTATCAAACTCGTGTTTAGCAAACGGGCAAAGAGGGATAACTTTGCGATTCTCGCGGCGCATTTTCTCCACCACTTTCGCCACCAGCTGTTTTCCGACCCCTTGTCCCTTCAGGCTGGCATCGACATCAGTATGCTCAATAATGCTTAAATGCTCCCCGGTCGGAACAAAAACAATTTCAGCGACCTGATTCCCCTGATCATCATTCACATAGAATTTATTGTGGCCTTCCAGTATTTCCATCTTTCCCTCGCTTATTTACGACGATATTGCAGCGCCCCGCTTGGGCAGGTATCGATAACCTTGATCACCGTTGAAACATCCACTTCATCAGGCATAATCCACGGTTTACGCTTCAGATTAAAAAGCCTGGCGCTACCACGTACACAATTTCCGGAGTGCTGACAAATCGTTGTATTGAAGTAGACATCGATTTTCTCGCCGGTATAGACGCGGTAACCCGCATCCTCAAGTTGCTTATCCATGACATTGCCTCATTTTTTGTTTATCCCTTAAGCATAGCGTGTGAATGCCCCCCACCACCACTTTACTGTTAGATGAGTAAATACTCATCCACCCCTTATATTTAAGGATAAAAAACCATTTATTGAGATATTTAAGACGTTAAATTGCGCTTTTCATGAAATTTAAGATTATTCGCTCTAATTGACTATTTCTCATCAGGTCGGCATAATAACTCTTTCAAAAAAACAATGATAAAACTCTTATTTTTATTCAAAAATATTATTCAAAAAGAGTGATTTACAGAAAGAAAAGGCGGTCTGTTAACAAATCTTAAATCAACGTGTTGAGACTAATTTCAGCTCCATCTTCTACACTCTGTTGATAATCAAACCGTCATTCACCAGACGTTGAGGTATTGAGATTTTTAAATGATTACGGTACCTGATTATTCATAGCGGCAGAAACCACCGGTTTTGTTAAAAAATTGCTTTATTGTCTATATACATATGTGAAACTACAGAACAAAAACATTAGTTTCATAAATCAAACGGCTTACAGTGTTCGTATATACTATACGTAATAATGTGTTCAGAATTTTCTACACTTAAGTCGCTACTATTTATAACTTTCGTACACCGTGAAACTATATGTACTGGATTATTAACGATAATATTGAATTCAGACCCGACAGTAAAAAGTTAATTTCGGTCACTAACCCGGAAATTAACGTCGTTTTGACAACGCCAGCCAGCCGTTGTCTGCTTTTGCTGCTTGACGCTTCACCCGACGTGGTCACTCAGCAGGAGTTCTTCAAAAAGGTGTGGGAAGATGAAGGCATGCTGGTTCCGGCAAACACCCTTTATCAGAATATTTCGATTGTCCGTCGAGGGTTACGCGCCGTCGGTGAGACTGACCGAATCCTGGTCGCCACGGTACCGCGCAAAGGGTTTCAAATCGATAAAAGCGTCAAAATCACCCGCGTTGCGGCGGTTCAGGAGGCTGAAGTGGCCCCTGATTCTCTGCAGGGTGAAGATGAACTGGATGTGGAGTACCACACTGACGCTGAGCCGGAGTTTACACCAGAGGAAACGGTCCTCCCTGCCAGTACGGTAGCGGTCAGTCAGCGTCGCAAATTGCCTCTCTTCGTGGGCATCCTCGCCATGGTAGCGGCATTTTTCATTGGTGCCGTCGGCATGCACTTCGTCTGGCACTTTAATGATACGAAGCCTTTCTTCTCTGACTATACCTTCGTCGAGCAGGACAAAGGGTGTAATTTCAATACCACGGATGACAGCCACGATAACAAAAACAGTTATGCGCGCTTTAAGGCGCTGATTCTGGGGTCCGGTCTCGATTGCGAAAAGTATCCCTGGGTGTACTTCCCGCTGTCACAAACGGCTCCCGGATTAGCGGTTCTTGTCTGTCGCAAGAATTACCTGAAATCAGCCGTTCCGGGTTGTATCACGCTCTCTTTTCGCGGAGTAGAAAGTGAGTAAAAAAACAATCATGATGATGAGTGCGGTATTTTTACTCGCGGGTGTGCTCATCGGCGCGATATACAATGTTTTTATGTTTAAACATTACGACAAACAGGAATGTTCGATGTCGCTGGTGGTGTTTCATAAAAACGCGCGCGCAAACATTACGCTGAATTACATGTATTCCCTGAAGAATCAGAACGGCATTGTGGCCGTCAGCGGGACCTACATTGAAGATAACAAACTGAAAGGACGCATCAGACGAGATGTCGCCTATAACTGGACGGAAAACCAGGATTCGTATCACTTACACTCAAGCAGAATCAACAAGTTCGAAATTATCGAGACGTTGCCGGATGCGTTATTAGCCAATATCCTGCCTGATTTCTACGTCTATCCTGATAAAGATGTGAGCTACTCTATTCTCAACCAGGGCGTCCACGGGTTCCTGTTTACCATTGGGAAACGCCCTCTGCTCTACTGCGCCCGCTAAAGGGGAGACCACCGTCAGCTCTGTACTTAACAGGGCTGACGCTTTTAAAGAAACATGCTCTCTTCCAGTAAATTCTCTTTGATTAGCAGCAGATCGTGAACCCGGTGACCACCCAATTTCTTACACGCGAGATTGCGATAGGTGTATACCCGTTTCGGCGGTAGCGCCAGTGATTCGGCAATCAGGTTAATATCTTTACCCAGCAACGATTCACAAATAATCATTTTCTCAACGCGATTGAGAACATGGTTTCTGATCGCCTGGCGCTTTTCCATACCCACCAGACGCGTAATAATCATCATCAATGCCAGCAGAGACTGTTGTGCGCTGACAATCATATCGGCATCGAAGACCAATGCACTCCGCTCAGAGTTGAGTATAACCAGCAGCTTACATTTTTTGTTGAGTCTGGAGATTTCCTTAGCGCAACATTTGTTGAACAGATTGAGATGCAAAATCACGGTATCGTCGAACGTGAGTCTTTCAACAGGCAAATGATGCATAGTTTCTTTCACAATTTCCAGACTGGCCTCTTTTGCCAATAAGACAATGCCCTCCTGCAAATAGTTATCATTGCTTATAATATATATCGCCATCGCTTTATTTCCGTATTAATAATTCAACTTACCGGTGATTTCCGTTCCTCTATATCCAGCTTTAGCGAGACATGTAAAAATTATATTGATAAGTTTACGAATAATACAATTAAATAGTCTTAACTGGTGTGAGATCTATAACTTGTTGATAACGTATATTTTAATTGAAGTTCTTAAACGCTCTTAAGTAGACAATTATTCGCTTCTCTCTGTATTCTGTCTCTTTCTCTATGTTATGTTGTGCCACAAGCGAACAGGCGGATGGGATGGGAAAAACAATGACCAGGCGTATCGATTACCTGATTGAGAAATATCATTTCACTGAAATCAACGAGTCGCCGCGCATTACCAGCCAATGGAAAGAGGTTCTGGCGGAGTGCCAACAGGAGAATGCCGGCGTTGAAGAAAGACTACGCATTGCGCTGCTCAATGTCGATTACGTGACCAGCTTTGAACTGCCCTTCCGTTTGCTCCTCACCCGCACCCCGCAACTGATCGACAAACTGCGGAAAGAATTTGCCCTCACCCAGAAAAATGTCCTGATTAATGATAAACGCCGGGGTCAGGTTTACAGCATCAGTGCCGATCTCAGTCGCGTTCCCGATGCCTTTCGCTATCGTCTGTCGTCGCGTATCCGCCGTATGGATGAGGAAACGATCACCACGGCACCCTATCAGCAGGTTGCCAGTCTGACAAAGCATCCCGAAGAACGGCTTCGTCTGGCGCTGGAGAGCGGTTTACAGGTTAACGCCCTGGATGGGCTGTTCTGGTTGGGAATTCAGCGTATTGCCGCCGATATACAGCGACTCCGTGCGTCGGGGATGCCTGTTCTGGCGTCGGATGTTGAGGTGTTCGATTCACTGACCGGTACGCACCGAACCGTGACGGCATACCATCTTTAACCCGCTGTCAGTTCCTGAAAGCGAGATAAAAAGAGCGCTCGCGCCTGCCCTGGCATCAGCGGATTAACGGTCAGTTGCGTCGTGGGCGACACGCCAGCCAGCATTGGCCAGTCACTACCAGGATCCAGATTAAGATCGCGCCGTTCAGTCGCCAGCATCATCAGATCCACGTGCTTAATCACCTTGCTCGGTGTGAGAGGAAGATCGAAACGCTGACGAATGGCGTTATCCAGCCGTGCTTCAATCTCTTTGTACGCGGGAAGCAAACGCTTTAGCGGTGAGGGAAGATCCAGACAATAGGCTTCAGCGGCATCGTGCAGCAGCGCTTCAAGCGCAAATTCTGGCGGCGTTAACTGGCTGCACAGAACCCCGTGTTGGGCGACACTGTAAAATTCAGGCACATGCCCGGCAAAGCGACAGAGGTGCGAAAGGGCAACAGCGATATCTTCAATCACGATATGTTCCGGTCGAACATCGCTGTAATCAATGTGTTGCCCGGTAAAGGTGGCGATAAATTTCATCCGTTATCCTGCTTCCTTGCCGTTTTGCCCACGTCGGGGCGCCTGGGTCGTCATAAAGAAACTACGTATTTATATTCATTTCGTAAATACATTTCCCCCTCGCCGCCCGCTTTTCAGAAGGATCACGTTTATCGGTTTTCAGTTATATTCCAGCACAAAGGTGGCGGTACCGTTTGCCCGTCCTGCCGTGACCGTCGATCCGGTCTGCACCATCTGCGCCATAAAATTGACCGGTACCGCCGTGGCGGCGCTGGAGGCCGAGACTTTCTGTACCACCGGTAGATTTGCAGCTTCATTCAGCGTGACGGATGTTCCCTTCACCGGCCCGTTGCTGCCGTTATCGCCATAGCGGATACGGATCCCAACGCCATCCGCACCGCCGGGAAAGTGCGTAATATCCAGCGTATCCGTCACCCCGGTCGTCGCCGGCGTTGCGAAGAAACCGATGCGGATATCCGTCGCGGTGGCGCAATACACCGGTATGCTAAACGGCACCGCCGAACCGCCAGTGGTGCCCGGACCTTTGAAATCGCTACGGTTCGCTTTCCCCAGGTCGACAAAAATACTGGCGCGAGTGACGCTACAACTGCCGCTGCTGCCGATATCCACGTTCATCGCCGCAAGATCAAGGCTCACCGGCGCGCTGACCTGATCGCCACTTCCTGTGGGGTTCGGGTACGCCATCGACAGGTTTCCGATATTCGCCAGCGCGTTAGCAAAGGTATGGTTATTGCTCACCAGTTGAATGTCACCGGTTTTATAGAAAGTCACCCACGCCTTCACCACCACTTCCCGCTGCGTCAGCATTGACGGACTCTCCGTGCTGTCGCACACCGCGACTGACCGACTGCCCACTGAATCAAGGAAGTGGACAGGACCTCCGTCGCACTGGAAACTCAGCGAATAGCCTATCCCCGGCAGCGCCGAATTGAATACCGCATGCCCGTCAATCATCTGTCCTCCCTGCGTATTCACCTGCTGGTAAACGATTTTTTTCCACGACGATGTCGTCCCCTGCCGATCGCAGGTAAAGCGGATCCCCCCGCCGTTCACCGGCATGATGCTGCTCATCTGAGTATTGACCCGTAGTGTCGGCAGATACTTGATGTTTTGGAAGTTCAGGGTCATCTGGCCGGTGTTGCCCTGACAGGTTTCGGCCTGAACGCTCTGGCTGAACAGGCTCGCCAGCAGCAGCATTAACCCGCAGATAAGACGAAAAGCCCCTGACATCGCCCGTTCCTCATGATTCATAAACATTGTCCTGCCACCTCTTTCACCGGGTTACGGGCCTGAGCATCTGCCATCCGGAAATGCAGTACGCACTGACGGGTAACCCCCGCGTCATCCCATTTCGCCTCAAGAGCGCCTGCCGTGGGCACCCCGCTCAGATAAACCTGTCCGCGCTCTGCCACCATCGCACTTGCCGTGCAGCTATCTCCCACCAGCCGGGCGCTGGCGCCAAAAGGCACGACGTCCTGACCGTGGTGAAGCGTGAAGAGTACGCGGTTACCGATATGCGTCTGGTAGTTCGCTTCCACCACCGCGCCGCCGCCAGGGATCACCGTCGCCCCCTGCAGCTCGACATCCGCATCATCCGGCAGTGATTCCGCATCCAGAGCAATCACGTTTTTGTGATACGGCGTGAGCGTGGGCACCACGGCATAGCCCCGCCAGTCGGTGTGAACATTGTTGCCATTCTGAATCGCAACGTTTGCCGCACCCGGCGCGCGAACAATGGCGAAGCTGTCGCCGACGTTCTGTCCGAGCGTGATGCCGTGCGGATGCACCACCAGAGAGCCTGACGCACCCCAGGTCATCTGGCTGCTGTCACGATCGCGGCGATATCCCAGTTGCGTCGTTCCGTAACCGCCGTGATAGTCCAGCGACGCACTGCTGTTGCTGCCCTGCCCCTGATTAGCTATCCCTTGCTGCAGTGAATAATAGAGATTTTGATTCTGTGGCAGCGCACCGTACATCCCCACCTGCTGAGAGGTGTAGCCGTGATTATCGGAGGAGGTGTTATAGCTTACGGTGCTGTCTGACCACGCGCCGCCCAGCGGCAACGTGATGTTAAATGACCACGAGCGATCCGGCGCGCTGTGTCCCGTCGTTTTGGTGTAGAAATAGCCCACGCTCCAGGAGATGCGTTTCCAGGCGCTGTAAAAACCGGCGTGCAGGGTTTGATCGCGATCCGCGTTATGCCAGTAGTCTTGCGCATACGCCGATAGCGAAAGCGTACCCGCCGCACCCAGCGTCTGGTTCACGGCAACCTCTTCGCGACTGCGTTTGCTCCATGTCAGACCGTGGGGGCTTTCCAGCATCGCGGCTTCACTGAAATCGTAATATCCGCTGGAGGAGTAGCGATAGCTGGCAAGACTGAACGAGGTCCCCGTTTGCGTGACGCTTTTCTGGTACTGCACACGCAGCGAATGCCCGGTGTAGCGCTTACCCGAAGGCGTTGTCGTGGTCGCCCAGGTGGTATCGAATCCCAGCGCGCCCAGCAGGCCAAAGCCGCGCCCCAGTCCTGCCGCAGCCGCGTGGTAATCCTCTGCCAGTTGCGTGCCGCCATAGAAGGTGAACCCGGCAGGCAGGCCATAAAAAAGCGTTCCCTGCATAAACGTCGGCGAACGACTGCTTTGCGACGTTGAGTGATAGCGCCCGGCGCTCAAACTGAATTTGGATCGTCCTTCACGCAGCATAAACGGCACCGCGGCAAATGGCTGTGTCCAGTGCCGCTCAGAACCATTGCTCTCTTTGACGGTGATCTCCAGGTCGCCACTCTGGGCGGTCGGATAGAGATCCTGAATGGCAAATGCGCCCGGCGACACATAGGTTTCGTAAATCACATAGCCGTGCTGCGTGATGGTCACTTTCGCATTACTGTGCGCCACGCCGCGTACAATCGGGGCAAAGCCGTTCATGTTGTTGGGCTGCATTTCGTCATCAGACATCAGCTGTATGCCGCGAAATTGCACGCTGTCAAAGACGTCGCCACGGGTGTAGGTATCCCCCATTCGCAGTTGGCTCTTAAGCGAGACGATGTCGCGCTGCAGGTACGTACTTTGCGAATCCCAGCGTCGGGTTTTATCGTACTGCATCGACGAGATGTTACGCAGTCGCCACGCGCCGAGGTTCATGCCACTGCGCAAATTCAGGTAGCTGGAACGTCCAGCATCCGATGACTGTCGGGTTTGCGAACCGGAAAAGGTGTAATCAACGAAGGCGGCTGGAATGCCTTCATCCCAACGCGCGGGATCGACATAGCCGTGGCTCTGCACGTTCATCGCCGCCTGCGGAATGCTCAGGTTCAGGCGCTGGGTTGAAAAATCAAACTGGCTGCGGGCATCGGGAATGTAGCGCCCGATGTCGGTAAAGGTGCCCCCCTCAGGCAACTGGCTGAAGGCGGTAAACGCGCTGACGTTGACCCCATATTCCGCCAGTTGCGCAGGAGTGAGCACCGGTTTCAGTTGGCCATTCTCTTCCACAAACGTCACGTTTTGCTGTGCGACCTCTTGCTCGTTGAGCCAGATACTGACCGGATACGTCCCGGGCTGCTGTCCGCCCGCTTTGGCAAAATAATGCAAGTCCGCCAGCTTCTGCTGTGGATCACGCAATTCCAGCGCGGCAGGATCAAAATAGTCATCCGCCCACGCCAGGCGCTGATAACAGAGCAGCAGCAAAAGGGTGGGGACGGTCGCCAGCAGCAGCGTCGTGCTGTCCGTCGATAACGGGACGGTTCTCTTTTTCACGGGAAGGTAGCCTGACATCACTGTTGCGCGTAGTCGGTCACGCCGCCAAAATCATTGATTGCCCGCCATTTCACCGGGCCGCTGCCGCTTATTGTCCAGCGACGGGTACTCTGCGGGGCGATCATTCCCGGTTCGGCAAGATCTTTGCCGCCAACGGCGAGGGAGAACAAAGAGATGTGATACGGCGTCGGGTTGTTCGCCACCAGTTGGTTTCCCTGCACGGTAAAGGTCAATTGCATCCAGGCGTCTTTTGCCTCGCCTTTCAGCCCCTGCGGGCGATAAAAAAGCTTGAAGCGGGACTTCACGTTGATCTGCAGTTTATTGGCGTCCTCTTTTTGTGTCGGGGCGATACTTTTAATGTTCAGCCAGAACACAGACTCCCGATCGGCAGGCACCGCCCCGCCCGTAAACGTAATACGCAGGACGTTTTGCTGTTCCGGTTCAAGACGAAACAGCGGTGGCGTAACCACGAATGGCACCGGCCGCTTATCTGCTGCGCTCTCGTTATCCACCCACGATTGCACCAGATACGGCGTCTGCGTGTCAGCATTCGTCACCGTTATGGTGGCTTCACGCTTCCCTTCCTGATAAACGACACGGGTTCCACCCATGACAATGCCTGCCTGCGCGGTAGCACTCAGCAGAAATAACGATGCCGTGATTACGGCGATAAACAGTTTCATGAGGTGTGACCATCAGGAAAAGAAGAAAAAAAGTTGAGCAGACCGGAAGCCTGCTCAGAGTGCCGATCAGTTGTATACCATCAGGAAGTCAGCAGTACCGTTGGCGCTACCCGCCGTTACATTCCCGGTAGTCGAAATATAATCAGCCATAAATTTCAGGTCGGCTTTATTCGATACCACATTCTCAGCAGCAGAAACGGAGCCCAGCGAAATTGGCGTAGGAGTACTGCCGGCCTGATATAATTTGATGCCGACACCTGTTGCGACGGAGCCCGTATTTAATGCCAGCAGCGTAGGGTCAGTTGCGTCTGTCACCCCGGTAAATAACACGGCCACTGTTTTCACTGACGCCGGACAATTATCCACGCTGATGGTAAAAGGCGTTTTCGTGGTTTCCACCCTAGCACTGGTAAAATAGGTTTTTGCCCATCGACCTAAATCCACCGTCTGTTTTTTGCTTGCGGTAGAAACATTACAGGAACTATCGACAATCTCACCGGAAAACTCCACCACGCCACCGGTCCCCTGCACCCCAGAAACTGCAGACAGCGCGGCGCCAGACGCCATTGCGCTGACCAGGATCGCGGCGATACGAATTTGATTCTTCATTATTTCGCTCATTTAAACGCATTATTAATGTTTACTTTCACCAGAATAAAAAGCGTTCTGGCGGTTATTTCTTCGTATGTTCCTGATGATAATATTCACAATCCTGTTGTGATAATACGAGGCTTTACTTGCTGTGGTAATGTGGCAAAGATAAAGCATGGCCTTTTAATAAAGACGTTCACAGCCGCCATGTTAACCGTGATTAAAATAATATTTTTCTTCGTTACAAATTGCAATACCACTGAATTTTCAGCAACGTGACAATATAAAAGTCTACATTAATATTCGCGACCAGATTTTTATTAACTGTATCAGCGCACCACACTGCGACGGCTAAAATAAACATCATGGCAACATATACAGGTAAAAGAGATCATCTCCTGCGCTGTTTTTTGTCCTGCAGACGTCAGACCTAAGCGAAATTAAGAATATTCCTGGATGGCGGCACGTCACTCTGCCAGCGTTGTGTACCCGGCATATGAGAACGCCCCCGGAGAGCGCGAACTCTGCGGGGGCGTTTGGTTACGGGTTATCACTGCCCAGCTCTGCCGGAACGTGGCGTATAGCCTTATTTCTGATCCGCAACCCACTTGGACGTCGGCGGGGTATACGTTGCAAAATACTCAACAATTTCCGGCAAGGAGTCGGAGAAAAACAGCATATCCACGTAGCTTTGCTTCATAAACCCCTCATCAGCCATTTTCTGTACCATGGTCTGCAACGGCTGATAAAAGTTGTTCATGTTATAAAACGCACAGGGCTTGTTATGGATACCTAATTGTCCCCACGTCCACTGCTCAAAAATCTCTTCCAGGGTGCCCGCTCCGCCAGGTAAGGCGATGAAAGCAGAAGACAGTGCCGCCATGCGATCTTTACGCTGATGCATATTCTCAACGACCTGCAAATCCGTCAGCCCGGTATGCGCAATTTCACGTTCAACCAAAGACACGGGCATCACCCCCGTCACATGCCCACTGTGTTGCAGGGCAGAATCCGCCACGGCCCCCACCAACCCGACACGGCCACCGCCATAGACAATACCCAGCCCGGCCTGGGCCAGATAGGTTCCGGCATCGCGCGCAGCCTGCATGTAAACAGGAGAATGGCCTTCAGATGAACCGCAAAAAATACCGATAGACTTCATATAATTTCCTTCAGTAATCACTCAATCTGCAAATCTTTATTCATTCAATGCCGAAACAGCATAATTCAAAGGGACCCAATACACTATGTGAGACTGAAAAAGTGAAAGTTCTGACTCATGAGTTCCAGTAATTACCAAAAATGAGGCATAATGCCAGCAATATCCCGATATCAGAAAACTTCGGCGTCTCTCTTTAGAAACGAATAAACGACCTTGTACAGACAGGGGTAGTTTCAAGGGTTATTATTCCCCCGCTCACCTTTTATTTGTCGCAAAACATTTCATTACCATTGATATTCTAATTTCAGCCCCTCTCCCTTATCCGTCAAATATACCCGTACCATTGCACCTTTCGCGTGTTAGACAGGAATCATTCTGCATCCGGTTAAATAGCCGGCAGATCTCTTAACGCGGTTGCCTGACTTATTATTGCTATTCTCCCTGCGATTTTTGCAGTATTGTTTACTCCTTGTTGTAGTTCTACAGTGAATGCTAGCGAGGTTGCCATGTTGTTCTTCGCCTTCCGCGAAGCCCTTTGCTCATCATTCGGGATGTTCCTGAATGGGTACGATCTTAGAACAGCAATAAAGTTTATTGATTCAGCAAGATAACCCAGAGCACAAGACAAGAGGAGGCTCCCAGTCGATAATGGCACGACGTTATGACGTAACAACATACAGCCATTTTCATTATCCGCTTAAGTCCTTCTGTAGCGACGCCGCGCTGCAGACAATTCACGCCGACCGTGCTGTGCAAATAAATAAAGAGTTAAAACCGGATAAGACCATTGGATTAATGGAAATCAGCAGAATGAGTGCACACCTGCAATCAAAAGGGAACCTAATGAAAAACAGCCCAGATAATAAAAAGAGGAATTTCCTGACTCAAAATGAAATAGAGTCACTTCTCAAAGCAGCAAACACCGGACCCCACGCCACCCGCAATTACTGCCTGACATTATTGTGTTTTATTCATGGATTTCGTGCCAGTGAAATCTGTCGCCTGCAAATTTCAGATATCGATATTAAATCACGGTGTATTTACATTCATCGCCTGAAAAAAGGGTTTTCGACAACGCATCCATTATTAAGTGAAGAGATTCAGGCATTAAAAAACTGGCTGGTGATTCGTGCCGACTATCCCCATTCCGACAGTGAGTGGTTATTTTTATCCAGAAAAGGGAATCCTCTTTCTCGCCAACAGTTTTATCAAATCATTTCAGCCTCGGGCGATCACGCCGGACTCCCGCTTGAAATTCACCCGCATATGCTTCGTCACTCATGTGGTTTTGCATTAGCCAATATGGGGATCGACACCCGTCTCATCCAGGATTACCTGGGACACCGTAACATTCGCCATACCGTCTGGTACACGGCCAGTAATGCAGGTCGATTTTACGGTATCTGGGATGACGCTAAACTCAAACAACATAATGTTATTTCACTGTAACCTTTTCAACGCCATGGATGGTGTTAAAAAACAACCTTGCGACTTACGAGACATTAATAATATTTAACCTTATGTTTGCTATGCTTATTATTCACACACATCTTTATTTGCGCTAAAATTAAACAGTTTTATTATATCCTTGTAATCAATCAGGATAACTTTTTTATCAGCGTTAACTTTTTATCAAACAAATCATCGCTGGAACTGCCACCGTCGTTAACTATTTTTCTTTTAAATTTATACACCTGACTTTGTCTACAGCGGGCGCTATTGTCGCACCGGATAAAATCAATAAAAATAAGATTAATCATGTAGAAATAATAGCTACGTGTGTAAAAGTGATGTAATCACAGACGGTGATTAATCCCCCAAATATAATATGCCTTTAACATCGCGGTTTATTTTTTAATCGCATGATGTTCTCTACAGGTGTTCACTATCAAAAACATATTTCAGGAGTAATGTATTGTGAATCGACGTCGTTATCTTACTGGCAAAGAAGTACAAGCCATGATGCTGGCCGCCCGGCATGGCGCGACCGGAGAGCGAGATTATTGTCTTATTTTGCTGGCATTCCGTCACGGCATGCGCATCAGCGAGCTCCTCGATCTGCATTATCGCGATCTCGATCTTAACGAAGGGCGAATCAATATCCGTCGACTAAAAAACGGTTTTTCCACCATTCACCCACTGCGTTTTGATGAGCGTGAGGCTGTTGAACGCTGGAGTCAGGAGCGCGCAGGCTGGAGAGGAGCAAGTCGTACCGACGCCGTATTTATCTCCCGCCGGGGGACACCGCTTTCTCGCCAACAAGCGTATCGTATTATTCGTGCTGCGGGGATTGATGCCGGAACCGTGACCCATACTCACCCCCATATGTTACGTCACGCCTGCGGTTATGAACTTGCTGAAAGGGGCGCGGATACACGCCTGATTCAGGATTATCTTGGCCATCGTAATATCCGCCATACCGTCCGTTATACCGCCAGCAACGCCGCACGTTTCGCCGGATTATGGGAGAGAAGCAGTCTGTTGGACGTCATTTCACAGGAGAAAAAGAAATAAGATAACTTATTGATATAGAAAGGGAAGTCTTGGAATGAATAGGTCAATTGGGGCCAAACTGTTTATATCATAAAAAAATTTAGTAAAGCTTTGCAACTAACAAGTCAGGAATTATCGAATAATACTTATTATCTCATTGATTAGAATAGCATTATCCTCAGCATTTTTTCACACCCGCCTCCGCAACTGAAACACTTCCAGGATTTTTCATCTGAATCCTGCCCGGTATCAGCCCGTCTATTAAAAATCATAAAGCAGTTTTTTATATCCATAAAAAACAAAATTACAACATAACAATCTATAAAAAAACAAAGACAACACCATTTGAAGCCATTTATCCCAACGAGTCAAAATGGCCCCAATTGTCTCATTAATTGGGTGAAAACTGTGCAGAACCGGCAGTCGTACCATCGGTTAAAACATGGCATGCCTGGAAGGCATAACGACTGCCCTTTTGGGTTCGTTATATCGATATTGTTTAAAGGAAAACAGCATGAAAATTAAAACACTGGCTATCGTTGCTGCGTCAGCTCTGTCCCTGGCCTGCGCAACGGCTATGGCCGATACCACCACGGTAAACGGCGGTACAGTGCATTTTAAAGGGGAAGTCGTTAACGCAGCCTGCGCCGTCGATGCTGGTTCTGTCGATCAAACCGTACAGCTTGGCCAGGTTCGTTCGGCAAAACTGGCGACAGTAGGCAGCACCAGTTCTTCGGTCGGTTTCAACATTCAGCTTGATGACTGTGATACCAGCGTATCCACTAAAGCTTCTGTCGCGTTCTCTGGCACTGCGATCGACACCACTAACAACACCGTACTGGCACTGCAAAGCTCCGCAGCCGGTAGCGCCACCAACGTGGGCATTCAGATCCTCGATAACAAAGGCACCCCACTGGCACTGGACGGCGCAACCTTTAGCTCAGCGACAACCCTGAACGATGGCACCAACATCATCCCGTTCCAGGCTCGCTACTTTGCAACGGGCGCAGCGACTGCCGGTACCGCTAACGCTGACGCCACCTTCAAAGTTCAGTACGAGTAATTCATCAGGCAGGGAAGCGAATGGGGCCAGGACGGCCTGTTATCCGCAATGGGACTGAGGTGATAACGATGCAACGGATGAAATCAGGTCTGCTGATGCTCTTACTTCCCGCCTGTGCGCTAGGCGGCAACAAGTGGAACGTCACGTTACCCGGCGGAAACATGCGTTTCCAGGGGGTCATCATTGCCGAATCCTGCCGTGTTGAAGCAGGCGATCGCCAGATGACCGTGAAAATGGGGCAGATCAGCAGCAATCGATTTCATGCGCAAGGTGAAGATGCCAGCCCTGTCCCTTTCAACATTCATCTCCAGGAGTGCAGTACCGCCGTAAGCCAACGCGTCGGCGTGGCATTTCATGGTGTTGCCGATGGTAAAAACCCTGACGTTCTCTCCGTGGGGGAAGGACCGGGGATCGCCAGCGGTATCGGGATAGCGTTATTTGATAAAGAGGGTAGCCAGCTCCCACTTAACGGCCCACCCGCGAGCTGGACACGGCTTTACTCCGGACCAACCACACTGCATTTCGTGGCGAAATACCGTTCTACCGGACGTCAGGTCACCGGCGGGGTCGCGAATGCACAAGCCTGGTTCTCTTTGACCTACCAGTAATAAACCCGCAGAGATAGCAACGACAGGAAACGACGGTGAGTACAGCAAGGATCAACATGAATAAAACACGCACCATAATGTGCCGCCTGCTGGGCGGGATGCTGATGATAGCCGCCATGGGATTATTCACTCAGGCTGAAGCAGGCGTGGCGTTGGGGGCGACCCGGGTGATTTATCCGGCAGGTCAAAAACAGGTGCAACTGGCGGTCACCAACAATGACGACAGCAGCACGTACCTGATCCAGTCATGGGTGGAAAATGCCGAAGGCGTCAAAGACGGACGTTTTGTGGTCACCCCGCCGCTGTTTGCCATGCAGGGGAAAAAGGAGAACACCTTGCGTATTCTCGATGCGACCAATAACCAGTTGCCCCAGGATCGGGAAAGTCTGTTCTGGATGAACGTCAAAGCCATCCCATCAATGGACAAATCGAAGCTCAGCGACAACACCCTGCAGTTGGCCATTATCAGTCGCATTAAACTGTATTACCGTCCGACCGGATTCGCGCTGTCGCCGGATCAGGCGCCCGAAAAACTCACCTTTCGCCGTAGCGCGGGCACGCTCACGCTGATCAATCCAACACCGTACTACCTGACGGTGACTGAACTCAGTGCGGGCACCCGAACGCTCGAAAATGCTCTCGTCCCACCGATGGGCGAAACCCGCGTAGCCTTACCCGCCGATGCAGGCAGCGACATTACCTATAAGACCATTAATGACTACGGCGCACTGACGCCGCGCATGAAAGGCGCAATGCAATAACGAACGGGGAAACCAGCGTCATCCCCTGAATAAAAAGAACTGACAGCCGGGCGATTTCGAACCGGAGGGACTATGTCATATCTGAAATCTGGACTCGTCCGTAGGCGGCATTATGCGCCACATTTGGCTGGCGCAATGGCGCAGATCCCCTTTGCCTTTTTGCTTGCCTCACAAACATTCTCCGCACAGGCAGAGATCTATTTTAACCCACGCTTTCTGGCGGACGATCCGTCTGCTGTCGCGGATCTTTCCGGTTTTGAAAAAGGGCATGAGCTGCCACCCGGCACGTACCGCGTCGATATCTGGCTGAATGACGGCTATATGACCACTCGCGATGTCACCTTTCAGGCTAACGAAAACAGCCACGAACTGGCCCCGTGCCTGACGCGTGGACAACTCGCGGCGATGGGACTTAACACCGCCTCAGTGAGTGGGATGGATGCGCTGGCAACAGACGCCTGCGTTCCGTTAACGGAGATGATTAAAGACGCGACCGTTCGTTTAGACGTGGGACAACAGAGGCTGTACCTGACTATCCCGCAAGCGTTTATGGGCAACCAGGCGCGGGGTTATATTCCACCGGAACAATGGGATCACGGAATTACGGCCGGACTGCTGAACTACAACTTCACTGGCAACACGGTCGAGAACGACGTCGGCGGCAGCAGCAATTATGCGTATCTGAACCTGCAAAGTGGGCTTAACCTTGGCGCGTGGCGTCTGCGTGACAATACCACGTGGAGTTACAGTAGCGGCGGGAGTTCCTCGAGCAACGAAAACACATGGCAGCACGTTAACACCTGGCTGGAAAGGGACATCACGCCGTTACGCTCGCGCCTGACGCTCGGTGACAGCTATACCAATGGCGATATCTTTGATGGCATTAACTTTCGCGGCGCACAACTCGCTTCTGACGACAATATGCTACCGGACAGCCAGAAAGGTTTCGCGCCGGTGATCCACGGGATTGCCCGCGGTACAGCTCAGGTCTCCATCAAACAGAATGGCTATGAGATCTATCACAGCACGGTACCGCCCGGCCCCTTCACTATTAGCGATCTTTATGCCGCCGGTAACGGCGGCGATCTGCAGGTCACCATCAAGGAAACTGACGGGAGCAGCCAGAATTTCACCGTTCCGTACTCTTCGGTTCCGATGATGCAACGTGAAGGCCACACCCGTTATGCCATCACCGCCGGAGAGTACCGTAGCGGTAACGATCAGCAGGAAGAACCGAGTTTCTTCCAGAGCACCTTACTCCATGGCCTCCCGGCTGGCTGGACCCTGTACGGCGGGACGCAACTGGCAGACCGCTACCGCGCCTTCAATCTGGGGGTGGGGAAAAATATGGGCGTACTGGGGGCGCTGTCGGTGGATGTCACTCAGGCCAATGCCACCCTGCCCGATGACAGCAAGCATCAGGGTCAGTCGGTGCGTTTTCTTTATAACAAATCACTGAGCGACGTTGGCACGAACATCCAGTTAGTGGGCTATCGCTACTCCACGCGCGGTTATTTTAGCTTTGCCGATACCACATACAGTCGCATGAGCGGCTATAGCGTTGAAACGCAGGATGGGGTCATTCAGGTACAGCCGAAATTTACGGATTACTACAACCTCGCCTGGAACAAGCGCGGCAAAGTGCAGGTGAGCCTGACTCAACAGTTAGGTCGTACTGCCACGCTCTATCTGAGCGGGAGCCACCAGACTTACTGGGGCACCGACAGCGCCGACGAACAGTTGCAGGCCGGGCTGAACACCGCCATCGACGATATCAACTGGACCGTAAGTTACAGCCTGACCAAAAATGCCTGGCAGGAGGGGCGCGATCAGATGCTCGCGATTAACGTCAATATCCCCTTCAGCCACTGGTTACGCTCGGACAGCAAATCCGTCTGGCGACACGCCAGCGCCAGCTACAGCATGTCGAACGACCTTAACGGTCGAATGACCAACCTGGCGGGGCTGTATGGCACTCTGCTGGAAGACAATAACCTCAGCTACAGCGTGCAAACGGGCTATGCGGGCGGCGGTGAAGGTAACAGCAGCAGCACCGGCTATGCCGCACTGAACTACCGCGGCAGTTACGGCAACGCCAACGTCGGCTACAGCCGTAGTGACGGTCTCAAACAACTCTATTACGGAATGAGCGGCGGCGTACTGGCGCATGCCAACGGTGTCACGCTGAGCCAACCGCTCAATGACACGGTGGTGTTAATCAAAGCGCCGGGCGCTGAGGGCGTGAAAGTAGAAAACCAGACCGGTGTACGCACCGACTGGCGGGGTTACGCCGTCCTGCCTTACGCCACCGAATACCGCGAAAACCGGGTGGCATTGAATACCAATACGCTCGCCGACAACGTTGATCTGGATGATGCGGTGATCAACGTCGTACCCACGCACGGTGCGATCGTCCGTGCAGAATTTAATGCCCATGTCGGGATGAAACTGCTAATGACGCTAACCCACAACGGCAAACCGGTGCCGTTCGGCGCGATGGTCACCTCTGACAGCAGCCAAAGCAGCAGCATCGTCGCCGATAACGGACTGGTCTATCTGAGCGGCATGCCGCTGGCGGGAAAGGTACAGGTGAAATGGGGGGATGCCGCGAACGCCAGTTGCGTGGCGGATTACCGCCTGACCGCAGAGAACCCGCAACAACGGCTCATTCAGCTCACGGCGGAGTGCCGCTAAGGACATGATGATGAAAAAACGTCTTTATCTACTGGCTGCCGTTTTCTCGCTGGTTACCGCTAACGCGCTTGCCGCCGACAGCACCATTACCATCAGCGGTTATGTCAGGGATAACGCCTGTGCCGTGGCGGGCGAATCCAAAGATTTTACTGTCGATCTCCTGGATAACGCAGCAAAGCAGTTCAGCCGCGTTGGCGCGACCACGCCTCCCATCCCGTTTCGGATTGTGCTTTCCCCCTGCGGCACGTCGGTCACGGCGGTGAAGGTGGGTTTCATCGGTATTGCTGATAACGAGAACACCCAGTTATTGCAACTTGATAGCGGAAGCTCGGCGGCGGCAGGAATGGGGATTCAGATCCTCAACGGACAGCAGACTGCGCTGCCCGTTAATGCCAGCTCATCCACCCTACCCTGGACCCCCCTGACGCCCGGTCAGACCAACACGCTGAACTTTTATGCCCGACTGATGGCAACGCAGGTGCCTGTTACACCGGGGCACGTTAATGCAACAGCTACATTCACTCTTGAATTTCAGTAAACGGAGGCTCTGATGAGATGGTTTCAACCCGGGTGGCTACTGGCGGTAACACTGGTCGCCCCCTCCACGCTACAGGCAGCCGACGTGACCATTACCGTGAACGGAAAAGTGGTGGCGAAACCGTGCACGGTATCGATCACCAATGCCACCGTCGAGCTTGGCGATCTCTACACCTTTAGTCTGGTCTCCGCCGGTTCTACTTCCGACTGGCATACCGTGGCACTCGAGCTAAGCAACTGTCCGGTGGGCACCTCGCGTGTCACCGCCAGCTTCAGCGGTACAGCCGACAGCACGGGCTACTACAAAAATCAGGGGACTGCCGGAAATATCCAGCTTGAACTCCAGGATGATAGCGGCAACCGACTGAACACCGGCGCGACAAAATCGGTTCAGGTGGATGACGCGTCGCAATCTGCCCATTTTCCTTTGCAGGTCAGAGCGATATCCGTCAACGGCGGCGCAACCCAGGGAACAATCCAGGCCGTGATTAACGTGACCTACACCTACGCCTGACCAGGAGAGTATGTTAATGAAAAAAATCATCACCCTGTTGACGACACTGTTGCTGATGGGCTGGTCAATCAATGCCTGGTCCTTCGCCTGCAAAACCGCCAGCGGCGCGACCATTCCCATTGGCGGCGGTAGCGCGAACGTCTATGTCGATCTCGCTCCCGCGGTAAATGTCGGGCAAAACCTGGTCGTCGACCTCTCAACACAGATTTTTTGTCATAACGATTATCCCGAAAGCATGACTGACTATGTCACCCTCCAGCAAGGGTCCGCATACGGCGGCGTGTTATCGAGTTTTTCCGGCACCGTAAGATACAACGGCTCCAGCTACCCGTTTCCGACCACCAGTGAAACCGCGCGGATGATCTATGACTCGAAGATCGATAAACCGTGGCCGACCGTACTGTATCTGACGCCGATCAGTTCTGCTGGCGGCGTGGCGATAAGTTCCGGGACACTTATCGCCAAACTCATCCTTCGTCAGACCAACAGCAAAGACAGCGACGACTTTCAGTTTGTCTGGAACATCTATGCCAACAATAACGTGGTCATCCCCACCGGGGGTTGCGACGTCTCCTCCCGCAACGTGACGGTAACACTGCCGGACTACCCAGGCTCCGAACCCGTTCCGCTGACAGTCTACTGCGCGCAAAGCCAAAATCTGACGTATTACCTCTCCGGCACCACCGCAGACTCCGCCAACTCGATCTTCACCAATACCGCATCGTCCTCACCGGCTATGGGCATTGGCGTCCAGCTCACACGCAACGGTACCATCGTCCCCGCCAACAGCAGCGTATCATTAGGGGCGGTCAGTACCTCTGCCGTGAGCCTCGGCTTAACGGCCACTTACGCGCGAACCAGCGGACAGGTGACGGCGGGCAATGTTCAGTCAATCATTGGGGTGACGTTTGTTTATCAGTGATACGGTAAGAGCCTCAATGGACTACGTTCTGTCACCCTGCCCCTATGCCGCCGAAGGACTCGCGAGGATGATGGCGCCAGACCGCCAGCCATTGACGCAGTTGAACCCGCTGTCGCTGGATATATCGGCGCTTCCCACCCTGGCGCCAGCACGTCGCATCGTGGTGTTTCTTCCTGACAATCCCCTTGAGTTACTCACGACTCTGCAGCAGGCGGCGGTTCTGCTGGAACAGTCCGCCGCGCCCCTGCCAATGCTCATCCTCAGTCGCTGTCCCGATCGTTGGTTGTGGCACACCCTGGAACATCTTGTGACTCGTCGCAGTCTGCTTACCGAAATCCGGGTTGCCGCCTCCGACTTGCCAACGCGCTGCATTGCGGCACAGTTGCGTGGTCACGGATTTCAGGAAGCCCCTTTTCTGACGCAGCGAGTGGAAAAAGCGAGGCGGGTTTATGGCAAACCCACTGTCGGCCTCAGCAAATCCGAACTCAACGCTATTCTGGATTTGTTGCACGGATACAACATCATGGAACGAGCACAACTGCGAGGTATCAGCCAAAAAACGCTTTATAATCAGAGGACATCAGGACTCAAAAAGATGGCAGAACATCACCCGAAACTGGCCGCTCACTTTCCCGGCAATCCAGAGACCCGACGAAACCAAAGTGGCATTGAGGCGCTATCGCCCTTCGAACGTGAATTCGTCCATGCTATCCATTGCCGGCAGCTCTTTCCGGTATTTCAACCGATCGTTGATAGCAACCATCGTTTACAAGGTATGGAAATTCTCTCACGCTGGCGTCGCAATGGAACGGTCCTGCAACCCGGCGCATTTTTGCCACAGATACGTGCGGAATATGCCTGGCAGGTACTGACCGCGTTTGTTTTGCAGGAAGCCATACAGAGAATTAACCAGCATCCCGGGGAATTTTATTTTTCGCTTAACATTCCTGCCGCCCTCGCCAGTCATGAATGTCTTCCACGTATGCTGGAAACCGCAAAACAGCAACTGCATCCACCGCAGCAAACGGACAGGTTGGTACTGGAATTTGCTGAGACTACCGAGATCGGTCAACGAGGAAAAACCGCCGCGAACATCGAAAAATTAAAACAGCTCGGCTTTCGTATTATGCTGGATGACTGCTTTTCACAAGGCAGCGTGATGTTTCCGGTCAGGCAGATCCAGTTTAGCGAGTACAAGCTGGATATGTGTATTATCAATGATATGCAACGCGATCCACACGCACTGGCGCTGATTAAAAGCCTGAACTATTACTGTATGCTGACAGGCAGTCGTTGCGTTGCCGAAGGGGTGGACAGTGCAGAGAAATTTGCTATGTTGAAAGCAATAGGTATCGATCGCTTTCAGGGATATCTCATCTCCCCGCCAGTCGGCGGGAATATGCTTGAAACGTTTATAGACAGCAATATCTCATTCTGACGGAACATGCTCTTCGCCAGCGCGAGGGGGTTTGATACCGAATAGACGCCGAACCTGACCTTTTCCGACAGTAAACAAACCTCGCCATAAAGGCAGAAATATCTACTGTTGTGGGGTAAGTCCATTTTGTCAGGCAACGAGGCAGGCTATACTACTTATTCAAACACTCATCTCAGAGGCAGCAGCTGGCGTGAAGGATATGTATTACAGCGATGAAGGGATCAATACGTTAATCCAGAATGAACTGAATGCGTTCATTAAGGGCTACCAGAATACGATCTACGCATATGCGATTATGAACAAGAAAGATCCCTCGCAAATGCAGATTATTAATAATAACCCCGAGTGGTTTAACATCTACCTTGAAAGAAAATACCAGTTTATTGACCCTGTTATTATTAGGGCATTAAGCAGCGTTGAAGATTTTTTCTGGGAGAATAAGGTACTGCTGGCGAGTGGCTATAACCTGACGCGTATTTTCAGTGAAAGTTCTGAACACAATATTTATCAGGGTCAGACGTTTCCCCTGCATGACTACCTGAATAATCTTGTGGTGTTGTCCATCATCAGCCAGAAGGATTCGGGTATTGAGATGGAATCTTGCCGTGCACACTTCATGCATTTTCTCATTCAGTTACATCAGAAAACACTCAATCTCTACAGTAAAGTCCATCAGAAAAAGAACGTCTTTTTGTCGCCGCGTGAACGACAGATTTTGAAATGGGTCAGTGCCGGTAAAACGTATGCGGAAGTCTCGGTTATTCTGTCCATTGCTGAGCGAACCGTGAAATTTCATATGAGCAATGCGATGAAGAAGCTGGGCGTGAACAATGCCAGACATGCGGTAAAACTTGGAATGGAGCTCAGATTACTGGATAACTGAACTCCGTTCGGGATTACATACGGCGAAGTTGTTGAAGTATCTCACGGAGCCAATCGCTGGCCTTGTCTTTGCTGATGATGCTTTCGATTGCGCTTTCACTTGCCGGCATAAAAATATAGTAGATAGTTTCACCTTTCTCAGAAAGACCTTTCTGAATCACGTCTATTTTCCAGTTGGCATGACGAAAAATGGCATACATGCCGCGACTGGCAACGGCGAACATACCCCGATATTGTTTTTTCATGCAATAGACGATCATCGCAAGGAACAGTGCTTTACTGGCAGGCATCCCGCGAAGATTTCCGGAATCACGTCTGACTTTATCTAAAAACAAGCGACTCACTTCGCAACAGGGAATATCCGTGGGGAGAGTGATATTATCAAAGTACTCATGGAATATTTCGCTGATCATCGTCGGTTGCGTGGCGTCGATAAATCGGGCCCCGCACAGGATCTCTCCCTCATGCATGCCCAGAAGGTAAGTCGTGTTCTCATTATCGAATTGATCCTTTTCCAGGCCATCAATACAATCCACTTTCCAGTTGAGTCGCTCACGAAATGTTCGGTTTCGTAACCGGTAGAGTTCAGTGGCAAAACCTGACGGCAACTCATCACGATCAAGCAAAAAAAACTCAACAAAAGAGTTCATTTCTTCATTCCTGATAATAACATTGCGAAATTATTATCCCCTGTCTTTTAGGACAGCTTTTTTTTAGGCCGGGTCTTCCATATACTTAAAAAATACCTGACTAATAGCGCTCGCGGCGCATACTAGTCAGGCGGTCAAAGACCAACGTAACACCAGGGATAAATCCACCCGAGATTATCTAACATTTATGCTCCCGGGTACAGATTGCAATAAGCACTTAATCCGTAAAAAACTATTAAAATACGACAAATATCAAATATTCGCCCTTATTATATTGCCCCTTGTATTTTCAAGGGGTAATATTTAGGGTTACATTAATTCAAAAACTCAATACTCTCTGGCTCTTGTCTCAGTCCCTTCTCATGGCAACGCTCAATCTGTTCTTATACCACCTTCCGGCGACGAATCCGCTCAACGCAAAAGCCATCACCACCTTCAGACAGAAAACAACGACTTACCAGCAAGTCACCATGAAAGGCAAATCTTCGCTGTTGGTAAAATCCTGCCAGGCAAAGCGAACCAGCAATGATCACAAAATAATTTCTCAATAATTCTTAGCAACACATCAATGACTCCTAATGCCTTTTCATCCCCCTTACGCACAAAAAACGCAAGTCACTTCTCTCTCGGGTCAGCCAGTCCGTTCCGGTTGTGTTGATAACTCTGCCTGATATCGCCTCTCTGCTAATTTGAGGTGACCCGTGCCCTACTGGACGACCATTCACACACTGGATAACGGCAGTAACAGTATTCCCGCAAATCATTAGCAGGTTAAAAAAGTCCACATCGTTAACATGGATAATCCCTTATCAACGACAACGAAAGTCTGAATTTTCCATGCCGATTTATATATCGATGAATTCCAACTTCAACAGACCCACAATGAGATTTATCACAGATTGAGTCTCCAGTGCGCTATCGGAAAGCTAAACTTCATTCTGTTAATCCCTTAACATAAAGTGCCACATTCTCTTTTTGACCCCTTTAAAATTGTTGCAATAATGACTTGATACATGAAATAAATTCTTATTTTACTCATCTGAAGAAATAGTTCAGCCTGCATATATTCCGTGAAACAATCGTAAATCACATTGACTGATAATATAAGAATTTTACCCTTTGCGTTATTTTATTGTGCCATTTGAAAACACAATTGAATTTCGAAGCTATTGACATCACGTAATATTGACTTTACTTTTCATAAAAGTCATGAATATGAATTTACGGTTAGTTACGTATTAATTAGCTTTCCTCTTTATTATTTCCCATTAAGGAGCGGAATGGTGACTGTTGAACACACCTCTCCCACAAAAAGGACTATTTGCACGAGTGGTTCCTCAAGACTTTTAGGGGGAGTATCAGGCATGTACAGAAACTTAGCGAATGAATGTGAACGATTTGGGAGACATTATGTATGAATGCACATTCGAGAAGACAAATTCATTGTATCAGTTGTGAGACGGCATGCCTTATTTCACCCAAGAAGAGCGTGTGTTCTCTATATTGTGAACATACCCAATTTGCAGTATGGCCGGAGGTGAATATTTACTTTAGAAATGGGGTTTAAAGAAATTGTTGAACTTGATCATCTTAAACCTAAAGAAGTCTATGTCAGAAAACTCCGTCTGGAAAATAAATTTGGCTGTCGGACCAATGCTATTTTTTTCCAGGTTGCGGGGCAATGACCTGTCGTTCGCAATGGCCCAGAAATAGACCACCTACTTTCCATTCCCCTTTTGGCTTTACTGTCACTGCGGTTCTGACAGCGGCACGGGACAGTTTATTGGCGAGAACAGGGGGGTAAACCCTCCCCGACGTCCCGAAGGATCGTCGGGAGATTATTCCATTGGCTTCTTATTCGGATGAATAATCACGCAGAACTTGCGCAACGCGGATTCGGTAAAACGAAAATATCGACTCCCGTCCTTCCCTTTGCGCTGCCCGATGTTTCATGTTGTTTTTCCACACCGCAACAGCCTCTTCGCTCTCCCACCACGAAAGCGATAAAATCTTCCCTTCCGTACTCAAACTCCCGAAACGCTCAATCGAGATGAAACCGGCAATATTAACGAGTTCCATCCTGAGTTCAGCGGCGAGTTGTAAATATCGTTCCTGCTGAGCGGGTATCGCATCCGCTTCAAAAATCACAGCAATCATAGCAACCTCCGACGTTATCACTCCCGTCACTTTAGAGGGTTATACCGGGTAATACTTCGCTGGAGAGCGAATTATGAGTGATTGGGGTTATGTCAATAACGGATACCTGCGTAGCGAGCATGATCACGACGCCCCATCAGCATCCGCATCGAGTTTACTGTAAAAAGTCTGCTCCAGCTTTGTTTCCAGTATCGAGCGGACTTCAATCGCCAGGTTTTTATAGAACTCAGACAGTTCGTCGTCTTTACACAGCAGGACAATTTTGCGTCGCTCTTTGCGGTTGTTGATACGGATAATTTTCAGCGCGTCAGTAAATGCGGGAATGGTGGTAATAAACAGCGGCGTGGTCAGCGTCCATCCATAACCACTGGCAATCAATTTCAGAATGTCATCCGCATTGTCCATTTCAAACTGGATGGACGGAGACAAGTTGTTCCATTTCAGCCAGTTGAGCGTCTGGATGCCGGTCGGCGTATTGCGGGTGTAGGCGATGTAGTCCCTGTTTTTACACAACGCTTCCAGCCGCGTCTCCGGCCAGGCTTTGGGACAAACGCACAGAAACTCCTCCTCAATGAGCGGGTACATTCTGACATTAGGCGGCATCTCAGTATGCAGCATCGTGATGGCCAGGTTAATGCTGCCAGTATTCAGCGCGGCAAGCAGCCCCGATGCCGTGCCGGTCACCTGAAAAATATGTTTCACCTGTGGTTGCAGGAACGTAAGGATATCCAGGCCAATGGATTTACCGATCGAATCAACAAAGCCGATTTTCAAATGCGAAATATGTCCATGACTGATCGCGTTAATATGTTCCTGCAAATAAACACCGCTATCGATAATTTTTTTCCCCAGCGGATACAGCGCCTGCCCGGCTATCGTCATCTGAATGGGCCGCTGTGAGCGGTTAATCACTTCGGTTTTTAAGCCATTTTCCAGATTCGCGATCTGCTGAGAAATTGAGGATTGAGTCAGGTTGAGTTTCTTGGCCGCAGCGGTAAATGAACCGGTCTCAATCACCGCTAAAAACGCCTGTAACTGCTTAAAATCGAAATTAATATCCTTCATCATCGCCTCTACTATTACATTTTTTAATAATGAGTATTTATCTTTTCAATGCTTTTTTTTCTTTGAGCCACTTCAAATTATCTGTACTGCCAGCAAATTAAGGTAGCTATACACCTTAATACAGGAAGAGAGACAACGATGCGTGAGGAAAAGGATCTATTAGGAACGTTAATGGTGCCGGGGGAAGCCTACTACGGTATTCAAACGCAACGGGCGGTATTGAATTTTTCAGTATCGGGACAAACGGCCGGGGATATTCCGCATTTCCTGTGGTCGATCGCCGCGATAAAACAGGCGGCCGCTCAGGCAAACGCGCAAATTGGTGCGTTGGATCAGCAAAAAGCCGCTGTTATCGTGACAGCGTCGCAGGAGGTGATGAACGGTGATTTTGACGCCCATTTCCCGATTGATATTTTTCAGGGCGGCGG
Source organism: Citrobacter sp. (assembly GCA_019415335.1). The sequence goes on along the minus strand of DXKH01000084.1, from coordinate 50,125 downwards.
CGGCACCTCGACCAATATGAACATGAATGAAGTGGTCGCTAACCGCGCGAATGAACTGCTCACCGGCACACGGGGGTATGACGCGGTTCACCCAAATACGCACGTCAATATGGGGCAGTCGACTAACGACGTCATTCCTGCGGCGATGAAAATGACCAGTCGCGTGAATATCAAGCATTTGCTGTTGCAACTGGAAAAACTGGAAGCCGTATTAGCGGATAAAAGCCGTCTGTTTGCCGACAAAGTGAAATTAGGCCGCACCTGCTTACAGGATGCGGTGCCGATGACGTTTGGTCAGCAGTTTGGCGCCTATCGCACACAGGTCTGTCGGCTTAGGGAAAAATTGACCGAGGTTAACGAGGAGGCGCTGTGTTTACCGCTGGGGGCGACGGCTATCGGTACAGGGTTGTCCACCCACGAGGGATATCTTCCGGCAGTGTATCAATGGCTGGAAACCCTCACTGGCGAAAAATACCGTCCGGAAGCAGATTTCTTCGATGGTCTGCAACACGGTGATTTTTATATTGAATTCTCCGCACAGCTCAAAAAAATCGCCGCGTTTCTCTCCAAAATGGCGACCGATTTTCGTATTCAGGGTTCAGGTCCGCGCGCCGGTTTTAATGAAATTATTGTCCCTGCCGTGCAACCGGGTTCATCCATCATGCCGGGCAAAATTAACCCGGTCATGCCCGAACTGATGAATCAAATTGCCTATCAGGTTATCGGTAATGACGTCACGGTGACCATGGCGGTTGAGGGCGGCGAGCTTGACCTGAACGTGTGGGAACCGGTGCTGCTGAAGGCGCTCTTCGAATCCTGTTCATTACTGAGCCGGGGGATACCGCTGTTCATCGATAAATGTCTGAAAGATATTGCGATAAATGAAGAAGTGAGTGCTCGCTACGCAGAGGAAAGTACGGCGCTGGCCACCGTCGTGGCAACCCTGTTTGGTTATCAGGTGGGATCGCGAATTGCAAAAGCCGCGTACCAACAGCAGTGCAGCGTAAGACAGGTCGTGCTGGCAGAAAAACTGCTGACGGCGGAACAGGCGGATTATCTGCTTGATCCGATGAACATGACCGATCCGCAAAAGAGCACGGCAGCGATTAAACGCTATCAAACAGAAATGAATATGTCGTAATCATCTGTTCTCAAGAAATAAGCGTTAACTGCAGGTAATGAATATTCCCTATTCATTACCTCGCCCCCGCGTTGCCGATAAATAAAATATAACAAAGAGCAGGTTAATTATATGGTGATATTACATGTCGTTTTATTGCTGGGAACCATCATGCTTGCCGCCCGCTGGGGTGGAATTGGCGTCGGGTTTGCCGGCGGGATCGGATTAGCGATTTCGGTATTTATTTTTGGCGTTCCGGCAGGTTCTCCGCCTGTCGACGTGATGCTTATTATTCTGTCCACCATTGTGGCGCTCTCGGCCATGCAACAGGCTGGCGGAATGGATTATCTCGTCACCCTGACCGAAAAGTTACTGCGCCATAATCCAGGCTATCTTAATATTCTTGCCCCCACCGTAACGTTTATTCTGACGGTACTGTCCGGTACCGGTTATACCGCGATGTCAGTGATGAACGTGATTCAGGAAGTGGCGAAAGACAACGGTATACGGCCCAGCCAGCCGTTAAGCTCGGCGGTTGTGGCTTCGCAACTCGGGATTACCGCCTCTCCGATCTCTGCCGCTACGGCGATTATGTACGGTACCGTTGAGGTGATGGGCGTCAGTTTCGGCGATGCAATGCTGGTTATCCTGCCCACCGCGTTATTTGCCATGCTGATCGCGGCATTCATTGCCAGCAGACAAGGCGCCAAACTGGCCGACGATCCTGTGTGTCAAAAAATTATGCAGGAGAATAAAATTGTACTGAATAAACAGACCCATCGTGCTATTCCCGCTGGTGCAAAATCCTCGGTCGCCATATTTCTGGTGGGAGTGGTCTTCGTGGTCTGTATGCTGCTGTTTAAATCGCTTATCGGACATACCATCAACTCCCGCGACTTAATTATTATTACGATGTTTGTCGTGTCCACCATCATTATTTTTACCTGCAAGCTGGACATGAAAGAGCTGAAGAACTCACCGATATTTAAATCCGGTGCGGAATCACTGGTGGTGGTATTAGGGATTGTCTGGCTGAGCAGCACGCTGATCGGTGCTCATATCGATGAGATAAAAATGGAAGCCAGCGATATATTACGCGCCTGGCCGTTCTTACTGGCGGCGGTATTTTTCTGTACCAGCGCGATGCTGTTTAGCCAGGGGGCAACCAGCGCATTACTGATGCCTATCGCCGCCTCTATTGGAATTAGCCCGGAGGCAATATTAGCCAGTTTTGTCGCAGTCAGCGCACTCTATATCACCAATATTTATCCGACAACCGCGTTTGCGATAGCCACTGATGACACGGGTTCATTTCTCAGTTCCCGCTGGAATGGCTCAAAGATTGTTAATCATCCCTTCTTCCTGCCGGGATGTCTGTCGATTATCTTCTCGGTACCGTTTGGCTTTTTACTGGCACAGATGATTTTGTAATGACCAATACAGAAGATCGTTCCCTTTCACCCCACGACATCACAAACGTAGCTGCAGTAAATATGTCGTGATAAACAGCAGAACAGGTTGACGTTAACCTGTTCTGCTGCTCATCTGCATGTGAGTTACTGGCAACTACTGGTATGTCATCGTAAAAGACAGTACGCCGTTCGCCGCCCCGGTGGTGATGTGATCGCCCGTCTGGTAGTAACGCGCCTTAAGCGGTACCGTGAACCCGCCCCCTGTGCTCGAGGTCCCAACCGCCACATCGGAGCCCAACCTCATTGGCTGGTTATTATAAAGCAGTTGGATCCCGACCCCTGTGGCGGCGTTACTGCCACTGGCCGTATTAATGACGCCTTTCGTTGCGTCATTAATATCGCCTTCCATCCTGACGCTGACGGCGGTGCCGGCATTGCAGGTCATCGGCAGACTGAATGACTGTGTATATGCCTCTCCCGGCGTCGTTCCTTTGCCATTAAAGGCGTTTTTATCAACCTCTTTCATATCGACAGGGATGGATGCCGTGGTCAGTTTGCAGGCCGGCGTGGTCACCGTGAACGCATTGATATTGACTGCGGCCTCCGGGGATTGCCAGAGCAGCGAGTTATTCAGCAAGATCAACGACCCCACCGTTCTTGCCGATATCGAACCAGAACCGGTCTCCGTCGCCGTTTTATAAAACGTCACCGTGACGGAACCATTCAATCCGGGACTTATCATTCCCGTGGTATTTTGACAAAGCCTGGCGGTGTTAATATCGCCCCGAATCGTATTCGCCCCCGTCACGGCGGCATTCCCTCCGGCACACTTTGCCGTCGAGCCGGAAATCGCATAGCCAATACCGTCAACGTTGGTTTTATAGACCCGCACCCCATTGACCATCGAATCGAAGGTACCTATCGCCTTTACGCCAAACGTTTGATTGGAAATGACCCCTTCCGCTGAATCAAAACAACTGAACGCATTCACTGTCGGCGTCATCATCTGCGTACCAATAACGGCCCCCACCGGCAGATCCCTGGAGATAGTGATATTCTGCGGCGATAAGGTTGTTGATGGCGTGACCGTCGAACAATCCCACGCCAGCGCAGTACGTGAAAACAGTCCCAGCGCCATCAACAGTAAACTCACGATAATTCGATTCATCTTTCCCTCCACTTACCTGCACTCCGCGGTGACGTTATGCGTTTTGTCAGAAGCCTGCGCAATCTGATAACGTGCCAGACAACTTTCCCCTGCCCAGTTCACCACCACAGCGCCTTTTTCCGGTGCGCCGCTAAACCAGACTCGCTGACGATCGTCAACAATCCCTTCTGGCGTATTGTCGCGGTTGTTAATTTTTGCCGTCGCCCCAAACGGAATCGTTTTGCCCGTCAGTTGCAGCAGGATTCGGTAGCCGGTAACGGTCGGGAAATCGGCCAGCGTCAGCGCGCCTTTTGTGGGTACGACGGTCTGCGTGTCATTCAACACATCTGTATTGTTATTCAACCTGTCGGTATTTAGCGTCAGACTGTTCTGCCGATATGGCGCAACGTACGGCACAACGGCAAAACCTTTACTGTCTGTGTAAATGCCACTGTTATTCGCCACTTTCACATCGGCTGCATTCTCGGCTTTCACCAACGCCATCGTCTCGCCAAGAGGCTGAGTCGCGGAGACGCCATAGGGATGAACCACCAGTCCTCCCATCGCGCCAACCGACACCTGACGGTTATCGCGAGAGTAGTTATAACCAAGCTGATATTCACCATGACGGCCCTTATAATTCGCCGACGCACTGCCCGTCACATCTGAGCCCTTACTGTTGTATCCCTGTTGTACGTTCCAGCTCAGATTTCTGTCTTCCAGCGCGGAACCGGACAACCCCACCTGTGAAGTGGCATCGCCTTTTTTATTCGCGTTTGCCGATACCGTCATCCAGCTATTTGGCAAGAAACGTGAGAACGGAATCTGCATCGTAAAAGAGACGATATGATCATTGTCGTTGTGCCAGGGACCACGGGAATAGCTATAGTTCAGGCCATAATTAATATTGTTAATGCTGGTGTTGTAACCCAGGCTGACGTTACGTTCGGTATCTCCGCCCCAGTAGTCCTGGTGCCACGCTGAAAGATTGATATTCCCGAAATCACCCAGTTGCTGGTTCAACGTCACCTGCGCCTTACTGCGTTTATTACGCTGATAGCGCCAGTCATTGCCTTCCAGAACGTTATCGCTCGCAATCCGGTATTTATTCACATCGCCATTCGCTTCCTGAAAATCATGAAAGCCGGAAGAGGAATACCGATACCCCATCAGACTCAGCGAGGTGCCTGTGGATGAAAAATCTTTGGCATACTGCGCGCGAAGCGAGATACCGCCTTCCGTTTTGCCTGGCATCTGCGTATGAGCATAAGTGGTGTCAAAAGAGAACGAACCGAAATCACCCAATCCTTTACCGATACCTAATGCCCCGGCCTGGTAATCTCCCGACATCAGCGCGCCGCCGTATATTGTGGTATCCCACGGCAACCCGTAACTCATTGTGGCCTGAAGAAATTCCGGCTCCTTATCCGTGCTGTTTGATGCACGATATTTCCCCGCTGCCAGCGCGTATTTAAACTGGCCTTCACGCTGCATGATCGGCACAGCCGAAAATGGCTGAATAAACTGATGTACCGAACCATCTGCTTCACGCACCACCACAGTCAGATCACCGCTGGCGGCAGTAGGATAGAGATCATCAATCACAAACGGGCCTGGCGGAACATAAGACTGCCAGATAATATTCCCGCCCTGACGAATGGTGACCTGGGCGTTACTTTGCGCAATACCACGAACCACAGGCGCAAACCCTCGTACGCTTTCCGGCAACATGGTGTCATCCGAATAAACTTGCGCACCACGGAAGTGAACGCTGTCGAATACACCGGCCTGCGTATAACCATCACCCATACTGAACTGGCTTTTCAGCATTTTAATATCACGCTCCAGTGAAGTGCTGAGGGTATTCCAGTGCCCATCCCCTTCGTTATTGTTATATGTCGAGTAATTACGCAACCGCCAGGGACCGACGTTAATCCCACTACGCAGGTTCAGATAGCTGTCATTACGCGAATCTCCCTTGCCATGGCTGTTGGCAGCAGAGAAGTTATAATTCAGGAACAGCATATTCAGTCCGTCGTCCCACTGTTCCGGTGAGACTGAACCGCGTGGATCGCGCTGCATGTATTCTTGCGGCACTGAAATATCCAGACGCATTCCATCAAACTGAAAATTGAGTTGGCTGCCGGGGAGTAACGCCCCCATATTATCGACGGTTGCGGAATCCTCCATACTCATCCAGTCAGGCTGTGCGTTACGCTTCACACCCCATTTCACGAAATCGGCGTAGGTTAACGATGGGGCCAGTTCACTCTCTTTACCCAGAAAGCTGATATCACGAGATTCGATATAATTTCCGTTCAGATAAACATCAACGTGATAAACACCGGGAACCTGTCCGTCAGTTTTGCTAAAACGAGAGATATCAATATCACGTGGAATATTTCCTCGGGTTTCAATGAAATCGGGAGAAAAATAATCCTCAGCCAACACGGTTGACGCATGGGTAAACAGAGAGATCAGGACTGATAATTTCGTTAACGTTGCAAAACCTGAAACCGCATTGAGCTGGAGCATAAGTATTTAACCTACATTTTAACTTTTTGTTCAGTCGTGACGCCTCCAAAATCATTAATCGCACGCCACGATACGTCTCCGCCTGTTATCCCCGACAGAGGTAACGTGACGGTTTGAAACGGTAATACCATTGGAGGTTTTGTTATCGTTTTGCCATTCACCTTTACTTCATTAAGCGACACGCTATAGGGCGTTGGATTATTTACAGTTAATTTCCCGCCCTCGCGTGAAAAAATTAACTGCTGGTACGCCGTTGACGGATCGCCTTTTAATCCGGCGGGACGATAAAATAGCTTCATTTTACTTTTTACGGCGATCAACAATTCATTTTTCGCATCCGGAGAGGATGAGGGAATCGCTTTAATATTCAACCAGTAAACACTTTCCCTGTCCGAAGGTAAGTTGTTTTCTGCCAACATGACGCGGACGGAATTCTGCGTATTTGGATTTAATTTAAACAAGGGTGGCGTCGTGGTAAATTCGCTGCCGCTGTCATCACTATTTTCACTTTTACTTACCCATGACTGGATTAAATACGGCTTATTGTCCGGGTTTTTCACACTTATTGTGGCCTGACTGGCGTTGCTATTATAAACAAGACGAGTGCCGCCTATTTCAATACCACTGATAGCCGCTGTTGAGATAAATACCATCCCCACAGCAACCGTTTTATATAATTGCTGAAACATGAGCGTTCCTGATTGATTACTCAGGGCCACAAGTGGCCCTGCTTTTACTGATAAGTCACGGTGAAGGAGGTTGACGAGTTTGCCGTCCCCGCGCCGACAGTACCGGTGGCCATATATTTTGCGAAATAGGTCAACGTATTGTCGACGTCTTCCAACAACGCCACGCTAGCGGAAGAAGAGCCAACCGGAATCAATGTGGCGCTGTCCTGCTCATAAAGAGCGACACCGACATTCGTCGCCGTTTGACCCGTGGTCAACGCCAGAATTGAAGGATTAGTCGCATTAGTCGTACCGTCAAAACGAATACTGGCGCTGGTCACACTTGCCGGACAGGATTTCAGCACAATATTAAAGCGCTTGGCCGCCGCTGTTGCGCCATTCCCACCAGAAAATGCCGCCGTTGAGACGGTTCCCAGATCAACAGGTTGCGCAATCGCGGAAGGATCAACCACACACGCCGTTCCTGTAATCGTTCCGGTAAAGTTAATGACGCCATCGGCTGCATTGGCTGCGTGCAGAGCAGAAAGCGATAACATCGCGGAAATCAGTGCAATTTTTTTCATATCGTTAAATCCAGATAGTTAGGTTAATATTTAATTAAAAGTGTTGATGTTAAAAACAATTATTTCCGCACTCACCTCCTCTGCGTATTCTCGCGCCCAGGCGTTAACGCAACAATTTATGCAAGGTCAGACTCATGAGCACACGGTTTGCACATTCTTATCCGCGCGATATTTCGATATAGCGATACACGATTACCGAGTTGAAGTTTAAATACTAAACTGCGACGATGTGCATAAAATGTCTTCATCGACATGCCTAATAACCTGCCAATATCATTCGCATCCATTCCTTTTTGCATACACGCAAGGACTTCATTTTCGCGGAATGACAGTGTGTATTTCACCCGATAAGCGTACCGGGTGTCATTGACAAACAGGCATGAGAGAATTTCGTTTATCCGGCGTCTCTTATCAATGAACGTAATATCACTCAAATGGTTTAAAGCATAGTAGTCGAGATCATTGGTGATAAATGCAATGATTTTCCTGCCAGGAGACAAATACTCTGTGCTCCGCTGAAGCCTGGACTCGTCAACATCGACTATAGTGTAATTTTCATCAATCAACTCCGGCGTTAACAACGCACTTATGCCGACAATAAAAAAATAATCATCAGAAAATACGGAGTCTGATAATTTCATAAAACTTCCCTTTTCGACACTTCCTGCTTGCTTTTTTAACGTCAGTAAGTCACCTCATGTTTCGCTGTAAAATTTACAGAAAATAATTCAGCATGACATCACAAAAGTCGTGGATTTTGTCATAAAACATAAAAACGATCGTTTCTACTATCTTTTCACCTTCAAAAGAACAACGATCCACAGTTAACTATTTTAACTAATACAAAAACCCAGTAAGAGCGATAAAAAACAGAATTAAACACTACCCACATGGATAGGTTTAGTTTAATGATCCAAGCGTATTTGATAGCTAAAACTTGTAATAAACAAAAACATGGATTTTTCTTAGGAAATATACCAGGCCCAATTAACTAATTTTATTCTGTTGGAACAGGGCTTATTTTACCTGGTTAACACAGGAGCAACATCAGCGGCGCCTTATTATTCTGTCAGGCGCCGCCTACACGTGTAGGAAGGGAAATTAAGGCGTGAATTTCTCGATTGCCAGTTCCAGTTCGTCCAGCAGCGTCTGGATATGTTCAAGCTCACCGGCCAGTTCGGTGACAGTCATCGCCTCCGGGAGTTTATCTTCTAAAGACTGCGCTGCCTTCATTAAGGTCTCAACCCCCAATAGCTGGGCAGTCCCGTTAATGCGATGAATATGATGTTTAACCAGACGATAATCACCCGCCTCACCGGCTTTATGAGCCGCCGTTAAATCACAACGATTTTCAACCTGCGCATCTTTTAATGCACGAAGCATCAATGCCCGATTCCCTTGCGCCAGCATCGCCAGTCTTTCGAGATCAAATACGGTGTCGTGGGTATCACTCACACCGGAGAGTAAATGAGAGAGCTGCGACAACGTGACGGGTTTGAAAAGACAGGCATTCATACCCGCCGCCAGACAACGTTCGCGTTCGTGCTCCTGCGCCGTTGCCGTGAGCCCCCAAATGACAAGCGTCGTGTTAAATGTTCTGACCTGTCGGGCAAGCGCAATACCATCCATAACCGGCATATTGAGATCGGTAATCAGCAAGTCATACTCTCCTTGCTGAAGATACTGTAATGCGGTCTCACCATTGTCAGCTTCATCAGCCATGATACTCAGCGTCGCAAGCTGACGTTTCAGGAGTAATCGGCTAAAAGAAAGGTCATCCGCGATTAATACCCGGAGTGTTCCTTGAAATGCTGGCAGAGGCGGATCAACATCCGCAACGGTAGGCGTGATAGCAAATGATGTCTGGACTGGCAGGCTCAACGTGACGGTCGTTCCCCGATTGATCTCGCTTTGCAGTTCGATTGTCCCTCCCATTTGCCTCATTAACGCCCGACTGATGGCTAATCCAAGCCCCGAACCACGATGATGTTCTCCCGCGTTTCCCTGGCTAAAGGCAGCGAATAAACGGCGTTGTTCTTCTTCGCTCATTCCCGGCCCAGAATCACGCACCGAGATCACCAGCGTTTGTTCATGCTTCACCGCTGAAATTCGCACATCACCGTGTTCGGTAAATTTCACCGCGTTACCGATAATATTAGTGAGAACCTGCCCCAGTAGTTGGGGATCCAGTCGCATCGCCTCGCGTGCATCCAAACGAGAGTCATAACGTAACGCGATCCCTTTTTGCGCCGCCAGCGCGCTAAATAGCGCAATTTTGTCTTGTATCAGAGCGTCCGGATATTTCCACTGGGGGACAACCTCTAACAAACCGGATTCGATCTTCTCCAGATCGAGGATCTCACCAATCAGTTTTAATAACGAACGTGAGGCCTGAGCCGCCTGGTCCACGGATGCTTTATCTTCTGGGTTAAACTTCGCGGGGGACAGTTGCAGGAGTTCAAGAAATCCCATAATGGCACTGACCGGGGTTCGTATCTCATGACTCATATGAGAAAGAAATTCCCGCTTCTCCTCATTGGCCCTGAGAGCCCTGTTCCGTTCCTCTTTCAGTAAGCGTTGTGAACGTTTTCTGATACGCACTTCCCGCACCAGATAAACTGCCCATAACAAGGTGCTGAGTACCAGTAACGACGCTAATGTCGCCACCAGGTAAAAAGGCCGGTTATACAATTCCCAGGTATCTATTTTGACATCCGGCAGACGAATCCATTTACTGACGATCTGCAGGACTTCTTTTTGTGGAATATCATCTAACGCTTTATCCAGAATTTGCCGTAACTCCGGTTCAGAGCGGGGTACCGCGAAACTAATTGCGGCGGGTTCTTCTCCCGTAAGCGGTATCCAGGAAAGCTGATCGGGATAGTAATGTTCACTCAGATAACGCGCGGTCAGTTGATTCGAAATGGCAGCATCCACTTTTCCTGTTGCGACCAGATTCAATGCCACGCTGGAATTTTCCACCTCCTCCCACACAATGCCTGAATATTGCGCCTTCAGTGTGGTCAGTAACGTGTGATCGGCGCTGATTGCGACATGGTTACCGGGCCGCAGTGCATGCTCCTTGCTATTCTCTTTTCTGATCACGGCCACGAATTGTGTGGTGATAAATGGATGCGTAAAAGAGAGATAATTTTCTCGGCTGAGATCATAGTTAGCGGCCTGCACAATATGCCAGTTGCCTTTCTTCATCTCAGCGACCATCTCTTTATTCGATTTGACGACCACCGTCTCAAACTGAATACCCGTTTGTAAGCCAATCAAATTAAGGACGTCGCCAACAATACCTCGCGTTTGCTGGCTTCCATCAACCATCGTGTAAGGGGCAAACCAGGGATTAATAATCACACGGAGTGTTTTGTGATTATTCAACCACTGCTTTTCGCGTGGCGTCAGGTCCAGAGGTTCAATCAGGAAGGAGAGATTACCTTTATCAATCATCGACTGGGCAATTTGCCCATGGATGTTTTCATCAATTGCGCTAAGGGTATTGTTCACAATTTCCCGCAGTCGTTGCTGTGCGGGTAAAAATAAAAAGTAGCTCTTTCTCTGTGGTGCTGGCCAATACTTCACCGTTGTCAGCGCAAGGCTGAATTCCTGGGAAAGCCAGGTGCTGGTCGTGAGTGAATCGCCGAAAAACCAGGCATTGCGCCCATTGTTAACGGAATTCAGCGCCTCCTGATAGCTGTTATAGTTATCAATCTCGGCATCAGGGAAGGACTGGCGGATAAAATCGGTATCCGGATAGTGATTAACAATCGCCACACTCGTACGTTGTGCGCTCTGCAATGGCGCCATAACGTTACCAAGGGAGGTCACTAAATTGGGCCAGGAATGAATCAGTGGCAGAGAAACCTGAACATTTTCTTCACCCCAGGATTGACTCTCCAGCCCGGTCAATACCATATCGACCTCGCCCTTTTTGAGCGCCTCAACCGCGTCAGTCTGGGCCGGATACGCCATCACACTGATTCGTGTATTAAGGGAATGCTGAATCAATGCCAGATAATCCGCATTCATTCCCCGATAGCGGCCAGTCAGTGTGGTCAGGACAAGCGGTGGTTGAACGGGTTCATAAACGGCGACGCTAAGGTTCTTTTTCTGTTGCAACCAGCGTTTGTCATCCTCACTCAAATAAACCGGCACCGGCGATATATAATTGAAGCCTGATAGTTCCAGCTCAACAGGCGGTTTTTGTTGTGCGTAAACAGCACGCCCACCGATGGACAAAACAATGAACACTCCTATCAGCCATTTATTCATCATCATGTCAGCTTATTCTGATGAGCAAATGAGAGCAGTTCGATTAATGATTTACAGCCGAGTTTTTCCATGAGTCGCGTTTTATAAGTACTGACGGTTTTACCACTAATATGCATCGCCTCACCAATTTGCGAATTGTCCAGACCGTTAAGGACATGTCCCATGACTTTCATCTCTTGTGCTGACAGGGACTCCAGACGCTGTGAATCAGTCAGGATTTCGGAGGCGTCTTCGGAGAAAAATGGAAAATAGGTATACCCATTCTGCGCGGCATTAATCGCCGCCAGGATGTTATCCATATTCTGCTTTTTACTGATAAACGCGTTCGCCCCTGCCTGCGCACAGCGTTTGCTGAAGTAACGATCGTTTTTCGCTGAGACGACAACTAGCACACCGCGATAGTGATTCGCTCTGAGTTTTTCCACCAGCTCAACCCCATTGATGCCGGGGATCTCAACGTCAATAACCACAATATCCGCTGTCGTTTTTAGCAGACTCTTCAGCGCAATCGCACCATCTTCATACTCTCCGAGAACCGTAACGCGATCTTTCTCCAGTACACCGCGAATAGCCATACGCGCCAGAGGGTGATCGTCCACGATAATTGCCGTGCGGGAACGCATTCCACTCATAATTCCCCCGAAGACCGTGATGCTTTAAACACGCTATGTCATTAAGAATAGCGTAAACGATACGGCAGATTACCCTCTGCATTAATCGTTGTCGTGCGGAGCAGTTCACTGTTCTCATCCTTGCCCCGCTCTGGCTGTATATATTTCACCGGATACTCACTCATACGCGATCGTGATGACTGAGGCTATTGCACATCATTAAGCAACGTTCTGAATGTTTAAAACAATGCCGTTGTATCCACTCTCCTTACAAGAATGGAAAAGAAATTATCTGGCAATGTTAAAACGCGGCAGAAATTGGCGGGTCGTTTTATTCCTGATATTTCTGTCACACTATGCAAGAAACGCATAGCGCGAAACATTCTTGCATTTTCCCCATATCCCTATGGCTGGTAAGGTCATTGAGTTCGGGCCATTTCTGGCCTGTCGCAACAAACACACATCATCAAAAAAATAACGGGGTTCGCTATGGCGCAACAAGGGGAACAAGCGGCGCTGCCGCTTGCAGCAGAAAAAGTCGGACTTAAGGGATATCTGGCATTTTTTCTGACCATCATTTTCTTTTCCGGCGTATTTTCCGGAACGGAAGGTTGGTGGCGTGTTTTTGATTTTACCGTGTTGAACGGTTCGTTTGGCCAGATCGCGAATGGCGCGGCACAAACGACCGTAACCTTCCGGGGCGCGGGCGGTACGGGTGCAAAAGATGGTTTTCTTTTTGCGCTGGAACTCGCACCGTCAGTCATTTTGTCACTGGGCATCATTTCTATCACCGACGGCCTTGGCGGATTGCGTGCGGCGCAACAGCTGATGACGCCGATCCTGAAACCGCTGCTGGGCATTCCGGGCATCTGCTCGCTGGCGCTTATCGCTAACTTACAAAATACCGATGCGGCTGCGGGTATGACGAAAGAACTGGCGCAGGATGGCGAAATCACCGAGCGCGACAAAGTCATTTTTGCTGCGTACCAGACCAGCGGCAGCGCGATTATTACCAACTATTTTTCCTCTGGCGTCGCCGTTTTCGCGTTTCTGGGAACGTCTGTTATCGTCCCGCTGGCAGTGATTCTGGTGTTTAAATTTGTCGGTGCCAATCTACTACGTATCTGGATCAACTTTGAAGAACGCCGTAATCCAACGCAAGGAGCACAAGCATGACCACTCAGGTACGCAAAAATGTCATGGACATGTTTATCGACGGTGCCCGTCGTGGCTTTACCATTGCCACCACGAACCTGCTGCCGAACGTAGTGATGGCGTTCGTCATTATTCAGGCGCTGAAAATTACCGGTTTACTTGACTGGGTTGGACACATTTGTCAGCCGATCATGGCACTTTGGGGACTTCCTGGTGAAGCCGCCACCGTGCTGTTAGCGTCGCTGATGAGCATGGGCGGCGCGGTAGGTGTTTCCGCCAGTCTGCTCACTGCGGGAGCCCTCAATGGTCACGACGTCACGGTTCTGCTCCCGGCGATATACCTGATGGGTAACCCTGTACAGAACGTGGGTCGCTGCCTCGGTACCGCCGAAGTGAACGCCAAATATTATCCCCACATCATTGCGGTATGCGCCATCAACGCATTACTGTCGATCTGGGTTATGCAGCTCATTGTTTAGAAAGGGAATTATAATGCCTGATTTATCCTGCGCAGAGTTTACGTTACTGCAAGGTGCACACCTTTACACCCCTGAAGACCTGGGGATTTGCGACGTGTTTCTCGCCAACGGCAAGATTATTGCCGTTGCACGCGATATCTCGCCTCACATCGTGCCGGATTGTAAGGTTATCAATCTCAAAGGACGGATCCTGTGTCCTGGCTTTATCGATCAGCATGTTCACCTGATTGGTGGCGGTGGCGAAGCGGGCCCCACGACCCGCACGCCAGAAGTCAGACTGAGCAAACTGACTGAAGCCGGGGTCACGACCGTCATTGGCTTGCTCGGCACCGACTCCGTGACCCGTCATCCGGAATCACTGCTGGCGAAAACCCGGGCGCTGAATGAAGAAGGGATCACCGCCTGGATGTTAACCGGCGCTTATCACGTCCCCTCACCGACGATCACCGGTTCCGTAGAAAAAGATGTGGCGCTGATCGATCGCGTCATCGGCGTAAAATGCGCCGTCTCTGACCACCGCTCTGCCGCGCCTGGCGATTATCAACTGGCAAACATGGCCGCAGAATCCCGTGTGGGTGGCCTACTGGGCGGCAAACCGGGTGTCAGCGTGTTCCATATGGGCGACAGCAAAAAGGGACTCAAACCGCTGTACGACATTCTGGAAAATAGCGATGTGCCAATGAGTAAGCTGCTTCCCACTCACGTGAATCGTAATGAGGCGCTGTTCGAAGAAGCGCTGGCCTTTGCTCTCAAAGGCGGCACCATCGACATCACCAGCGGTATTCCCGATCCGGTCGCGCCGGCTGAGGGTGTGGCTCGCGCAGTCAAAGCCGGCGTACCGCTTACGCGGATAACGGTCAGTTCTGATGGGAATGGTAGCCAGCCATTGTTTGATGATGCCGGAAAACTCACCGGAATTGGCGTGGCGGGCTTCGAGAGCTTGCTTGAAACCGTGCAATCGCTCATCAACGATTACGGATTTACCCTGACCGACGCACTGCGTCCGCTGGCGACCAGTGTGGCTGCCTTTCTTAACCTGTCCACCAAAGGCGAAATCGCCCCCGGGAAGGATGCCGACCTGCTGGTGATGACACCGGAATTGTGTATTGAGCAGGTTTATGCCCACGGCAAACAAATGGTGGTTGACGGGAAAGCCTGCGTGAAGGGGACCTTCGAGTAAAAGCAATCGGTTGTCAGCCGTGTGAATGCCCGTAAAATGGCGCAGACAGACGGCTGACAGGTGATGATCAATGGATGTGAGTGGTGCAGGTTTGTATAACATTGAAACGAAATGGCTTTATGATTTTCTGACCCTGGAAAAGTGTCGAAACTTCTCCCAGGCGGCGATGATTCGTAATGTCTCGCAACCCGCATTCAGCCGCCGCATTCGCACACTGGAAAATGCGGTCGGGGTTGAATTGTTCAATCGTCAGGTCTCGCCGCTGCAGCTCTCCGAGCAGGGAAAAATCTTTCACTCTCAGGTACGCCATCTGTTACAACAGCTGGAAAGCAACCTGGCCGAACTCCGTGGCGGCAGTGATTTCACGCTGCGTAAAATCAAGATTGCCGCCGCACATTCCCTCTCACTTGGGCTGTTACCCGGTATCGTCAGCCAGATGCCCACCCAGTTTACCTGGTCGGTTGAAGCGATCGATGTCGATCAGGCAGTCGATATGTTGCGGGAAGGGCAAAGTGATTTCATCTTCTCTTATTATGATGAAAACCTGCTCCAGCCTCCGTTTGCCAATATTCACCTGTTCGAGTCGCAACTGTTTCCGGTCTGCGCAAGCGATGAAAACGGAAAACCGCGATACACGCTCAACCAACCCGCTTTCCCGCTGCTCAACTATAGCCAGAACTCCTACATGGGGCGGCTTATCAACCGAACGCTGACCCGCCATACTGAACTGAGTTTCAGCACATTTTTTGTCTCTTCAATGAGTGAGTTGCTTAAACAGGTTGCGCTGGACGGCTGCGGAATCGCCTGGCTTCCGGAGTATGCGATTCGTCAGGAGATTCGTAATCAACAGCTCATTGTGCTGGACCAGGACGAGCTGGTTATCCCTATCCAGGCGTATGCTTACCGGATGGATACACGGATGACGCCCCTGGCGGAGCGGTTCTGGAAGGAACTGCACCACCTGCATACCGTCCCCTGATTTCGCTTCAAACGCAGGCAACCTGTTGCACTGGCTCATCCATCTGTGTATCCGGCCATGACTCATACCAGCGAATAGCGGCGTGAACCAGAGACGCGGTTGAATCAATAAACTGGCGTCCAAATTTATTCTCATGCCCGGCCACAATTAACGGGATCTCGGTACAGCCCATAATAATGACCTGCGCGCCATGGGAAATCAGTCGCTCAATTTGCGGAAACAGCAACCTTTGTGCGGCAGACTTATCACCGCGTTTCAATGCGTAAATGGCCTGCATCACCTGTTGCTGACCATCCTCTTCCGGCTGGACCAGAGAGAGCTCCTGCGCGATCATTTTTTTCTGGTATAACCCCGTCGCAAGCGTGGCGTTCGTTGCCAGCAGGCCGACGTGGGTCACGCCGGGGGGGATCTCACTCAGCGTGGCATCCAGAATACTGATCATGTCCACCTTTGCCACAGCCCGTAAATCATCAAACCAGTAGTGTGCGGTGTTACAAGGGATGACGATACATTCAGCCCCTGCATCTTCAAGCATATGCAGATAACGCTCCAGATAGTGCAAGGGAGAGGGACCACCAGAAAGCAGACAGGCGGTACGATCGGGAATGTCCGGAATTGAACTAACGATGAGCGGAATATGCTGCTGATCGCAGTTGGCGCTGCGCAGTTCAACAAATTTTTCCAGCATGTCTGCCGTTGCTGCAGGCCCCATGCCACCCAGAATCCCAATGGTATGTTTCATCACTTTTACCGCGCTTTCTCTGACATTTCAAATGACACTATCACCTTGATGCATAGGTAAAAAATGCCATTTTCTTAGCAGCTATGCGTAAAAGTTATCGCCTGACAGACGCGAATCGGTTTACACAGACGGCTGTCTGCGCCCCGGATACCGACGACGAACCGGTTTCTGTGCCTTGCCTCGCTAAACAGTGACTAAACAGCGAACACCTCGTTTCGGTTTTGTAACACCCACCGGCAAATTAGCGATATCCGCCACATAATTCACATATCACTCACGTTGATGAAAGGAAGCATATTGCATTTGCACAGTGAGTCGGATAGCGTCTGTAACGTTACACTAAAACGTTACAGAAAACAGAATCAGCGACTTTTTCGTTAAACCAACTGGCCGATTCAGCCCTGCCAGATGGCGTTATCACGACCTCTACACTGTGAGAAAGGATAATCATGATGAAAACAACACCGTTTCGTTCAGCCAGACGTTTTCTGGCACTCGCTTGCCTCAGTAGCGCCCTGATTGCAGGCAGCGTGCTGAGCGCTTCAGCACAGGCAGCAATCAATTTTCGTGTTTACTCGTCTCTGCCAGGAGATGACTCCTCTGCGCACTATATTTGGTTCAACCGCTTCCAGGAAAATCTTAATAAAAACGAGAAGTTAAAAGGACAGATTAAGCTTAATTATTTCGCCAACGCCATGCTGGGAAAAGAAGCCGATGCCACACAACAGGTCCGTATCGGTGCCATTAACATGATGATTTCAGGTACCTCAATCTGGGCCACGCTGGTTCCTGAAGTGGGCGTGCTGGATCTGGGTTACCTGTTTAAAGACTATGACCAGGTCGGGAAAGCGCTGGACGGTAAAGCCGGTGAGCAGCTTTCTAAGCTAATGATGGATAAAGCAAACGTGATGGTGCTGGGCTATGGCTATAACCTCGGCGCGCGCAACGTATACACCAAAAAGGCGATTGAAAAGCCGGAGGATTTAAAGAATCTGAAAATCCGCGTCCTGCCGGTACCCAACTTTATCGCCACGCTGAATCACATGGGAGCAGTGGCCATTCCCATGCCGGGCGGGGAAGTCTATTCCAGCCTGCAAATGGGCGTGATCGATGGTGTCGAGCATGATGCGCCCACCATCTACGCCAGCAAATATTATGAAATCATCAAGAATGGCACGCTGACCCGCCATAGCTATAACCCGCTGATGATTGCCATGAACAAGAAGAGCTTCGAGCAGATCCCGGAATCATTACGGGCCGACGTTCTGGCCGCCGCGAAAGAAGCGACGGATTATGAACGCCAGCAGGCCAGCCAGAAAGAGCTGGAAGCGATCAAAAACCTGGAAGCCAAAGGTGTCACGTTCCGGGAAACCGATCGCGCGTTCTTCGCCCAGGCCGTACAGCCTGTCTGGAAAACCTTTCTTGATAAATACCCGGATCTGAAACCCATAGTGGACGAAATCAGCGCTGCTGCGCCGAGCGATAAGCCATAAGCCGTGCATCGTCGGCCTGCGCAGTTCCGCCGGTCGGCGATGTTGCCCAAACAAACCATGAAAGGAGTTCACCATGGCAGATATCTCGATGAAAACAAAGGATGAAAAATCTTTGTTGACGCTGTTGGGGCGGCTGAGTCGATTTTTGACAACCTTAACGTCCTGGGCCGGGGCGCTGGTGCTGTTTATCAACGTGCTGGTGGTATTCGCTTCGGTGATCTGGCGTTACGCCCTGCACTCACCGATCCACTGGGCGGAAGAAGTGGCCCGTGCGCTGATGATTGCGCTGGTCTTTTTTGGCGTAGCCACCTCGACCGGCAGAGGCGGACACATTGGCGTCGATCTGTTCTTACGTTTCCTGCCTGAAAGCGTTCGCCCTTACGTTGTCCATGCCAGCCGCTGGATCCTGTTTCTGGTCTCCGTTGGACTGGTCATTTCCAGTTATGATCTGGTGCAGGCCGCGCGACTGCAAACCACCGAGACGGGCCTGCCGCAGACCATTTACGTCATTCCGGTATTAATCGGCTCGGTGGTGATGATGGTGGCCGCGCTGGAACATGCCCTGCATGAGCGCGCCAAAGTGGTGCTGCTCAGCGGCGCGGGGATCATCGTGCTGGCGGCGTTGGGTTATCTGAAACTGTCGTTGATGGCCGATCCGGCCAGCGCGGCGGCGGGCCTGATGCTGATTTGCTTCGTGCTCGGTATTCTGGCCGGTGTACCGATCGCCTTCACGCTCGGCATGTCCGCAATGGTCTTTTTTATCTGCGACCCTTCCCTGCCGTTTGTCTTTTTCTCTCAGCAGGTGGCGGCGGGTGTTGACCACTTTGTTCTGTTGGCGATTCCATTCTTCTTGCTCGCCGGTGCGGCGATGGAAATCAACGGCATGTCCACGCGTCTGGTCGAACTGATTGTGCGCGGTATGGGACGCTTTCGCGGCGGTCTGAATATGACCACCGTGCTGTCGATGGCCTTTTTCTCTGGCATCTCCGGCTCCAAACTGGCCGATGTGGCAGCCGTCGGCGGGGTGTTAATGCCTGCGGTACGTCGCGCGAAGCAGGACAGCGAAGAAGCCGCCGGGGTATTTGCCGCCTCCGCGGTGATGGCAGAAACCATTCCTCCCTGCGTGAACCTGATTGTGATGGGCTTTGTCGCCAATATTTCCATCGGCGCGTTGTTTATCGCCGGCCTCATCCCGGCGGCCTGCCTGCTGGTGCTGTTAATGGTCGCCGCCAACCGTTTCGGCGGTAAAATTAACGTCAGTGAAGCCTACCCGGTATTACGCCCGCGAACTCAGCTTTATCTTGGCGCCGCTGTCGGTCTGGTCATGATCTTCATGATTGGCCGTGGGGTCATGATGGGGATCGCCACCTCCACGGAAATTTCTGCCTTCGCGGTGATCTACGCCATTGTGGTGGGCCGCCTGGCGTTTGGTGAACTGACGCTGAAAGCCACGGTAAAAATGTTCGTTGATATCGCGGCGATGTCCGGCGTCCTGCTGTTCATCGTAGCCTGTGCGACCAGCCTCTCTTATGCCCTGACGATTCAGATGATCCCACAGCAGATCGCTGAACTGCTGGTCGGAATTGGCATGGAGCAAGGGGCCTGGCTGTTCCTGATGTTGACCATTGTCATTCTGATCATCTTTGGTGCGGTTCTCGAAGGTGCACCTGCGCTGATCATTTTCGCCCCGATTCTGGTGCCGATTGCCATTCAGCTTGGCTTTAACCCACTGCACTTTGGCATTGTGATGATCATGGCGATGGGCTTTGGTCTGTTCTCACCACCGATCGGCCTGGGTCTGTACACCACCTGCGCCATTTGCGGTGTGGAAATGAAGCACGTCATCAAACCTATGGCGAAATATCTGGCGGTGGTTTTTGTCGGCATCATTATTGTCGCTATGGCACCACCGTTAACCACCTGGCTGCCTGGACTGGCCGGCTACTGATAATCAAATCCTGTATTTGCCACGCTCGGGTGGCAGGGATATCCACGCACAAAAAACGGCGAAACGATGTCACGTCATTGCCTGACGCCGTTTAAATATGAATAACGGGAGTATGAAATGGGATTATTAACGGGTAAGAAAGCGTTTATTACGGGTGCAGAACAAGGCATTGGTAAAGAGAGCGCGAAAAAGCTGATTGAGGCAGGATGCGATATTTATATTCATTATTTCAGTGGCGAAGAAGGCCCACGGGAATTAATGGCCCTCGCCGAACAGCAGGGCTGCCGGGCGGCCTGTGGTTTCGCCGATTTAACTGATGAAGAAGACGCTGCCCGCTGTGTGGCGCAGGCGGCGGAATTCCTTGGCGGTATCGATATTCTGATCAATAACGTCGGCGGTATTATTGCCCGCAAATGGCTGGGTGAGATTGAGCCCCATTTCTGGCGCACGGTGATCGACGTCAATATGACGACGATGCTGAATGTCACTCAGCAAGCATTACCCTGGCTGAAAGCCGCGCCAGACGGCGCCAGTATTGTTAACCTGGCCTCCCTGGCCGGGCGCTCGGGTGGCCACGCGGGTTCTCTGGTCTATTCCACCACCAAAGGCGCTGTGCTGACCTGGACACGTTCGCTTGCCGCAGAGCTCGGTGAACACGGCATTCGCGTCAATGCCGTTGCGCCGGGGCTGATTCTGGGCACGCGTTTTCATAATCAGCACACCACGCAGGCCTCTGCCGACCAGACAATCCAGGCCATTCCTCTGGGACGAGCGGGCACGCCGGAAGATGTGGCAAGGGTCATCTGTTTCCTCGCCTCTGAATATGATGGATTCGTTTCCGGCGCCACCATCGATATTAACGGCGGTATTTACCGGGCATAAATAGGTGGCGGGCAATAATGCCCGCCAGCATTAAAAGGTATGACATATGATCAAGTCAGATATTATTCATCCTGATTTATTACAGGTGCTGGCACAGTGCGGGCACAAGGCGAATATTTTAATCACCGATGCCAATTACTCTTTTTTAACCAATACTTCTGCGCAGGCACGGATTATCTGGCTTAATTTCACTCCGGGAATGATCGGTAGCGTCGTCATTCTGGAGAAAATCCTCGGCTATATTAATGTGGAAAAAGCCACGTTAATGGCAAGCCCGGCAGATTTTGATAATACGGTCGAGCGTGAATACCGCGGCATGCTTTCTGAGGCGATCGAGTTTGAGCATGTTGAACGTAACGCGTTTTATTCACTGGCCAAATCGTCTGACACAATCCTGGTCATCGCGTCCGGCGAAACCCGCCGCTTCGCCAATATTCTGCTGACCGTGGCCCCAACGCTGGTATGACAAAACGAGAAGAACATACTGTTCTTCTCCTGTCACACCGCTAGCGTACCGATTGTCGGGAAACCAGTAACGGAGGGAACAGAAACTCCTCTGGTGGAATAGCCGGGTTTTCGGTCCGATCAATCAACCGGTCAACCATCACCTCTGCCATTTCCCGAAGCGGTGGCATGATGGAGGTCAGGCCGGGGAAAACCAGTCCGGAGAGCGGAATGTTGTCGATACCCACAATCGAAATTTGTTGCGGCACATGGATCCCGGCCTGATGCAGACCGGCCATCAGCCCGATACCCAGCGCATCATTGATCGCCACGATACCATCCGGGAACACCGGCTGTTGGCTGATCTTTAGCGCCAGCGCCCGCCCAAGTTCTGTCATTTCCGTGTCGCCATAGGCCGCCATGGCCTGGCCTTCAATGATCATCCCTTCCCGATAAAGCCCGTGGTCTTGCACCGCGCGGAGAAAGCCTTCGATTTTGTGCGCACGGCTGGGCGTCATCCCTTCCACCGTGGCAAAGGCGAGACGACGGCATCCCTGGGCGATCAGGTGTTCTGCCGCCATTCGCCCGGCGTCAATGTTGTCCATGGAAACGCTGTCCAGCGCAAAATGATCCGACTGCGCACGCACAGGCATGCGGCCATCATAGTTCACCATCACCATGCCCTGCTCTGCCGCTCGCGCGAAATGCGCTTTTTCAATATCGCAGGCGGCAACGATAATCCCGCGGACGCCGTGGGAAAACATATCGTCCAGAAAAGCTTCTTCTTCTTCAATCTGCCGGTAGGTATTACCAATCAGCACCCGGAACTGACGCTTTTTGGCGGCCAGATCGACTTCACGGGCCAGCGCGGCAAAGCTGGGATTCACAATGGACGGCACCAGCAGGCCAATCATTTTCGCCTGTCCGGTCTTGAGCTGTTGCGCCACCCGGTTTGGAAAGTAATTCAGCGTTTGCATGCTCTGCTGGATACGCGCCAGCGTTTCAGCCCGCATTTGATCGGTACGACCGTTGAGCACATTGGATACCGTACTGACGGAAACGCCAGCATGCTTTGCGACATCACGAATATTCGCCATACATCTCCTTTGCGGCAATCGATGAATGGCGGAAGACACTCATACCCGGCATCGCCATCTTCTTGGGAATTATGAACTACAACGGTTTAGTGTAACGTTACAGGCAGCGCTGTCAATGCAATGTGTCAGGCAAAATAAGCCCGTGAACCGTTAACTTAACGAGTCGGTAGTGGTATTCAGCGTGAATGATTGTTAAACACGATGAGGTTTGGTGGTCACGAAACCATCATCTTTCGGCCATCCTTTTGCAGTAATCCCTTTTCACACTGTCTGGCTTCAGAAACCTTTCGACGAGCCCGCAGATGATGATGAAAAAGAACTGGCTTCCCTGGCTTATCCTGTCGCCTTCACTGCTTTTTTTGCTGCTGTTTACTTATTTCCCGCTGTTTCGTTCCGTGTATGACAGCCTGTTCGATACCCGCATGGCAACCGACGCCGCCCCCTTCGTCGGCAAGCTGACCATGGAGATGACCCGGGTCATTAACGTGTTCAATGACTCGCTGCAGGATGTCGAAGTTCGTGGGTAGGATCAATCAGTTACTGATTTGGGTAAGTCAGTCGAATTCAGGGGAGCGAAGACCGCAGCAAGAGAATGTTGAATGTTGAATGTTGAATGTTGAAAAGAACAAGGGTAGGAAAATCCATAATAATCAATAACATTAACATTGCACCTGCGGCATTAAAACGGTAAGGAACCATGTACATGATTAATTTTAATAATTCTAATATATAGCTAATCAATCATTGGTTTGCCATAAATCATGGTCCACTCCGCTTGTTTATAAGATAAATCCTCTCGCTAAACCCGTTTACCGGAAGCTTTTAAACTGTTTTTCACAATTAAGGACATCCTATGAACAGTGCATATTGCCTCTGCACACGACTGTCCCCAGTTCCATCCTGCCACATCAGGCTCATCGTTATCATTCCCTGCATTAGATTAGGTCTATGAATTTCATTCATAGCGCCTATTTAAATAGCGTAATTATCTTTAACCGCAACTTCGTTAATCTGGGTCTATCGCGTGAACACGCAAGCGGAAAGTGGCTACAGCTGATGGCCATACCCCAGCCTGCACGGCTGGGGCGTCATCGGAGGCTAATTAAATATTCTTATCGAAGAAGACGTCTAATTTTTGCATTGCCTGGTCGACGTATTTGGGCACCCAGTACGTCTCGATATGGGTTGCGCTATCGATCAGGAAGAGTTCTTTGTCTTTCGTATCGGTGGCTTTCGCGAACGCATCTTCACTCATATAGAGCGTATCCGCTTTTGTACCGGCAATCATCAGCAGCGGTTTATTGATGAGATTGATATGGTCCGTGACGTCAAAGCTCATCAAATCCAGCAGACTGCTGGTGGTGTATTTAAACGTAGAGTTCGGGTGGGCGTGAGTTTTCCAGTAGTACTCGTAGCCCTGGCGATATAAGGCAAAAGGTAATTTAGCAATCTGTTCATCAGTCAGGTTGGCATCGCCGGAGTAAAGCACTTCGCCTCCGGCGGCTTCCTGAGCGCGTGCGGCAGAAGCCTGCTGAAGACGCTGCTGGAGAGTATCAAGCTGTGAATCCTGCATACCGTTGCGGCGCACAAGACCTGAATTAAACATGCTAATGGTTGCTATCGATTTGAACCGCTTGTCAGTTTCGGCCGCAACAAGTGAATACCCGCCGCCTCCGCAAATACCCAGCAGACCAAGGCGGGTGGTATCTACTCCGGGATACTGGCTGATGTAGTCAGCCATACCGTGGATATCCTCAATGCGATTAGCGGGTTTATCCACGCTGCGAGGCATCCCGCCGCTGGCACCCTGATAAGCCGCGTCGGCGGTAATCGTGATGTAGCCCTGCTCGGCGAGACGCTGGGCATACAACCCGGCGACCTGTTCTTTTACACCGCCATTAGGATGCGCAACCACCACGGCAGAATATTTTTTGGCGGGATCGTAATTAGCAGGGGTATAGACATTCGCAGCAATCTGGATGCCATGCAGATCGTATTTCACGGGGTGAATGTTGACCTTACCTTTGACGTTCTCAGTAATGGCACCGTCATAGGCCAGTGTGAATGGATTTTTTTTGTAATCAGCCGCATTGACTGAGGTCACTCCGGCCATTGCCGTGAGTAGCATTGCACTGATAAGCGTGAATTTCATGGTCTCTCCGATGAGTGTTGGCCTGGTTATACAGGCTCGCGGAATCAAATTTGCAGGCTCAGATTAGGCGGAGAGGGCTGTCAGCATCGTGACGGGGAAATAACATTTTTGTCAGTTTACGACGCATCCATAACAGACAGAATTGTCAGGAAAATGTCAGCTAACCGTTGGTAATGAATGCCTATTATTACCCACAACAGCATACGAATGGATAACCGAAGAGGGAAACAGGATGAGGCTGCTTTTAATCGAAGATGAAGAAAAAACGTCAATCTATCTCAACCGTGCGTTGAGCGAGTCCGGATTTACGGTAGATGTCTCTGCAGACGGCGCTGAAGGTCTTCATTACGCGCTGGAGTTCAACTACGACGCGATAATACTGGATGTGATGCTGCCGGGGATGGACGGCTACCGGGTACTTGAGGGGGTGCGAGCAGCCAAACAGACGCCGGTGCTGATGCTCTCGGCTCGCGGCTCGGTCGATGAACGCGTTAAAGGGCTTCGCCTTGGCGCGGATGATTATCTCCCCAAGCCCTTCTCGCTGATTGAGCTGGTGGCGCGTATTCAGGCACTGGTACGTCGCCGCGCTACGGATGGCGCAGACATCACCCAACTGCAAATTCACGATCTGCATCTCGACCAGCTGGCTCGCCGGGTATTTCGCGCCGGAACGCGACTGGAACTGACTGCGAAAGAGTTTTCCCTGCTGAGCCTTCTGGCCCGGCATCAGGGAGAGATACTGTCAAAGATGATGATAGCTGAGCAGATATGGGACATGAATTTCGACAGTGATGCCAACGTGGTTGAAGTGGCCATTACCGGCTCTGTGCAGAGTCTCCCGTGCAGTTGTGTCACTACCGGGCTGGTGGCGCGGTCAGGCAGACAGCGCATCATGGCTGCCACCATCTCCTCAATGCCCCATCCAGTGCTGGCGGACACCACACAGACCGGATGATGCGGTTTGAACATCGCCATAATCGCAGCCTGCTTCGCTTTAAGATTTCCCTGTTGGTGCGGCGAAGGTTTGCTGGTGAGGGTATCCCATTCATGACAGGGTTCGATTTTGTCGGCCTGGTTAATCACAAACAGCACCTTTTGCCTGTAAGATTGCATCACTTCGTGCCAGAACTGCTCGTCCACGATCAGTGCCCGATCATCGGCCTTAATGACCCACAGCACCAGGTCCAGCTCCGGCAGCATACGACGGTACAGGGCCCGGTATTCATGATCCCGTCGCCCGTTTTCACCTACCCCCGGTAAATCAACAATCACCAGACTGTGACGACCGCTGCGCAACCGGAAACGCAGTACGTCGCGAGTACAGGCGTTCACGTCACTCACCGGGGACACCTCGCCCCGGAAAAGTTCGTTGCAGAGAGAGGATTTACCTGCACCACTTTTGCCCATGATGCCAATCACCGGCTCGTAGTGGGTCAGGTTCTGGATACGTTCAAGAATAAGCTGGCGAAGCATGTACGGAAGCGACGCGAGCGGTTGTTCAAGGGCATGAAGGCCATCAGGTTTATTCATACAGTAGTCTCAGCGTGAAAAATTAAAAACCCCGCGATCCAGTCAGGAGGGCGGGGGTTCACTGAGATAATATCTGTCTGAAATAATTTGGGATTTTAGATTAACACGTAAAGGATCTTGTGCAGTATTGGATTGTACAATATCCGCTTGGTGTCAGCAGCGGACATTAACATACTTCGGGAATGCACTAACCTCACCTCAGTAGACATACCCTTTCTTCACTGTATGGGCTGATCAATGGACTGACCCCACGACATCAGACAAATTCTGTCCTCACGATGAGGGCTGTTCAAAGGCCTCCGGACTGACGCCGCCGAGATGACTGTGGCGCCGCAACTGTTTTGAGTTAGTCACGACTCTTATCATGCAGGCGGGTCGGGTAAATAAAAATTCGGATTACATAATGGCATGGTAGAGTGCGGGTCCCCCAGAGCGAATAAAGGTTACCGCTATGCAACAAATTGATTTTTACATGATTGATGCCTTTACCACCACCACGTTTGATGGCAATGCGGCTGCGGTATGTCCACTTACCGAATGGTTGCCTGATGAGACATTATTAAAATGTCGCAGCAACATAACCAGTCTGAAACAGCATTTTTTGTCGCAAATGATAATGGCTTTGAGTTGCGTTGGTTTACCACTCTGGGGGAAATTAACTTATGCGGGCATGCCACGCTTGCTGCTGCACACGTCATATTTGAACATCTTGACTACTCAGGCACAACAATCCATTTTGCTACTCGATTTGTCGGCCCATTAATGGTGACACGCAGCGGTGAATGGATGACGCTTGATTTTCCCTCCTGGGAAACTGAGCCAGTCATACCACCCGCCTTATTGCTGGAAGCGCTTGGCATCACAGAGTGCAAAGAAGTGCGTATGGCACGCGACTACATGGTCGTGATGGAGAATCAACAGCAGGTAGAAGCTGTACGCCCGAATATCAATGCAATGCTCCCCCTGGGAAAAATGGTGTGTATTACCGCTGCGGGCGAAGGGGAATATGATTTTGTCAGCCGTTTTTTCTGCCCTGGGGATGCTGTAGCAGAAGACCCTGTTACAGGTTCAACGCATAGTATGCTCATTCCTTATTGGTCTGAAAAATTGAAGAAAACACAAATGCTGGCGCATCAGGGAGCGGAGCGTGGCGGGGATTTACGCTGTCAGCTAGAGGGCGATCGCGTTTTAATCAGCGGACAAGCAGCAACTTATCTGATTGGCAAAGTACTGTTGCGCCAGGAATAGCGAAATACCGATCGTCATGAGTTTTCAAGTATAACGTCCACTTTTCGCTGTGAGTTTAACCGATGGATGCAACACATTGGTTAAAACGCTCTGGGGTGATTTTTTCTACCAGCGCTCTGGATATTTCCTCTCTTTCATCGAGTGAAAGAGCTAACGGATGTCGCTTACGGACAAGGGGGTGATATCCACCAGTCTGGTGGATAGTGGGCATAATAGAAGAATGATATCTGTCGAACATTCTGGCGATATCTTGCAGGGAATCACCTTGCTTATATCTGTCCCAGATAATCGCTTTCTGATCTGGCGTGTAATTAATACGCGTTCTTCGTTTCATGGCAATCCCTCCTTGATTAAGGATAGCGTTGCATCGCCCCATTGAACTCACAGCCAGAAGCGAACATTGTGGCAGCCTGGAAGCCCTTATCTGAAAGAAAAGAAATAATGTCGATGGGATGGTTTACTTTACAATGCCAGTTTTAAACAGCCTACAAAACAGGTGATCGCGTGCATACCAACATGATTGAATACCTAAATATTTTCATACAGGTTGTTGAGCAGGGGAGCTTCACAAAGGCTGCAGATGTACTGCAGATCCATCGCCCCACCGTGAGCAAAGCGATACAGCAGATAGAGCATGATCTGGGTGTAAAACTCATTCACCGCACAACCAGAAAGCTGAGTGTTACTGCTGAAGGGGATGAGTTCTATCATCATGCCAGGCATGTTCTGGCCGAAGTTAATGACATGATGGCCAGTTTTTCACCGACTCTTCCACCGCGAGGTCGCCTGAGACTTGATGTGCCCCTGGCGCTGGCGCATTCAATATTGATCCCTAATCTCAGGCATTTTCAGGCACTTTATCCGGATATTGAAGTTGTGCTGGTTTCATCGGATAAAAAAACGGATTTGATTACGGAAGGCGTAGATTGCCTTGTCCGCCTGGGCGCTCTTCAGGATTCAAGTTTTATATCCAGACGTCTTGGTGACATCCGGATGATAACCTGTGCAGCCCCGTCTTACCTGCAGCGGCATGAGCGGCCAGAAACACTTGCCGATCTGGATAAACATCAGGCTATTAACTTTTTTAGCGACCACAGTCGTGACGTCATGGAATGGAAGTTTATCGAAGACGGGAGCATTGTTTCGCTACGTCCTGCGGGCAGCCTGCTGGTTGATAATTCCGATATTCTGCTTTCCTGTGCTCTGGCTGGTCTGGGCATTATCCAGGCCACCTGTGATGCCGTTGCTCCGCATATTGCTTCCGGCGCTCTTGAAGTAATTCTGCCGCAATACCCGTCGGTGTCAAAGCCCGTGTCAGTGATGTATCCGGACAGGCGCTATCTTTCTCCAAAAGTGCGTGTCTTTATCGACTGGTTCAGTGATTTGCTGGCCACGCAGATCCAGTAAACCAGGCAGATTATTAATGGATAATTAATACAGAAGTTCCCTCTCAGCTATTTCTGGTGTGTTTGTAACAACGTAGATTGTTCACGAATGATTCGGGTATCCCTTCGGCATTATTCTGAAGGTGTGCCGTTAACTGAAGAGAGCTGAATATGTCTAAAGTTATTACCTTTAACCGCACCGGTGGCCCGGAAGTGCTGGAAGTTGTTGATGTGCAGGTGCCTGCGCCGACAGCGGGTGAAGTGCAGATTCGCGTACATGCGATAGGTATTAACCGTGCAGAAATCATGTACCGCAACGGCCAGTATGTTATTGAGCCGGAATTTCCGGCACGTCTTGGTTATGAAGCGGCCGGCGTTGTGCAGGCCGTAGGTGAGAATGTTGATGAGTTTACCACTGGAGATCTGGTCAGCGTGATCCCTTCATTTATGTTTAATGAATACGGCATGTACGGCGAAGTGGTCAACGCACCGGTTCACGCTGTCGTGAAGCATCCTGAAAACCTTTCCTTTGAGGAGGCCGCTGCAAGCTGGATGATGTATGTCACCGCCTATGGTGCGCTGGTTGAATATGGCAACCTTCAGGCTGGTCAGAATGTCGTGATCCGCGCAGCATCAAGCAGCGTGGGTCTGGCTGCCATACAGATAGCTAACATGCTGGGTGCAAATCCAATTGCACTCACACGGACCTCTGAAAAAAGCGAAATGCTCCTGAAAGCCGGTGCTGCCGCCGTCATTGCTACTGCGGAACAGGATATGGTTGCTGAAATCAATCGTGCAACAGATGGCGCAGGTGCCCATATTGTTTTTGATCCCGTCGGGGGCCCGGACGTGGCAAAACTGACGCAGGCGATGGTGCCACAGGGTATGTTTTTCCAGTATGGCGCACTCGACAGCCGTGACATGCTTGTGCCTGTATTTGATATTCTCGGTAAGCATCTCACTCTGCGTGGATATGAGCTGTTTGAAATCACGACGGACTCTGAAAAAATGGCGCGCGCAAAATCGTTCATCACTGAGGGTTTACGAGCCGGCAAACTGAAACCAGTCATCGATAAGACGTTCCCGTTCGCAGAGATTGCAGACGCCCAGCGTTATATGGAGGCTAATGGCCAGGTCGGCAAAATAGTCGTGACCGTTGAGTAATCCTTACCGCAGCATTTTATAAATGAGCCTGGTGCAGCCTGGATATTTTCCAGGCTTTTTATTGTTCGTGGTTTCGATACTATGGCTGCGGCAGGTACTGGCTTCGATTTCCACTACCTGAAAATAAAATGTGCTTTTCTCGCTCATAGCAGTCAGAAAGCGTTGTTGCTGGCTGCCCTGTGCCAGAAGCAGACGTATGTCCATACACACAGGGCTGCAAAGCGTTACACAGGGGCAACAATACAGGTAAGGGTTAACGCACAAATTACCAAGTGAATTTTCTTTGCCGGGCAATAATAAATGTCATAATTTATCTAGCACACTAGATTATCAACCAACATATATTACATATGGCCACTAACAAAGAACGACGTGAGATCGGTACTGAACTGTCATTCGCACTTTACGGTGCCGCGGGCAGGATGAACCGTATGCACAAGCCCTTTCTCGACCCACTTGGGCTGACCTTTCCGCAGTATCTGGTCATGCTTGAGCTGTTTGCCGGCACGCCCCGGTCGGTGGGAGAGCTGGGCAGTAGACTTGGAATGGATACTGGCACAATCACTCCTCTGCTGAAGCGGCTTGAAGCCTCGGGAAAGGTATTCCGTCAGCGTGATCCGGGCGACGAACGCAGGGTTCTGGTGACGCTTACCGAAAGCGGAGAAGCGCTGCGCGAAGAACTCTGGGCTGTGACAGACAAAATCCGCTCGGCCTGCCGACTCAGTAAGGATGAGCTTGCTCAGCTACGCGACACGCTTAACGATTTTGCCCACCCGGCGACAGAATAAACCATCAGTTATCAGTACAACGAGGAATAAAGAGATGAACATTAGCATTATCGGTGCAGGAAATATTGGTGCCACCCTGGCCACAAAGCTTTCAGCAGCAGGTTACACGGTAAAACTGGCTAACTCCAAAGGCCCAGAAACCATTGCTGATATCGCACGTAAGGCCGGCGCGACCGCTGTTACGAGTGAAGATGCCCTCAGGGACGCTGAACTTGTTATTCTTGCCATCCCGTTCACCGCACACAACAGCCTTGCCGGACTACTGAGCTCGCTGCCTGATACCGTGCCGGTTATCGATACATCCAACTATTATCCGTTCCGCGATGGGTCTATTGCAGAGGTTGAAAACGGGATGCCTGAAAGTGTCTGGGCCAGCGCGCGCCTCGGCCATCCCGTCATCAAGGCGTGGAATGCCCTGCTGGCTAAGACACTCTCTGATAAGGGTCTTCCGGAAAATGCCCCGGACCGGATAGCGATCCCTGTTGCAGGCGATGACGAAAGAGCCAAACGGGTTGCCATGGTACTGGTCAGCGAAACAGGGTTTGATGCTGTTGATGCTGGTTCCCTGAGTGAATCATGGCGTCAGCAGCCTGGTTCGCCTGCCTACTGCACTGAACTCAGCGTTGCGGAACTGAAGCTTGCCCTGACGGCTGCAGATAAAAAACAGGCTCAATTAAATCGCGACGCCCTCATGCAGGAGTTTATGTCTGCCAGTGCCCCCCTGAGCCATGAACATATTGTGGCCCGTAACCGGGCGGTCACGTCAAAGCAGGGCTGATTAAAAACGCAGCGTGAGCGCAGCCGTCTCATTAATGGCAGGTACGCCCATTTAATGGCTGGGCAGAGGTCATCTCAGGTATGCAATGACTCAGGAGAAAAATATGACTTATCCTTCCCCACTCAAAATAGGCATTCTCGGCACGGGCCATATAGGAAAAACGCTGACCCGCAGGCTCTCTGCAGCCGGACATCAGGTAAAAGTAGCTAACTCACGTGGCCCGGAGACAATCGCTCCCGAAACGCTGGCAACAGGCGCAACACCTGTAAAGGCGGTAGACGCGGTCAGCGATGTTGATGTGATTATTCTTTCCATGCCGCTCAGTCGCCTGCCTCAGATTGCCCCGGTAATCCGGCACCTTCCTGACAGCGTTATTGTGGCAGACACCTCAAACTACTATCCCCACCGGGACGGGAAAATTGATGAAATCGAAGCTGGCCAGCCAGAAAGCCTCTGGGTGTCTGATCTGCTGGGCCGGGGTGTGATAAAGGCCTGGAATGCGATTGGTTCCGGATCGTTTGCCTCCAAAGACAGGCAGCCCGGGGCCCCCGACCGGATCGCCATACCGGTAGCCGGGGATAATGAGGCAGATCGTAAATTGATAATGCAACTGGTCTCTGATACCGGCTTTGATGGATATGACGCCGGCACGCTGGCCCTGTCCTGGCGACAGCAGCCGGGCGCACCCGTTTACTGCACAGACCTGCACCATGACGAGATGTCGGCTGCGCTGGCATCAGCACAGGCCTCACGTTTACCAGTGAGAAGGGACCTTTCTGTTGCAGTGATCCAGGAGCGCGTCGGTGACAGCAAGACCAATCCTGATGCTGATTTTGGCGTCCGGTTATCGCGCATAATCTTTATGTGAATATATTATGAATAATTGCAAATCGCTTTGATAATCAGACTTCAAAAAACCTGTCTGGCTTCATGTTAAAGCATTCCGGGCAGGTTAGTTAAGCCCGGTATTCAACCTGCGAACCTTTGCGTTCCAAATGACTGCTTTTCGCTCACAGCGGACCTTCAGCTCAGTCAGCTTGTACGCTTCGAGCCAGAAGTAAAAGTTCTAACTTCCATGCCTCGGCTATGGTGATCTGTACGTAACGGGACAAAAGAGAGACAGCTAGCTATAGAACCTTGGTCGATTAAGATTCATAACAATACTGAGAAATCAGACGAAGAAACCACTGGGATCACAACGCTATTTAGCAGATCGCCGATAAGATTTTGATGACTGCCAGGCATGTTTCATTTTCTCAATAAACTCCAGCTTCTCTTCAGGCTGGACGTTCCACACATCTATAGCCGCAATAATCATGTCATAACGCATAGACGTATTATAAGGGCGAAGATAGCCCGCTATTCGTCCTTTTCCTTTCAGATAGTCCCAGAGATATACTAACTGAGTTTCATCATCACGCGACATCCAATCAAAATCTGTCAGAAAAAAATTGTATTGCTCAAGCCAGCGCTCATGCAGTTTTTTGAAATAAGAGATCTTATCTCCAAGTGAGCATGGAGCTTCATCAATGTACCTCATTATACCGTTGATCAGTTCACGCTCAGTTACCGGAGTGGGGTTGTACAGATAGGTACTTGCTCCCGCGTTCAGATAAAATCGGGAGAAAACACGTTTCGATTTTTTCGAAGCAGTAGCCTGTGGATTAGTTATCAGATCCCAATCAATATCGTCCAAATCAATATTCAAATTAGAGAAATCAAGATTTGTGAAGATATTATCGTCCATTAAAAGAGAATTAAAACCAGCTGAACAATCGAAGCCATTCCCCAGCCCACCAAGTGTCAACCCTACAGGTAATACTGGATATTCAAAAATATAATGGTGAGCAAACCACGATGCTCTTGGTGTACCTTTGAAACAATCAAAATAATCTTTATCAATTAGTAGCAGCTCAGCCCATTCTTTAAGCGTTTTCCGGCCAACTTTGATCCTGTCCTGATCGCCTAGGAAATGTCGTTCAAGGATCTGAGAGATCAAATGTCGAAACTGATCCGGCGTATCATAAGTACTGCACAGTAACGAGTGATCTGTATTGAAAAAGCTATCCAACATTTTTAGGTACATTATCTCGCAGCGGATCATATCGTAATGCAACATCGCCTTTCCCTCTGTTTCTGACTCCCAAAAACAGATTAGCATGAGTACCTTTTTGGTTGGTGGAGTCGGGTCACAGACCTGAAGGATGACTGATTTTTAACTGATATATTACTGATTTTATTGTGATAATACTCTGACGTTTTACTGCGTTATTCCTGTGATTTTTACTCTAGGATCCTCCTCTGTTCACCTCATTAGAATCGTTCACCAGCAGATATGAACATTTGGGTTTTTAGTATAATTAAGGGGCACTCCCTGTTTCTATACCACCCTGTTCATAGCTCCTTCCCCCCAACAAACAATCCTGCCTGTATTCCCCCAGACACACCATTACCTGTATCTGCCGTATCCCTGCTTCTCTTAAAAATTACATCTCATCCCAATCCTTTGTACTCCACCTGACAAAGGATAAATCAATGCACACACCTTACCCTTTTAATTCCAGATACACAATGAACTGGTTTCTACTGTCTCTGATCAATGACCACCTGAATCAGCTACTGAACCGGTACTCCCGAATACAGGCACTCAGACTCGATCTGTTCTATCAGAAAGGTACAGAGCGCTATAAACGTCATTCATGGAATGAAACCGAGCGAGAGGTGCGCATGCTGGTTGAACGCACCCTGCAGCACACAAATCTGTCAGGGTATTTCTGGGTGCTGGAGAGTTCTGCAGACCACGGATGCCATGCCCATATCGTGTTCTATCTCGACAGGCACCTTAACCAGGCTACCTACCCAATAGCAGAGCGAGCAGGAACAATATGGCGGGAAATAACGCAACGAGAAGGCTATTACAACCGCTGCGAATACAAACCTACTTATGACGTCAGTATTGATAAGCCGGTGAACTACGGTGATACCGAAGCCATCGATAACCTGCGCTACATCATCAGCTACCTTGCCAAAGAAGAGCAAAAGTACGGTCACTATCACTACGGAGCCAGTGAGGTACCGCCGCCCAGCGGACTGGGGCGTCCTCGCACGCTGTAACTCACGTTCTGCACTTTTTTACGTATCAATCCATTGATGTGGAAGGGCTGGTGGTAACGAGCAATCACCCACCAGCTCAGGATAATCCCATAATGGAAGACAGCATCATGACAGAACAAATTTCTTTGCTTGATGACCAACTGGTGGATATGCGCTTCATCACGAAGCTAACGGGGCTGACAGATAAGTGGTTCTACAAGCTTATAAAAGATGGCCAATTCCCAAAGCCCATTAAACTAGGTCGCAGTTCCCGCTGGAAGAAAAGTGAAGTCGAATTATGGTTACAGCAACGCATTGCCGATTCACGTGGCCACTGATATAGCCTACTCTTTCTGAGCTACTCCTTTCCCAATATCCCCATCGTTTAAAGTAGAGTTCAGTCCTAAAATAATTCACGCGATATTATTTATAATAACATAATCGCGACGGCTCTCAGTTCAGAATCTGAAAAGCAGGAGCCCACCTTATCCCTGGCCTATCCATTACTATGTTAAAGATCTGTCATACCGACATATATTACCTCGGGGTGAGCTTCTTATTTTTTAACAATGTGCCAGAACTATCCTGCGCTGAGCGAACAGTGTTGATACTCAATGTAATACTCTGATTCTGACTCGAGCAAAATTTCAGGAGGTGATGTACTCTTCCATCACCCTCTGCAATTCATCCGGTACGTCTAATCAATTAATTAGAGCTGCGCAAGTATCGCCTCTACGCTCGCTTTTGCATCACCAAACAGCATGGTGGTGTTTTCTTTAAAGAACAGGGGGTTCTGTACGCCTGCGTAGCCAGTATTCATCGAACGTTTGAACACCACCACCTGCTGTGCTTTCCACACTTCCAGTACCGGCATGCCTGCGATGGGGCTTCCGGGATCTTCCTGTGCAGCAGGGTTAACGGTGTCATTGGCGCCGATGACCAGCACCACGTCGGTAGCACTGAAGTCGTCATTAATCTCTTCCATCTCCAGCACTATATCGTAGGAGACTTTTGCTTCCGCCAGCAGCACGTTCATATGTCCCGGTAAACGCCCGGCTACTGGATGGATACCGAATCGTACCTTTACGCCTAGCGCAATCAGCCGACTGGTCAATTCCTGTACAGGATATTGCGCCTGGGCTACTGCCAGCCCGTAGCCGGGGGTAATAATGACTGAACGGGCGTTTTTCAGCGCTTCCGCTACCTCCGCAGCGCTGCATTCACGATGTTCGCCCTGTGGGGCACTACCGTCAGATGCCGCACCCTCGCTGCCAAAGCCGCCGGCGATGACGCTGATAAACGCGCGATTCATGGCCTTACACATAATGTAAGAAAGGATGGCCCCTGAAGAGCCAACCAGCGCACCGGTCACGATTAGCAGGTCGTTACTGAGCATAAAACCTGCCGCCGCCGCTGCCCAGCCGGAATAGGAGTTGAGCATTGAGACAACCACCGGCATATCTGCGCCGCCGATTGAAGCAACAAGATGCCAGCCAAACGCCAGTGCAATTAGCGTCATAACACTTAATGCCAGACTCTGCCACAGCAGGTTATTGCTGCACACGAATACGATCATTAAGGTAAAAGAGACCAGCAGAGCCGCGAGATTCATACCGTGTCGGCCTGGCAACATTAGCGGTTTTGACGCAAAGATCCCGCGCAGCTTACCGAACGCCACTACCGAACCGGTAAAGGTTATGGCTCCAATGAAGATCCCCAAAAAGACCTCCACAAGATGGATAACCTTCATGGCCGTGTCATCGAGCGGCGCGTGGTCAAGGTAGCTATTAATACCCACCAGCACAGCCGCGAGGCCGACAAAGCTGTGCAGAATCGCCACCAGCTCCGGCATTTCGGTCATTTCCACCCGCTGCGCGAGAAAGATACCGATGCCACCACCTGCCATCATCGCTACCAGGATCCATGCAAGATTGGCTGCCTGGGGACCGAGGATAGTCGCCGCCAGCGCAATTGCCATCCCGGCGATGCCGAAAACGATCCCTGCTCGCGACGTCTCATGCTTCGATAAGCCTGCAAGGCTAAAAATAAACAACAGCGCGGCAATAATGTAAGCCGCAGTAACAAGACCTCCAGACATAACAACTCCTTAGTTTCTGCGGAACATTTTCAGCATGCGACGGGTAACGTAAAAACCGCCGAAGATATTAATGCTGGCGATAAAAACGGCGATAAAAGCCAGTACGGAGATCCAGCCTCCAAGGCCAATTTGCAGGACCGCGCCGACGATAATGATCCCCGATACCGCATTGGTGACCGACATCAACGGCGTATGCAGGGAGTGATTGACGTTCCACACCACGTAATAGCCCACCACGCACGAGAGGGCAAAGACGGTAAAATGGGCAAGGAAGTCCGCCGGTGCGCGATGCGCAAGCCAGCCAAATAGTGCAATAACCAGCGCCAGAAAAAGGTATGGACGCCACGGTGAAGCGGGTGCGTTTTTTACCGTCTCGGTTGGTACGGTCTTAGGCTGCTGCGGCTGGGCCGAAACCTGAATTGGCGGCGCAGGCCAGGTGATTTCCCCCTCCCGAACCACAGTTACGCCGCGGATAACGACATCATTAAAATCGATGACGATATTGCCGTCTTTTTCTTTACACAAAAGCTTCAGCAGATTGACCAAATTGGTGCCGTAAAGCTGGGATGACTGGGCCGCCAGCCGTGCTGGCAGGTCGGTATAGCCGATGATCTTTACGCCATCATCGCTGGTGATACATTTGCCCTGTACCGTCAGCTCACAGTTGCCGCCGGTCTGAGCGGCAAGGTCGACGATAACGCTGCCGGGTTTCATGCTGGCGACCATCTCGCGGGTGATAAGCCGCGGCGCAGGTTTCCCGGGAATGAGTGCGGTAGTGATAATAATATCGACCTCTCTGGCCTGAGCGGCGAACAGGGCCATTTCTGCCTCAATAAACTCGGCAGACATCTGACGGGCATAACCATCCCCGCTGCCGCTCTGTTCTTCAAAATTAAGTTCCAGAAACTCCGCGCCCATGCTTTGGATCTGTTCTTTGACTTCCGGGCGGGTATCGAAGGCGCGTACAATGGCGCCGAGGCTGCTGGCGGCGCCAATTGCCGACAGCCCGGCAACGCCTGCGCCAATGACCAGCACTTTCGCCGGTGGAACTTTACCGGCAGCAGTGATCTGTCCAGTAAAGAAACGACCAAACTGGTGAGCAGCTTCCACTACTGCCCTGTATCCGGCAATATTAGCCATTGAGCTTAAGGCGTCCAGCGACTGGGCACGAGAAATGCGCGGTACGGCATCCATTGCCATCACCGTCACCCCGCGGGCGGCGAGTTTCGCCATTAGCTCGGGGTTCTGTGCAGGCCAGATGAAACTGATTAACGTGCAGCCTGGGCGCAAAAGAGGAATTTCATCCGCAAGAGGCGCATTAACTTTCAGGATAATATCGCTCTGCCAGACCTCATCCTGCGAACACAGCGTTGCACCTGCGGTCTGCCATGCATCATCAGTAATATTTGCCGCTGCACCCGCGCCGCGGGCGATGGAGATCGTAAAGCCCAGCTTCAGCATCTGTTCAACGGTAGCGGGTGTGGCGGCGACCCGCGTCTCACCCGCCAGCTGTTCCCGGGGAATCGAAATATTCATATAAGGGTTCTCGTTCAGATATCGATCGAAAGCGATCGCCTGCACATAAAGAGAGGCGATCGACATTCTGTAAGAAGCTGCGTAATCAGGCGCTAACTAGCTGCTGTCGTATCAGGCCAAGCATGGCGCGGGTCTCATCCGGCGTGGCGATGGTTTTATCCACTTCCGCCGCCAGCCGCTTAACGCGCTCAACGAACCAGGTATTGGATTGCGCCAGTTCACCTTTGCGATAGAGAATGTTGTCTTCCATGCCAACCCGAACGTTACCCCCCAGCGCCAGCGCGGCGAGGACAATCGGCAGGTGACCGCGACCAATGCCCAACGCCGACCAGGTGAAATTATCTCCTAAATGCTGTTTGCAGGTATCGAGCAAGAACATCAGGTTACGCACTTCCGCCGTCATTCCTCCCGGTGCACCGAGGACAAACTGAAAGTGTGGATTCCCCTCGATCAGCCCTTTCTTCATGTAGTACAGGACGTTGTAAATCATCCCGGCATCGAAGATTTCAAACTCCGGCTTCACCTGGCACTCGTTCATGCTGACAGCGAGTTTCTCCAGAAAGCGCGGGCTATTTTCGAATATTGTTGAGTGGGCCCAGTTCATAGTTCCGGCATCGAAAGAGCCCATTTCGGGCCGCAATAACTGGAATGGCTTCATGCGAATTTCGTCGCTCAGTCCAAGTCCGCCGGAGGTCGTCAGATTAATGACGATATCGCAACGCGCACGTACCAGGCGCACGGTCTCGGCGAATTGATCGAAATCCATCGAAGCCTGACTTTCCTCATCACGCACATGAATGTGAGCAATGGAGGCTCCGGCCTCGCAGCAGCGGACGATTTCATCGGCCTGCTCCTGCGGTGTGAGCGGAATATACGGGGTGTCGCTCTTCTGTGGCCAGGCCCCGGTGCAGGCGACGGTCAGAATAACGCGGTTTTCTACAGACATAATTAACTCCTTGATCCTTATTCTTTTTCAACCACCATGGCCAGTCCCATCCCGCCGCCGATACAGAGCGTAGCGAGACCATAACGAGCGTGGCGGCGCTGCATTTCATGAACCAGCGAGACCAGAATGCGTGCGCCGGAAGCGCCGATAGGGTGACCGAGGGCAATTGCGCCGCCGTTGACGTTGGTTTTCTGCGGATCCAGCCCCAGCCCTTTCATCACGCTCAGGCACTGGGAGGCGAAGGCTTCGTTGGCCTCAATGACGTCGAGGTCATCCACCTGTAAGCCCGCGCGGGATAAGGCCCGACGGGTTGCGGGTACCGGCCCGTAGCCCATGATATTGGGATCGACGCCGCCGCTGCCCCAGGCGCGGATCGTCGCCAGCGGCTGAAGCTGGAGGGCGGCGGCTTTTTCACGGCTCATCAGGACCAGCGCGGCGGCGCCGTCGTTAATGCCGGAAGCGTTGCCTGCGGTCACCACGCCGTCTGGCCGAAACGCCGGGCGTAGCCGGGCGAGGGTTTCTCGCGTGGTTCCGTGGCGGGGGAATTCATCGGCTTTGACGTAACGCTCTTCTTTGCGCGTGACGATTTTGATCGGCACGATTTCGTTGTCGAAACGACCGTTTTTCTGCGCCCATTCAGTGCGTTGCTGGCTTTCCGCCGCATAGGCGTCCAGCTCTTCCCGGGTGAGCTGGTATTTTTGCGCCAGGTTTTCGGCGGTGATCCCCATATGCTCACCGGAAAAGGCATCGGTCAGACCGTCGCTAATCAGGCTGTCAATCAGCGCACTGTCGCCCATGCGCTGTCCCCAGCGGGCCGCGGCGGATAAGTACATGGCGTTGCTCATACTTTCCGTCCCACCAGCCACCACGATTTCCGCATCGCCCAGCGCGATGGCCTGTGCGCCTAGAATGGTCGCCTTGAGCCCGGAACCGCATACTTTGCTGACGTTAAAGGCGCTTTTTTCTACCGGGATCCCGGCGGCGATAGCGACCTGACGAGCGACGTTCTGACCTAGCCCTGCCCCCAGTACGTTGCCCATAATCACTTCGTCAACATCGTCCGGTTTGATAGCGGCGCGAGCGATAGCGGCGGTGATTGCATGCTCGCCCAGTTGGATAGCCGAGAGATCCTTTAGCGCGCCGCCAAAGCAGCCGATGGGCGTACGGGCGGCGCTGACAATGACAACATCTTTTGTACTCATGTGGTTGCTCCTCCGATGCAGAGCGGCATTGATATTTAATAATGTAAAAATATCGCTATAAGATTATTTTGGCGTAAAAGTGTGATGCGCCCGGAATGAATGAAAATATTATTTCGGGCACAGATTACCTTTCGCTAAATAGCAAATTAGTCAGCTACGTTACTTATAAAAATAATTCAGGAGGAATTTAATTAAATGCAGCCTCCGTAGCTATAGGTTCTTTCCGGGACATTATTCATATCATCTTCATCAATTTCCGCCACGCAGCGCACCATCGAGCCATCGCCTAAATACCAGCGCAGTGGGAAACAGAAGAAACGGAAGCGCTTGCCGGAAACTTTATCCAGATTGCCGCCGAGGTTTTCAACGCCGACAATACCGTGGCCGAGCATCTGCTTATGGCAGGGTTCCCAGGTGCCCCAGCAGCCAATAGCCTCCAGATCGCCGAACTTTTCATCATAGGCGGCTTGGCCGTGGAGTTTGATATACAGCTCTTTATCAAATTCTGCATAGGCTTCTTCACCGAACTGTTCAGTATATTCTTCGGTAAGCGGGCGTCCGGATGCGCCAAGTAAATTCATACGCGTGGCGCCGTTATTCCCCATCGCAGTATGTAGCGGGTGATCTAATGCCTGCATATCCATCGCGACGCATTTAACTTTATTTTTAACAAACCATTTTCCGGCTTCCACGCCAGTACCGCAGGAGTAGTGATAATACTCTTTTGAGTCATCAAATTTACGATGCATACCGGTATTCAGGCATACCACCATTCCGGCTAACTCTTCCGGTTTGATATTTGCACGGAGACAGGCATCTTCCAGATGATGTGGCTGAATTAATTCCCAGCGCCCGACGTTAATTTCCAGGCATACCGCCTCACCAGTATAAGCATCGACCGGCATTTCATGCGTATAGCGCGCTCTTTTACCGTCGAATTCTATTTCCATCACATGACGCGGGGCATCGCAGTGGGTACCGGTGTGCATGGTGCAGGAAATACGCTGGGTTAACACGCCGCCTTTTGCCATAGTATGCGCACTGTCGATCAGCGGCTTATCGAAGTAAGGCCAGCGCGGAGTGTCGGCGCTAAATGGATGCGTTAAATCGACAAAAACTTTCTTACCCATAGTGTTACTCCTCAGGTTGCTGAGTGACGCGCTGCAGATAGCTCAGCAGTCGCTCACGGCTTTCGTTAATTGATGCGTCGTCCCAGGTCTGAAATCCGCCACCGGATTTGAAGCCCAGCTTGCCTTCGCTCACCAGTCGGCGTAGCAGAGGCGAGGGAGTTGTCGCGTTATTCAGATGCGGAAAAATATATTCATGAATCGCCAGAGTCAGGTCCGTCCCTACCATATCGGCGTTTTCCAGAGGGCCGAGGGCCGGCAGTCGGATACCAAAGCCATATCGGATGCCTTCGTCTACGGTGCGCGCGTCGGCGATGCCCTGCTCCACAAGGTAAATCGCTTCGCGCCATAGGGCGTGCTGTAGCCGGTTTACCAGGAACCCCGGCACATCTTTATTAACCCGTACCGGGCGTTTTCCTGCCCAGGCGAGGATGTCAAATGTGCGTTCGAATAGCGCATCGTCGGTCCAGCGTGTGCGAATGACCTCCACCAGCGGGATCAGAAAGGCCGGATTCCAGAAATGGGTGCCCAGTACGCGCTGTTTGTGGGTCACATCGCGGGCGATCTCGCTGATGCTGATGACCGACGTATTGGAGGCGAGAATCGTTTCCGGTGGACAAAGTGAGTCCAGCTCGCAAAACAGCCGCTGCTTAAGCGCCAGCTGTTCAGGCACGCATTCGAAGACGATTTGCGCCCCCTTAACGCTCTCCGCCAGGCGGTCGCAAAAAACGACGCGGCTAATAACCTCTTCGATGGTGGCGTCTTCCGCCTGCATCCGCTGCAGGTTGCTGCGGATGGTGTCCGGCGCGGTCCAGGCGCCAGCGTCGATATCATAAATCGTCACCTCCACACCGCGGGCGGCAAAGATCTGCGCGATACCGCTGCCCATCAGGCCGCCGCCGAGCACGGTGACCCGTGTGAGTGGATTGTTCATAGCCATCTCCTTAACCCGCGGTGCAGCCGCCGTCGATGTAAATAACCTGGCCGGTGATAAAGTTAGCGGCTGGGGAGCAGAGGTAAACGACGCTACCAACCATATCTTCCACTACGGCAGCCCGACCCATCGGAATGCGATCGAGGAAGATCTTTTTCAGCTTTTCGTCTTCCAGTACTTCCTGGGTCAGCGGCGTCCAGAAGATAGTCGGCGCGACGGCGTTAACGTTGATATTGTATTTCGCCCACTCGGTAGCCAGCTGTTTGGTTAATAAGTTGATGGCCCCTTTCGATGTACCGTAAGCCGCGTAGCCGCCGGGATGACCGGCAAAGGCGCGCACCGATGAGGTATTGACGATTTTCCCGAAGCCCTGGCGGATAAACAGCTCGCCAAACACTTTGCAGGGAATGAAGGTGCCGGTAATGTTGATATCCATCACTTTGCGGAAATCA
This sequence comes from Citrobacter sp., assembly GCA_019415335.1. The sequence continues at coordinate 6,935 of DXKH01000084.1, read as the reverse complement.
TTAATGTCGAACTCTTCAGCGGGGTGACGAATGGCGATGCCGGCAATATTGATCAGAAAGTCAACTTTCCCCCAGGCCGCGACCACTTTATCCGCCAGGTTTTTAACCGCCACTTCGTCGGTCATGTCACCAGCGATAGCAAGGGCCTCGCCGCCCGCTTCCTGCACCTGCTGAACGGTTTTTTCCAGGGTGGCAATGGTACGGCCGGTTACCGCGACTTTAACGCCGTAATTCGCCAGGCCACGGGCTACACCTTCACCGAGCGCGCCCGCACCGCCGGTGATAACCGCAACTTTGCCTTCAAGGTTGAACAGCGCTTTGACTTTTTTATCCCATGTTGTATCCATAATGATCCCTTACTGGTTACGTATTGCTGGCGATGACCAGCATACTGGTCGGATAATTGGTGTGGTTAACCACTTCTCGCCCCTCAAACGGCGCGAGGAAAACGGCTTCCCCTTTGCTGACAACACGCGTTTCCTCTCTGGTACGAATGGTGATAGCGCCGTCCAGTACCACGTAGAGTTTTTCCGTCGGCGAATCGTCATAAGCCCACTCGGCGCCGCCTCCGGGTAAAAAATGCGACAGTCCGCACCAGAACTGTTGTGCGTTGCATAACGCGCCGTCGCAAAGCTTCAGCGCCACCATGGCGTGATGCAGTGGTGGGTTGTAAGGGCTAGCTTCACTAATCGGTATCACTTTCATTGATGGTGTCCTTTTTAGGAAAACTGGATTAATGTTTCAGAGATGCGTAGCGGTGCGGCGGTTTGCGCAACCACTTCCTCCACGCTGGTATCCGCGGCGATTTCGCGCAACATCAGGCCGTTATTGACTTCAATGACCGCTTTTTCCGTCACGATCAGATTGACCTGGCCGACTGCTGTCAGCGGAAGCTGGCAGCGGGGCAAAATTTTAGACTGGCCTCTTTTATCGCAGTGCTCCATGGCGATAATCACCCGTCGGGCGCCGTTCACGAGGTCCATCGCCCCGCCCATTCCGGGCACCATCTTGCCGGGGATGATCCAGTTGGCGAGATTGCCCTCCTGATCCACTTCCAGCGCCCCCAGCACGGTAACGTCAACGTGGCCGCCGCGGATGATGGCGAATGACAGGGCGCTATCGAAAAACGCCGCGCCGGGTACAGCGGTGACCGGTTGACCGCCGGCGTTAGTTAAATCGGCGTCGATACTGTCGCTATCCGGCGTGGGGCCGAGCCCCACCAGGCCATTTTCAGACTGGAAGATGACGCCAAGATCGTCGGCGACGTAGTTGGCGACCTGCGTCGGCAGGCCAATCCCCAGATTCACCAGGTCCCCTTTGTGAAGCTCTTTTGCAACCCGGCGCGCAATGCGTTCTCTCATGGCGTTTTTATCCATGGTGATCTTCCCCCTTAACCAGGTAGTCGATAAAAATGCCGGGCGTGTTGTAACGGTCGGCGGCGGCGCAATCCATTGGTACGATGGATTCGCACTCGGCGATGACCAGGCGCGCGGCAGTAGCCATCACTGGGTTAAAGTTTTTGGTGGTTTTATTGAACATCGCATTACCGGCGGTATCGGCAATGGAGCAGTGAATCAGAGCGATATCTGCCTGCAGGGGGTGTTCCAGCAACCAGGGCTGACCGTCAATAATGATCTGCTGTTTGCCATCCTCCACGACCGTGCCAAGCCCGGTGCGGGTGAGTACACCGCCTAGTCCGGCGCCTCCAGCGCGGATACGCTCAACCAGCGTTCCCTGGGGAACCAGTTCCGCTTCAAGCTCACCACAGGACATCTGGCGTCCGGTTTCCGGGTTCAGGCCAATATGGGAGGAAATAATCTTGTGTACCTGTTTATTGACTACCAATTTGCCGATCCCTCGATCGATAAAACCAGTGTCATTAGCGATAATTGTTAAATTACCCACGCCTTTTTCCACCAGCGCATCGATAATTTTTTCTGGCGTTCCTACCGCCATAAATCCGCCAATCATAATGGTCATTCCTTCTTCCACCATGGCGGCAACGCGTTGCGGCGAAATAATCTCTTTTTCCAGCATGGCATGACTTCCTGAATAAGTGACGTTAATACTCGTGAACCGGCGGTTTACGAAGACGTTATTCCCTGGTGCGGAACTGTAAAATATTTACACGGTGACAACAGAATCTGTTTTGCCTTTGCATTTATCGTTAATCATGAAAATTAACAGGGCCGCAATAATATCCAGGGCGATAAAAGAGATATAAGCTCCATCATAATCACCGGTATATTTCAGACTGACGGCAACAACTGCAAAACAGCTAACCCGGAATAAACAGGCAATAGTTGAAACCAGACGGTTAGCGGCGGAAAAGTCGTAGCGGCCATACACTGTCCCAACCATCGATGTACATAGCTCTTTGATACCAGCGATACTGGCGCCAACCATTAATAGTGTGAAGTAGGTGAAGTAGTCGTTACCGCGTACCAGCAGACAAGCGTGGGTCACAGCAAAGAAAAAGGCGTAAGCGATACTGGCTTTTCGGGTGCCAACTTTCACATCTACCCAACCCCAGAAGTAGCTGAAAATAGCGCAAATCAGCGCGGCGGAGGTGAACATCCAGACGGCGGTTTCTTTATCATAGCCAACAGAAATCAGTCGCGGGATCAACTGGCTGACGACGCCAATATCCACCAGCCACAGCAGGCCGAAGCCGACGGAAATCAGCCACATTTCGCGGTCGCGGAACAGTACGCGGTAGGTAAAGGGGCTCTGATAGTCGGTCTGGGCCGCAAGGTTTGCCGCCTGCTGTTCACGAGAAATCGGTTCATTGTCCGGGTACAAACCCATTTCTTCCGGGGTATTGCGGATCCAGAATATGGAGATGATGCCAAGGGTGATTAACGTCCCGCCGACGACGGCATAAGCGCCGGGTACGCCGAAGCGGTCAAAGAGGAAAAACATAATGGGGATCAGCGTCGCGGTACAGAACGACATTCCCATGGTCGCCCAGCCGAGCGCGAGGCCTTTTTTCCTTGGAAACCAGCTATTCAGTAAAGTGGCGGGGACGTTGAAACAGCAGCCAGTAGCCAGCAGATTCATCAGCGCCAGGCCAATAGCGTATTCGGCGTAAGAGGTGACGCGGCCAAACCAGATCATCGTCAATCCCAGCGCCAGCAGGCCAAGAATAGCGACGATTTTTGCCCCTTTGCGCTTGATCATTTCAGCGATCACCAGCGCGCCGATAACGCCAATCCATCCGGCGGGCGTTGAGAAAGAGAGAAGCGTGGCGAAGTCCCAGCCGTGGAGATCGACAAAGCTTTGGACGATAACGTTCAGGCCGTCAGCGGTCCAGGCGGCGAAGTTGTAGTACATCAACATACTGAAGCCGACCATGCTCCAGCCCCAGCCGCCGAAATTACTCCGGGTGCTGGAATGATTAGCCGTTTTATCGGCAATGTTATTGGTATTTTGCATAATTCTCACCCAGTTAATAAATTTAATTACCCCCTTATCAACCGATTTATGTAATAAGGGGCGATGCTTCATAAAACATCTGCGACGGGTAATGTAATTATTGTGAAAACAAACTAACTGAAATAAGATTAACAATACGACTATAGAGATTGAAGACTAAAAATAAAAAGTGTGTTTGCAAATATGAAAAGGTTCACCGGCGTATTTTTAATGATTCGCCGCCCGTATTTGCTCAAAGGTAACAGTGTGTTGCTCAATCAAAAAATGTTTAAAAGAGGATACGCATTCGGTTATCTGACTACGGGCTGGATAATAGAGGTTTAACAACCATTGTGATGTTTTCATCTCTTTAAACAAGCAGGTCAGTTTGCCATTGCGAATATCTCGCTGCACAACATATTCCGGCAGGTAGGCTATTCCGGCCCCTGAAAGCACCGATTTTCGTAACAGGGTGCTGTCACACACCTCAAGAGATTTGGGAATTTTGAAAAAGTGACGTTCGTTATTGATCTCATAGGCCCAGTCGTTGCTGCCGGTCAGCGAGCTGGCGAACAGGCAGCGATGGTGCACCAGCTCGGATGGGTGCTGTGGCATGCCGTTCATCAGCAAATACTGCGGTGAGGCAACGGTCACGAAAGGTTCAGCGATCAGATTACGTTTCACCAGAGGGAGTTCCTGGTCCTGCTGGTGGCTTAAGGCATTGACGGCGCCGATGATGATATCGTGATCTTTCCAGCTCTGAATGCCGAAGGCGGAGACATGGACGGCGATATTTACCTGACGGTTTCCGGCCAGATAGTTGGCGACGATGGGCATCAGATATTGTTCGGCATACACCGGTGTACAGCAGATGCGAATCGTTCCCCGACGCTGGGTGGAAAAATGAGTCAGCTCATTTTTTAGCTGGCCGACCTTCTCGCCGATCAGACAGAAATTCCGATATAAATAATCACCGGCATCGGTCAGCGGCATGGCTTTGTTGTTGCGCCGATAAAGAGGACAGCCGATCTCTTTTTCCAGGTCAGACAGCCATCGTGAGCCAGAAGAAATGGATATTCCCATACGCTCTGCCGCAGATGAAATGGAACCAGTAGTGACCAGGTTTACGAAGAACATCATTCTGGTCATGATATGCGGATCGGAAAGAGCGACATCCTGCGACAAGGTGGGGGGTGACTCATCATAACGATAATCTTCACAGTACATGGTCGGTGTCTCGCTTCAGATTTGCCTGGATTTATCCTGGCAGGTAACCTGATAAGCAAATGGAAAGAATTAACATTTGCCGCGCGCCGTAGTTCACAATTCACATAATCTCACGGCTGGCGACCTGCCTCAGTCCATCAAGATCGAGCACTTCGATATTGCCGTAGTTGAGCGCCACCATCTGGCGGTCAGCGAAATGCCTGAGCGTTTTGGCAACAAAAGGACGAGAGAGGCGCAGGCATTCGGCCATAAACTGCATCGTAAAGGGAATGTGACGCTCGCGACGCGGTCCCTTTTGGCCTTCTTCACAATCCACCAGAAAAGCCGCCACGCAGGCTTCCCTTGAGGCCACTTTATGGGTGTACAGCACCCGATCCAGATCGTTAAGCCTCTCGGTGAGTGAATCTATTACTTGCATTTTGAATTCATCAAATTGAGCTAGCAACTGCGTCGCGCTGGCCCGGGGGAGAATAAGTAATTCGACATCGGTCATGGCGATGAAGTTGCGGTCTAAGGGGGTGTGCTTCCAGACAAAGTTAAACAAGATCATACGTCCTACAGGCACGTGGGTGAGCAGCGTCTGGTTGCCGTTTGCATGATGAACATTAGCAAAGAGATGACCTTTCAGCGTCCAGGCAATTGCCTCTACTTCGGCTCCCTGATGAAAGACAATACTGCCGGCTTTTTCGCTGCGAACGCGCGACTGACGCAGTAAAGCCTGCTGGAGTGCCTGTGGAAATGCGTTCCAGCCGGGAATCATCATGATGGCTTCTTCGGCGAACATAAACGCTCCTGTCCGTGAGGGGGAGGCGTTATTGTCAGCAAACAGGATGTAGTTTTTAAGCCGGGAATGCACAAGATGTGATAACTATCAAAGAGAACCGTCAGGAGCAGAAAACGTGGTCTCTTCCTGCTCCTGACAACCTGACGTATTACGCCCGGATAATAAAGGGGGAGATATTGCATGACTAAAGCGGCATCGAAACCCCGATATGGAAAAAGGTCATTCCGGCATCATTTTCGCTGTGCAAATTAAACAATAGTCGGCCGGTAACGGTGACACCGCTGACGCTATAGCTCATCATCGGACCAGCTTTGATATGTTCGACGCGTTTGCCGGCAGAATAAATACCCTCTACCCCCTGTACCGTTCTACCGTTAATCTTGTCGTCAGTCACCTGCTTAGTCCAGTTACCGATAAGCCCGGCGGTGAGGCTATTGTTGATACGATGGGTGGTAGTAACATCCAGATACCAGGTGCTACCAGAGCGGTAGTCGGTTTCGTTATTTTTCGTATTGAAGTCAAAAATATTATTAAGCGTAATCCCCCAATCGTCGGTCAGATAGCTGATGGCGATATTGGGTTCAAACGACCAATATTCCCATGAGACGTTATCCCCGGAGGTCTCTTTACGCCCGGTTGCCGCATTGCGGGTATAGGCCGTTTTGCCATCCGGTAAATAGACGGCTAACCCGGCGCCAACGTGGAAATTGTTGTGTAAATCCCAGGAAAGAGCGAGGGGGGTAATACTGGTCCCCAGCAGGCCGCTGGTATGGTCGGTGGTGTGCTGGCCGGTATTTTTTACCTGAATAAACTTATAGGGCTGTACGACCATCGCCGCATAGCGGGCACCGAGAAATTCCCAGCCGGGAACCCAGGTGGCGGCCATCACCAGCCCGACGTTTGAGAGCTTATTTTTCCCTCCGGCGATTTTCGCCGTGTCGCCGCTACCGTTTCGCACGACGCCGGTTTCATAGGTGGATGTCATTGACATATACAGCCCATCGGGCGGAAATGCGCCAGTATGGGTACCGGTGGTCGCACCGGGCTGTAACGGCGTCAGCCCTTCGGCGGCAAAAAGCTGGCAAGAAAAAGCAAGAGAAGAGGTAAAGGCTAAGGTAAGAGATAGCGTTCTGATTTTCATTTTAATCGTCCATTTTATGACCAGTGCTGGAACGATTAAAATCAAAAAAGGTACTATCCGGAATAGCATAAATAAGAACATCTTTTCGGAATATGCAAACGTAGTCAGAAATGTTAATTCGAGCTACTTTTAAATGGCTGTACTAGAAAATCTAACGTGAAACTCGAATGGTCGGCGACCATTTTCACTTGCGATACAGTGCCGATTAATCACGCTACTTAAACCCGGGTGACCTGCCCCCAGGATTAGATACAACCTTCAGTTAGTAATGTCAGTTGGTTTTTCTTCATATTTCCCGTTTCGCCAGCCCGCTGCAAATTCAGCCGGCGTCAGGTAATTCAGCGATGAATGTGGTCGACACTCGTTATA
>DXKH01000083.1 GCA_019415335.1 Citrobacter sp. | reverse complement strand
CTTTGACTTCTTCGATGTTGTTGACCAGCAGTTTGCCGTCAATCTCAAAACCATCGAAGCCCATCTCTTTGATATAACGAAATTTCTCCAGAATATTTTCCGGAAAGAATGCCTGATTCTGTGTGCCTATTTTCATTTTTTCATTCCTTTGAATTAAAACGTAACGCCCATTTTGATGCTCTGTTCCGGATGCTGATCGACATACTGCATGTAGCTTTCCGGGCTATTGGCAAAGGTCACCACCGGGTCGATCAAATCTTCACAATTGAGATAACCGTTCATCAGCAATTCCCAGCAGGTTTCTTCAATACGCTTGCGACTCCAGCGCGGATAATCCGGGTTCGGTTCACTGCACGCACGAGAGAAGACAATTTTGGCGTTGTTGAAATGGGCTTCACGTCCGAGGTTGAAACCTTCGGCAAATGGTTTGGCAAATGCGACATACGAGATGGTGCCGCCATATGCCAGGCCGCGAAGTGCCGATTGCAGCGCGTCGGCGTAGCCGCTGGTTTCGATAATCACATCGGCACCCTGCTTGCCGGTCAGCGTTTTGATCTCTTTACCTACGTCAGCGCCAATGGGGTTAAGACAGAAATCCGCACCGTGGCGACGGGCAATCTCACAACGACGGGTAATAGGATCGACGCCAATTACCACCGACGCGCCAGCGCGTTTTGCCAGTTGGATGGCAATTTGACCGATCGCGCCAAGCCCTACCACCACGACAAAATCCCCTACGCGTACGTTGGCATCGCGCACGCCGCTCATGGCAAACTGCGCCGGGTCGTAACAGACGGCGTTTTTCCAGGAGCTGCCTTGCGGCATTTTGCGCAGCTTGTAGTTATTCACTGCGTTAATGATGACCGTCTCGGAGAGCGGGCCGTAGCCGCATACGCTGTCGCCCACCGCGTAGTCGGTAACGTCGCTGCCGCACTCGATAATGTCGCCAACCACCATGTTGCCAAGCTGGAATTTGCCAAACTCAATGCCGCGCGGCGCATCTGCGGGACGCGGGGTGAACATCTGCCACTCGCCGTTAAAGTCTTCATCGATAAACGGGCTGGCGGCGCGGAAGTCGACCACTTCCGTTCCGTGTTTCGGTGCGCCGAAACGCACGCGGATCTTCACTTCATTGGCTAAAATCGCCCGATCTTCATACTCAACCAGCGCGGCAACGCGCGGTGCTGTGGCTACTAACTTTTTCATGTAAAACTCCTTGTCAAGAAACTGGCCGCTTTAGCCCTTCACGCCACCGGCGGTCAAACCACTCTTAATAAAACGCTCCGAAAGCGCATACATAATCACCACCGGCAATGCGGTCACCAGCGAGGCCGCCATCATCCGTCCCCAGATGTAATCAGGCGTACTGAACAGCGCGTTCAGGCCGACTGGTAAGGTGAAATTGCTGGCGCTGGAGAGGAAAATCGACGCAAACAGATAGTCGTTCCATGCCACCATAAAGCAGTAGACGAATACGGATATCAGCCCGGACATCGCCAGCGGTACCGTGATGCGGAAGATGATTTGCAGCCGGTTGAGGCCATCCATCATCGCCGCTTCTTCGATTTCATCGGGGATGGTGTCGAAGTAGCTTTTCAGCATAAACACGGCGGTAGGCAGGGTTTGCGTAACCATGGTGATGATCAGCGCCATCTCGGTGTCGTAAACGCCAAGCGCGGTGATGATTTTGAACAGCGGCACCACCAGCAAAATGCCGGAGAACATGTACACCGTGTAAAAGCTGGCGTTGATGGTCATTCGCCCTTTAAAGCGCAGGCGGGAAAGCGCGTAAGCCCCGAGAATGCCGAGAAATACTGCTATCACGGATGAAACTACCGACACCACCATGCTGTTACGGAAATAATCGACAAACGGGAAAATCATCGGGTTAAAAATGTCGACATAATGCTCCAGCGTCCACTGCTGCGGCAGCAGCGTAGGATGCAGCGAGATCGCCTCTTTTGCGCTCTTGAACGAGGTCATCAGCATCACAAAAAACGGAAACAGCGTGATGATGAGAAACAGCGCCAGCCCGCAGTAAAAACCGATGCGACTGAGTGTGCGTTTATTTGTTGCCATTGAGGTTCACCCGTTTCCTGGTCAGCAGAATGACAGCGAAAATAATGATGAAGAGCACCACCGAGATCGCCGCCGCTTTCCCTAAGTCATTAAAGGCAAAGGCGGTTTTGTAGAGATAGACACCGAGAATATCGACCTTGGTCGTCAGCAGATAAACATCCGCGAACATGTAGAACATCCAGATGGTGCGCAGGGTCACCACCGTCGCCAGGACCGGCATAATCGCGGGCAGCGTGACGATACGAAACCGTTGCCAGGCATTAGCGCCATCCATCTCTGCCGCTTCGTACAGCGATTTGTCGATGGTCTGCAAAATCGCCAGAAACGAAATAAAGGCATAGGGGAAGTAGCGCCAGATGGCGAACAGCACCACCAGCACAAAGCTACTGCCCGGATTATCGAACCACAGCGGTGCCTGCTCATAGAGATGCAGAAGATCGACGCCGAGGTAGTTCACAATGCCGTAACCGTTGTTGAACATGTATTTCCAGGCGAACACCAGCGAAATAGACGGCGTTACGTAGGAGAGGATCACCAGCGAACGCGCGGTTTTGCGCAGGCGGAACTCGCGGTTGAAAAACATCGCCACGGCCAGCCCGAGCACGGTGCTGCCCGCCACCACCAGCGCGGTATACCAGACCGTCATCCACAGCGAGTGCCAGAAGCCGGGATCGGAGAGAATACGCACATAGTTACTCACCCCAACAAAGGTTGACTCGATGTTGGGATTGAGCGGCAGACGTAAAAAACTGATTTCGATATTCGACACCATCGGCCACGCCACCAGACCGCCCAGCAGTAATAAGCTGGGCGCGAGAAGCAGCAGTGCAAAAGGCATATCGGAACGACCTGAAAAAAGCCTGTTCATTGCGGATTCCTGTCCTGGGTTTAGTGCTGTTCGATCAGTTCATCCAGCTTTTTCTGGCTCGCTTGCAGCGTGCCAGGGAGATCGGCTTTCCCCACGGTGACGTTATGCACCATTGAACTCACCACGCCAGACCCCGTCACATCGCCCATGCGGGTAAAGTTTTTATCCCCTACTGCGCCAAAGACCTGAATATTTGGCAGTTCGCTAATCAACTGATTCGGCAAGTCTCCCAGCGCCTTAATCACGTCGTTATCTTTCCAGGTGGCAGTCGTCACAACCGCTTTGTTCACCGGCAGCGCCGCGCCTGGCGACATCATCACCCAGTCGGCAATGTTGTCCGCCTGCTCCATAAAGGTGACAAATTTTTCCGCCGCCTCCGTCTCTTCGCTCTTTTGCCCGGCGGTAATGGTTAGCGAGGTCAACATGCCGTAGACCGCCGAGTTTTTCTCGGTTGGCACCACGAAACCGACATTTTTCGGGTCGCCTTCTTTAATCACAGCCGGAAGGATATAGGTGGAGTAAATCGCCATCGGCGCGGTGCCGTTCATAAAGGCGTCTTTCACTTCCATAATGTCGTTAGAACCCGGCATGGTGTTGGCAGCAAGGTCGCGGTAATAGGTCAGCGCCTGCATCATCTCTGGGGTATCAAGGGTGATTTTGCCTTCGGCGTTAAAGACGTTAGCCTGATTGGATAACGCAAACTGGGAGAAAGATTGCTCCGTCAGCACGCTTTCTGCCGTCGGCAGTGCAATACCGTATTTTTTATTCGCCGGATCGTTCAGTTTCTGTGCGACATCCAGCAACTGTTGCCAGTTTTTCGGCTCATCCAGCCCGGCTTTTGCCAGCACATCTTTGCGATACCAGATGCCGCCAATCCAGGCGCTGACAGGAACACCGGTCCATGCGCTACCATCTTCGGTGCGCACAATCCGCAGAACGCCATCGTAGAACGCGCCTTCACCGACGTTGCTGATGACCGTGGCAACCGCCAGGCGATCGATAAGCTGCTCTTTGTCCATAACTTTGGCGTAGTCATGGCTGGTTTCGATCACTTCCGGCAGCGAACCACTACGTGAAAGGGTAATGACTTTGGTGTTATAGGCGTCTTCTTCCACGGGCACTTGTTTAACGGTGATGCCCGGGTTTTCTTTTTCAAAACGCGCAATTAACTGACTAATTACCGCCTGGCGTTCCTGTTCCACCGAAGAATGCATAAACTCAATGGAGACATTCGTTTTATTTTCTTCTTTACAACCTGAAATCAGGGCGCAGGAAACCAGTGCTGATAACAGCACGATTTTTGATTTAATCATGAGATGTTCCTTTTTATTTAATCCACATAACCTGCCAGGGGCGCAGCGTTATTTCATTACCCACTATATCAACTTCACTAATCAGATCCCGACCGTGCAGGCCAGTAATATTTATATGCTGAATATTTTCACTGACATTAAACAATCCTGTCAGACAATTACCATCCGCGTTGCTTCTTTGAATACACATTACGGATGAATTAACCGTGTCGATGGTAAAATCATTATCTGGATGAAACTCGTTATGACTTCGACGAATTTTAATTAGTCGCGACAATTCATGATATACCGCGTGCCTTAACGTCGTTTTATTGTTCAGTTCGGTCGTGATCTCTTCACTGTAATATTTTTTACGGTTAATCGCACGGTTATATTCCAGTTTTTCGACACCTGCGTAATCATTACGCGAGCCCAGAATACTTTGAATATATATCGCTGGCACACCGGGGAAACTTAACAAAATCGCATGGGCAAGGATAAACCTGGCGCAACGTTCTTCATCGCTACTCTCGCGGCGGTTTAACGCATCCATATAAGTGACATTCATTTCATACGGGCTACGCGTACCGTCGGGATTATTTTTCCAGTTAACTAATGCCCCTTCCTGCTGTAATGCCTCGACCAGCGCTAATATTTCGCTTTCGGGTAGCAAGCCACGCAGTGGGTTAAGCCCGATGCCATCGTGAGAGGCGAGGAAGTTAAACCAGGTGGTGTTGCTGGAAGGTAGTGTCAGGTTTTGCGCCCACGCACAAAGCGCCTCAACGTTCTGTTTTTGCACCGCATGCAGCACCAGCGGCGGCAGCGAGAACTGGTACACCATATGCGCTTCGTCATCACCGTTGCCAAAGTAAGCAATGTTGTCTCTGTGCGGAACATTGGTCTCGGTAATGATCACTGTACCTGGTGCTACGTCATCAATAATCGACCGTAACAGTTTGATAATCAGATGTGTTTTTTCCAGATGGATGCAGCTTGTTCCCGGCTCTTTCCACATAAAGCCAACGGCATCCAGACGGACATATTCTGCGCCCTTTTCCAGGTAGCACAGCAATACATCCACCATCGCCAGTAACACTTCAGGGCTACGGTAATTCAGGTCAATTTGATCGTCACTAAAGGTGGTCCATAAATGGCGCGTTGAATGATCGCGCATCTGGAATGGCGTTAATAACGGTAACGCACGCGGGCGAGTGACGACGCTGAGATCGGTTTGCGGGTCAACGGCAATAAAAAAATCTTCAAAACCTGGCTGCTGTTGTAAATAGTTTTTAAACCATTCACTTTTTGCCGACATATGGTTGCAGACAAAATCAAACATTAAATGACTGCATTCACCGAGTTGCTGAATATCCTGCCACTCCCCCGCTTCACTAGCGACCTGTTGATAATCAATTACCGAAAAGCCATCATCAGATGACCATGGATAAAAAGGTAATAAATGAACATGTGAAAAAATGCTTTGCAGCCATTGAGGGTAAAACTGATTAAATGTGGGTAGTGGTTTTAAATCATTACTGTGAAATTGATCGGCATAGGTGATTAACACGACATCACTTTCATCCCAGTGTTTTTTACGTCGCAGTGTAATTAATCGTTTCGCACTCTCAAGACGCGTTACAAGTTTCTGTAAATGAGTTGTGGTAAATGTTCCACCGTAGATTTCGTCCAGGTAATCCGTAATTTTCTGTTTCATGTTGCCTTTCCGTGGTAGCGGTCCCATGAAGCGAGAGACTACTCCGCAGAAAATAAACTGTCAATTGAGCACAAGGGTTTTAGTCACGCAGGAAATCATTTTTTACCAGGGAAAAAGCGTATTTGTGAGCTGACGCAAATAATCTATGGGGATGTAAATAAGGTGTGACAGAAAAAGTAAACGGCGCATAAGCGCCGCTTAGGGTGGATTCTTTTAACCTTTGACCTTCGGCATTGCGATGTCTTTCAGGCCGCCGGCGTTCTCAACGTGGGTATATCCCATCTCGCTAAGGATGTCTTTTGCCTGCCCTGACTGGCGTCCGGCATTGCAATACACTTTCACGGTGTCGTTTTTATCCGGAACGGCGGTGGCAATGCGCTCTTTCACTTCCTTCAGGGGAATATTGATGGCCCCCTGAACGTGCTCTTGCTGATACTGCTCAGGAACACGAACATCGATCCAGTGTTCAGCGGCGAAAACGGGCAGTGAAAACACCAGTGCCAGAGCAAGTAAGCCTTTTTTAAACATGTAAGCGTCCTTCTATGGATGAAAATTGCCATCCATAATACGCCTTAGCTTTAACAATTTTTGCGAAACTCCCCTCACCTTTTATAACGCTGCGCCAGTTTATTGGCAGCCCGACTTAACAGCGGTTCCAGCGCCACAGCCAGCAACATTTTCAGCGGTCGGCGAGCAACTGATTTTATCGCCCAGCCCGCCACACCCGCCGGGCCATAGCGCAGTGCGGTAAGAAGTACCAGCTTGCCTGCTAATTTGAAACCAGGCTTCACCTTTTGCCCGGCCTGTTGCCAGCGAGTATTCATAACTTTCCTCACAGTTGACGGAAACGGCTACGTAACGTGAAAGTATCGGAAGTGACATAACGTTCCATCTCGCGTAAACGCGTTTCACTTGCCGCCAGTTCACGGTCGACTTCATCCAGCAATTCACTGCTGGAAGGTAGCTGCTCACCAAAGGCCATGTTGTCCGGCATTGGATCAAGCGCAAATGACAAAATGATGTAAGCAACCAGGGTAAACAGCGCCAGACCGAAGAAAATCGACAGCACCACCAGGATACGCACCAGTTTTACTGGTACATCAAAATAGTTGGCAATCCCGGCGCAGACGCCACGGACCATGCCCTGCTGTGGAATACGCCATAATTTTTTATTGAGATTAATGCCCGCCATTAGCGATCCCTCCAGTTCGGATGTTCTGCATCAAGAATGGATTCCAGCGCCTGAATACGTTCGCGCATCCGTTTTGCTTCATCAGCCAGTTGCGCTAATCGCTGCTGCTCACTTTGCGACAATTCACTGCGACCAGAACGATTGCTGTAATGCAGCCATAACCAGATCGGTAAAACAAACAGCACAAAAATGGTTAACGGAATAGCCAGAAATAGCGCGCTCATAAGGACTCCTTAGACGATGAGCGGCGGCGCGTTCGGACGCCGCCTGGATGTTATTATTGATTGTCTTGCTTCATTTTGGCTTTTAATTGTGCCAGTTGCTCGCTGATTGCATCATCGGCTTTCAGTTCGGCAAACTGATCGTCCAGCGATTTTTGTTTACCGAAGCTGTGGCTTTCTGCTTCCGCTTCCATCTGGTCAATTCGACGTTCGAAAGATTCGAAACGAGCCATTGCTTCATCCAGTTTGCCACTGTCCAGCTGACGACGCACATCGCGCGACGAGTTTGCCGCCTGATGGCGTAACATCAATGCCTGCTGGCGAGCGCGTGTTTCGCTCAATTTGTTTTCCAGCTCGCCGATCTCTTTCTTCATACGCACCAGCGTATCGTCCACCAGCGTCACTTCATGTTCCAGGCTCTTAATCAGATCGGTCAGTTTCTGTTTTTCAATTAACGCCGCACGCGCCAGATCCTCTCTCTCTTTCAGCAGTGCCAGTTCCGCTTTTTCCTGCCATTCAATTTCACGAGCCGACGCTTGTTCAATACGGCGAGTCAGCTGTTTCTTTTCTGCCAGCGCACGCGCCGAAGTAGAACGTACTTCAACCAATGTATCTTCCATCTCCTGGATCATCAGACGCACCAGTTTCTGTGGATCTTCCGCTTTCTCTAACAGAGCGTTGATGTTGGCATTCACGATGTCGGCAAAGCGAGAAAAAATACCCATAATGTTGTCCTCTTGATTTCTGCGTTCAGGATTGTCCTGCTGAACTGTTAATACAATTTGCGTGCCAATTTTTTATCTTTTTGATTTATAAAGATCTGATTGAAGAATCAACAGCAACATGCCAGGATGAATTAGCGAATTACACTAACAAGTGGCGAATTTCATCATGGCAGAATACAAAGATAATTTACTCGGTGAGGCGAACAGCTTTCTCGAAGTGCTGGAACAGGTTTCGCATCTCGCACCGCTGGACAAACCGGTGCTCATCATCGGCGAGCGCGGCACAGGTAAAGAGCTGATTGCCAGCCGTCTGCATTATCTCTCCTCCCGTTGGCAAGGGCCGTTTATTTCCCTTAACTGCGCGGCGTTAAATGAAAATCTGCTGGATTCCGAACTGTTTGGTCACGAAGCGGGGGCGTTTACCGGTGCGCAAAAACGTCATCCTGGGAGATTTGAACGTGCCGATGGCGGTACGCTATTTCTTGATGAACTCGCTACGGCACCGATGATGGTGCAGGAAAAATTATTGCGTGTGATTGAGTACGGTGAACTGGAGCGCGTTGGCGGTAGCCAGCCATTGCAGGTGAATGTGCGGTTGGTATGCGCGACGAATGCCGATCTCCCGGCGATGGTCAATGAAGGTACTTTTCGCGCTGACCTGCTCGACCGGCTGGCTTTCGATGTAGTGCAACTGCCGCCCCTGCGCGAGCGCGAAAGCGACATTATGCTGATGGCAGAACACTTTGCCATTCAGATGTGTCGGGAAATCAAGCTGCCTCTGTTCCCGGGTTTTACGGAGCGCGCCAGAGAAACATTGCTGAATTATCGCTGGCCGGGAAATATTCGTGAATTGAAAAACGTGGTGGAACGTTCAGTGTATCGCCACGGCACCAGCGATTATCCGCTTGATGACATCATTATTGATCCCTTTAAACGGCGTCCGCCTGAAGACGCTATCGCCGTTTCAGAAATCACCTCGCTTCCAACACTGCCGCTGGATTTACGTGAGTTTCAGATGCAGCAGGAAAAAGAGTTGCTGCAACTCAGTTTGCAACAAGGGAAATATAACCAGAAGCGCGCAGCTGAATTGCTGGGGTTAACCTATCATCAGTTCCGCGCGTTGTTGAAAAAGCACCAGATTTAGCGAAGTTGGGCAATACAACTTGCCGGATGCGGCGTGAATGCTTTATCCGGCATACATAATCAATACGTCGTTTGCAGGCCTGATAAGCGCAGCGCATTAGACATTATTGCGTTGGGCTATTAATCTTTCAGCGCATCCTGCAAAATTTTCATTGCCGCATCGAATTGCGCATCCGGGATGGTCAGCGGATACAGGAAACGAATCACGTTGCCGTATGCGCCACAGGTCAGCAGGAGCAGCCCCTGCGCCAGCGCGCGTTGCTGGATTTTCTGTGCAATCGCCGCTGACGGCTCGCCCGTTTGCGGATCGTTAAACTCTGCCGCAATCATAGACCCCAGACCGCGTACCGCCGCGATGGCCGGAACGCTTTCTTTGGCATCAATCAACGTGTTTGTCAGGCGCTGGCCCAGTTGATTCGCGCGTTCACAGAGTGATTCTTTGTCGATAATGTTGAGCACAGCGTGCGCGGCAGCCACCGCCAGCGGGTTCCCGGCGTAAGTACCACCCAACCCGCCCGGCGCGGGCGCGTCCATAATATTCGCGTTACCGACCACGCCCGAAAGCGGCATGCCGCCCGCGAGGCTTTTCGCCATCGTCATTAAGTCCGGCTTATCGGCGTAGTGATCCATGGCAAACAGTTTACCGGTACGCGCAAAGCCGCTTTGCACTTCATCGGCAATCATCACAATGCCGTGCTCGTCGCACAGGCGGCGAATGGCGGCAACCAGCTCTTTTGGTGCAACGTTGAAACCGCCTTCGCCCTGCACCGGTTCGAAAATAATCGCCGCCACCTGCTTCGCTTCAATGTCCGATTTAAACAAGCGTTCGATGGCGTCGAGAGAGTCCTGCGTTGAAACGCCATGTAAATCTGTCGGATAAGGTACGTGATATACCGAACCGGGGAACGGGCCGAAGCCGATTTTGTACGGCGCGACCTTTCCGGTCAGCGCCATGGTCATATATGTACGACCGTGGAAGCCGCCGCTAAACGCAATCACGCCAGGGCGTCCGGTATGGGCGCGGGCGATTTTCACCGCGTTCTCCACCGCTTCCGCACCGGTGGTGAAGAACGCAGTTTTAGCCTGCCCGCTCACCGGGGCAAGGGCGTTGATTTTCTCCGCCAGGGTGACGTAGCTTTCGTACGGCACAATCTGATACGCCGTGTGGGTAAACTGTTGCAATTGCTGCTCCACCGCCGCGACCAGATCAGGGTGGCGATGCCCGATATTCAGCACCGCAATGCCTGCGGCGAAATCGATGTATTCGTTGCCCTCTACGTCCTTCAGCATGGCGTTTTCTGCCGACTGGGCGAAGAAGTTACACATCACGCCAACCCCGCGAGGGGTAGCAGAAAGACGACGCTGATGGAATTCATTGTTGCTCATGTTTCACACCTTTTGACTCTTCACTGTTAATCGGAAATTAAACGCCCAGACGATCGCGCAGGCTGTAATAAGCCGCGCCCATCGCGGTAAACGGAACGCGCAGCGTGCGCCCGCCGGGGAACGGGTAATGCGGCAGATTGGCGAAGGCGTCGAAGCGTTCGGCGTCACCGCGCAGCAGTTCAGCAATCAAACGCCCGGCAAGATGGGTACAGGTGACGCCGTGGCCGCTGTAGCCCTGCATGTAGTAGATGTTGGTATCGAGGCGACCAAACTGCGGCATGCGTGACAGGGTCAGCAGGAAGTTGCCCGTCCAGCGGTAATCAATTTTCACGCCCTTCAGCTGCGGGAAGGTTTTCAGCAGTTTCGGCACCACAAGGCGCTCAACGTCATCCGGGTCGCGCGCGCCGTAGACCACGCCGCCGCCGTACAGCAGGCGGTTATCGGCGGTAAGACGGTAGTAATCAAGCAGATAGTTACAGTCTTCCACACAGTAGTTTTTCGGGATCAGCGAACGGGCTAAATCTTCCGACAGCCGTTCAGTGGTGATCACCTGCGTGCCGCACGGCATGCTGCGTTTCGCTAGTTCCGGCTCTACTTTATCGCCCAGATACGCATTCCCGGCGACAATCACATACTTCGCCGTCACCTGACCATTGGCAGTCCGCACCACGGCTGGCGTGGTGTGCTGGATCTGCGTCACGGCGGAAAGCTCATACACGCGCCCTCCGTTCAGGCGGATGGCATCGGCTTCACCAATGGCGAGGTTTAGCGGGTGAATATGCCCACCGCTGTGATCCAGCAGCGCACCAGTGTAGCGATCGCTGGCTACTTCACGGCGAATGGCGTTGGCATCCAGCAGCTCCAGCTGTTTATTGCCGTAGCGTTCCCAGTTCTCTTTCTGCTCTTCGAGTGTGGCGAGCTGTTTATCATTCATCGCCACAAACAGGCCGCCGGGGCGGTAGTCGCAGTCAATCTGATAACGTTTGATACGTTCGCGGATGATCTCTCCGCCTTCAAACATCATGCTGCCGAGCATACGGGCGGTGTCCATGCCGTAGCTTTTTTCGATCACGTCGATGTCGCGGCTGTAGGAGTTCACAAGCTGCCCGCCATTGCGTCCGCTTGCGCCGAAGCCGATGCGTGAGGCTTCGAGAACCACTACATCAAAGCCCGCTTCCGCCAGATGCAGCGCGGAGGAAAGCCCGGTATAGCCGCCACCGACCACGCAAACGTCGCAGGAAATCGACTCATTCAGCGTGTCGAATGGCGCGTATTTATTCGCACTGGCGGCGTAGTAACTGCTGGTATGTTCGGTCATTTCAGGCCTCCAGGCTTATCCAGATGGTTTTCAGTTCGGTGAATTTTTCAAGGGCATGCAGGGATTTGTCGCGCCCGTTGCCGCTCTGCTTATAGCCGCCAAACGGCACGGTCATATCGCCGTCGTTGTAGTTATTGACGAAGACGGAGCCGGCTTTCAGGCGGCGACTCATGCGGTGCGCGCGGGAGAGGTCGCGCGTCCATACCGCCGCGCCAAGTCCGTACTGGCTGTCGTTGGCAAGCTGTAGCGCCTGTTCTTCTGATGTGAAACGCGTGACCACCAGCACCGGACCGAAAATCTCTTCGCGGCTTAAGGACGCATTCGGGTCTACCTCCACAAAGATGGTCGGGCCGATGGCGGCAGCCAGCTCGGCGTTACGGCCATCCAGCAGCAGTTGCCCTTTGCTTTCGCCTTCCCGAATAAAGCTATGGACCGAGTCGGCGTGGGCGCAGTCGATTAAGGTGCCCATGGTGGTTGCGGGATCAAGTGGATGGCCCGGCTGCCAGTTTTGCGCCTGCTGTTTTAACAGGGCTAAGAATTCATCGGCAATGCTCTCTTCCAGCAACAAACGCGTTCCGGCGATGCACACCTGGCCCTGGTTGTAGAAAATGCCTGCGGCGGTGGCGCTTGCCGCCTGTTGCAAATTCGGGCAGTCGGCGAAAACGATGTTGGCGCTTTTGCCGCCCGCCTCCAGCCAGACGCGTTTCATGTTGCTGTCGCCCGCGTCCTTCAGCAGCTGTTTCCCGGTGCGGGTTGAGCCAGTAAAGGCAATGGCATCGATATCGTTATGGCGCGAAAGCGCCTGCCCGGCTTCATGACCAAAACCCGTCACCACGTTCAACACACCATCCGGCAGCCCCGCTTCTTTCGCCAGCCCCGCGAGACGAATCGCACTGAGCGGTGATTTTTCAGACGGTTTTAGAATCACGCTGTTTCCCGCCGCCAGCGCCGGGCCGAGTTTCCAGCAAGTCAGCAGCAGCGGGAAGTTCCACGGCACGATGGCGGCAATCACGCCGACCGGTTCACGCACGATCATCGCCAGCTCATGGCTACTGGTGGTCGCCACTTCGCCATACACTTTGTCGATCGCTTCGGCGTACCAGCGAATGGCGCGCGCCGCGCCGGGAATATCATCACGCAGGCTGTGACGAATCGGTTTGCCGGTGTCGAGCGTTTCCAGCAGTGCCAGCTCTTCGGCGTTGGCTTCCATTAAATCGGCGAGTTTATTCAGTACCGCTTTACGTTTAGCCGGAGAAGAGAGTGACCAGTCGCCGCGTTCAAATACGCCGCGTGCTGCGCTCACCGCACGGTCGATATCGACGCTCTTGCCGCGGGCAATTTTCGCCAGCGGTGCCTGGGTGACCGGATCAACGGTTTCAAAAGTTTCATTTTCCTCCGCAGCAGTATATTCACCGTTAATAAATAAGCGGGTTTCAATGGCGAGACTTAACGCTTTATCCTGCCAGTAAGCCAGATGATAAAAATTCATTATGACTCCTGTTTCACGTCTATCAGATATATGCAGTTTGTGAACGTCAGGGCGCAGAGATCCCCGGGCCGTATGCCCGTTTATTTCTGGCGACATTCTTTATGGATTGCCGGGCGCATTGCGCTTACCCGGCTTACAGAACAAAAAGATTAAAACGTGGTGGGCGTATGGGCGCTGATAATTCGGCAAATACCTGCCGACGTATTACTGAAACTGTGCGGGATGCCGGTATTAATGGCATAACTTTGCCCCGCGACGAGATGATAATCCTGACCATTAATGGTCAGAACAATTTCACCTTCCAGTACAGTGCCTATTTCCTCACCCTGATGCTTAATTCTTTCCCCAGTGGTTGTGCCCGGCTGGTAAGTTTCAAAGATCATCGCCAGCGTGCGATTCGGGTTACCGTTATGAACCAGCTTCATTGACACACCCTGACTGCCCATCTCAATTAAGTCGTCCTGATTAATGACGACCTGCGGCTCATCAGGTTTTTCCGGCTCGGAAAAGAATTCCGAGAGTGACAGACCATACACCTTCAGCAGCTTTTGCAGCGTACTGATGGCAGGGCTGACTTTATCTTGTTCTATCGTACTGATAGCACTGTGAGTCAGCCCGGAGAGTTCGGCGGCACGACGTTGTGAAAGCCCCTGCTGCTGGCGGATTTCCGACAAGCGTTTTCCTGGCGCCAGTCCCTCATCACTCATATTTGCATTTCCTTAAACTGTAGTGGTCAGAGTCGCTGTTTTTCAGCGATATGGTGCTGACAAGCGGTGATAAAGCCCTCGAACAATATACGCGAAAGCGCGTACTCGCTACTGTTCCATTCCGGGTGCCACTGTACGCCCAGCGCAAAAGGATGATTGATGACGCTAACCGCCTCAACTAAGCCATCCGGCGAGCGAGCTTCAACACGCAACCGTGGGCTAACGACCTTCGCCCCTTGTCCATGCAGAGAGTTTACCCAAAAGTTGCTACATTCAGGTAACAACGCAGACAGTAATCCCCCCTCTTCAACCAGAACTTCATGCGACGGCGCATATTGCTGCTCCACCGGCAGTTCGGGATCTTCCCGATGTTCCAGCAATTCAGGCTGTTCGCACAGCTTGCGATGCAACGAACCACCGGTTGCCACCACCAGTTCCTGTAAACCCCGGCAGATGGCGAAAATGGGGATGCGCCTTTCGAGTGCGGCATTAATTAACGCCATGCTCAGAAGATCACGCCCGGGATCGGCGTCAGGCTCATCGCCGTTTTCACCATATAGGTGCGGCTGCACATTGCTGGGACTACCAGGAAGATAAATACCATCGAGTTTCGGCAAAAGTTGTTCAAGTAATGACGGTTCCGCCAGCGCATGTGGCAGCGCAATTGGCAAGCCGCCTGCGTGGATGATGGCATTCAGGTACTTTTCTTGCAGAGTCTGGGTCGCATGACCCTTAAGCCTGTTCCTGCACATTACGACACCGATAACCGGATTGTTCATTATATTTTCCATGCTCAATCTCACAAAGTGGACTAAATTATCGCCATTACTGCGCTTTAAATGACCTTTATGTTCAATATTTTTTCAATCTAGCAGCGGGTTTTCATTTTTGCAAACTCAATTTAACATTTGACAAACATTTAGTTTGCATACAGATTCGAATAGTGGTCATTATATTTTACGCTTTGATAACGAGCGGAAAACAAACCAAAGGCGAAGAATCATGGAAACCAATATCGTTGAAGTAGAGAACTTTGTTCAGCAGTCAGAAGAGAGGCGGGGTAGCGCCTTTACGCAGGAAGTGAAACGCTACCTGGAGCGCTACCCGAATACGCAATATGTTGATGTTTTACTTACCGATTTGAATGGTTGCTTCCGTGGAAAACGTATTCCTGTTTCAAGCCTGAAGAAGCTCGAGAAAGGGTGTTATTTCCCGGCCTCGGTGTTTGCAATGGATATTCTGGGCAACGTAGTAGAAGAAGCGGGCCTGGGTCAGGAAATGGGCGAGCCGGATCGTACCTGTGTTCCTGTTCTCGGTTCCTTAACCCCTTCTGCCGCCGATCCAGAGTTTATCGGTCAGATGCTCCTGACCATGGTCGATGAAGATGGCGCTCCCTTTGACGTTGAGCCGCGGAACGTTCTTAACCGCCTGTGGCAGCAGCTGCGCCAGCGCGGATTGTTCCCGGTCGTAGCGGTAGAGCTGGAGTTCTATTTACTGGATCGCCAGCGCGACGCTGAAGGGTATCTGCAACCGCCCTGCGCGCCCGGCACCGATGACCGCAATACACAAAGCCAGGTTTACTCCGTTGATAATCTCAACCACTTCGCCGACGTGCTCAATGATATTGATGAACTGGCGCAGTTACAGCTGATTCCGGCTGATGGCGCGGTCGCTGAGGCCTCGCCGGGTCAGTTTGAAATCAATCTTTACCATACCGATAACGTGCTGGAAGCTTGCGATGATGCGCTGGCACTAAAACGCCTGGTGCGTCTGATGGCAGAAAAGCATAAGATGCACGCCACTTTTATGGCGAAGCCGTATGAAGAGCACGCGGGCAGCGGGATGCATATCCATATCAGTATGCAAAATAACCGTGGCGAGAACGTGCTTTCTGACGCGGAAGGCGAAGATTCGCCGCTGCTGAAAAAGATGCTTGCCGGGATGATTGACCTGATGCCGTCATCAATGGCGTTGCTGGCACCAAACGTGAACTCGTATCGCCGCTTCCAGCCAGGTATGTATGTACCGACGCAGGCGTCGTGGGGCCATAACAACCGCACCGTCGCCCTGCGTATTCCCTGCGGCGATCGCCATAATCACCGCGTGGAATATCGCGTGGCGGGTGCCGATGCCAACCCGTATCTGGTGATGGCGGCGATTTTTGCCGGTATTTTGCATGGCCTTGATAACGAACTGCCATTACAGGAAGAAGTCGAAGGTAACGGGCTGGAACAGGAAGGCTTACCCTTCCCGATTCGCCAGAGCGATGCCCTGGGTGAGTTTATCGAGAATGATCACCTGCGCCGCTATTTAGGCGAACGCTTCTGCCATGTCTATCACGCCTGTAAAAATGATGAGCTGTTGCAGTTTGAGCGCCTCATCACAGAAACAGAAATTGAGTGGATGTTGAAAAACGCGTAATACCCCTTGCGGGGTTGTTTCATCGGCCTGAGCGGAGCCAGGCCTGACATTTGCTGGTAATCCAGACATTTCCCGGATGTCGCGTTATGGAGCGCAGGCGGCAACGGGCTTCCGTTAACGATTAAGACTGTGACGAGGAAATGAGATGATGCCGATGATTAAATCCCCGCATGGCGAGGGAGGCTGCGTATGCGCCCCTCCTGCGACTGACTGGACTCCGCCCCCTTTGCTTCCCTTGCTAAACAGGTTTGATTTCAGGTCGACACGACCGCAAACCTTATTACGCAGGGGAGGCAGCAACTATGGCTATTAATTCACCACTGACTATTGCTGCGCAATCTGGCAAAACCCGTCTGCGAAAATCACTGAAATTGTGGCAGGTGGTGATGATGGGTCTGGCCTATCTCACGCCGATGACCGTATTTGATACTTTTGGTATTGTCTCCGGCATTAGCGACGGTCACGTTCCGGCGTCCTATTTGCTGGCGCTGGCGGGCGTGCTGTTTACCGCTATCAGCTACGGCAAACTGGTTCGCCAGTTTCCGGAAGCCGGTTCGGCCTATACCTACGCGCAAAAGTCGATTAACCCGCACGTCGGATTTATGGTCGGCTGGTCATCGCTGCTGGATTATCTCTTTTTGCCGATGATCAACGTCTTGTTGGCGAAAATCTATCTCTCCGCCCTCTTCCCGGAAGTGCCGCCGTGGGTGTGGGTGGTAACCTTCGTCGCCATTTTAACCGCCGCGAATCTGAAGAGCGTCAACCTGGTTGCTAACTTCAATACCCTGTTTGTGTTGGTGCAAATCTCCATCATGGTGGTGTTTATCTTCCTGGTGGTTCAGGGACTGCATAAAGGAGAAGGCGTTGGCACCGTCTGGTCACTTCAGCCGTTTATCAGCGAGAACGCGCACCTGATCCCGATTATTACCGGGGCGACGATTGTCTGTTTTTCCTTCCTCGGTTTCGATGCGGTGACCACGCTTTCGGAAGAGACGCCGGACGCCGCACGCGTGATCCCGAAAGCCATCTTCCTGACGGCGGTCTACGGTGGCGTTATCTTTATCGCTGCGTCGTTCTTTATGCAGCTGTTCTTTCCTGATATCAGCCGC
This sequence comes from Citrobacter sp., assembly GCA_019415335.1. The sequence continues at coordinate 713 of DXKH01000083.1, read as the reverse complement.
TTTAAAGACCCGGACGCCGCACTACCTGAGATTGCGCTGTACGTCGGCGGCAAGCTCTTCCAGTCGATTTTCCTCTGTACCACGTTTGTGAACACGTTAGCGTCTGGCCTGGCGTCGCACGCCAGCGTGTCGCGTCTGCTGTATGTGATGGGGCGTGACAATGTGTTTCCGGAGCGCGTGTTTGGCTATGTGCACCCAAAATGGCGGACTCCGGCACTGAACGTCATTATGGTCGGGATTGTCGCGTTGTCGGCGCTGTTCTTCGATTTAGTTACCGCCACAGCATTGATTAACTTCGGTGCTCTGGTGGCATTTACCTTCGTAAATCTGTCGGTGTTTAATCATTTCTGGCGGCGTAAAGGAATGAATAAAAGCTGGAAGGATCACTTCCACTATTTGCTGATGCCGCTGGTTGGCGCGCTGACGGTGGGTGTGCTGTGGGTTAACCTCGAGTCAACGTCACTGACACTCGGTCTGGTATGGGCTTCGTTAGGCGGCGCATATTTGTGGTATCTGATCCGCCGCTATCGCAAAGTGCCGTTGTATGATGGTGACAGAACGCCGGTGAGCGAAACGTAATAGTCGGATGCGCGGCGCATTATCCTGGCTGAGGGTAATGCACCGCGCCATTAACTATAAAAAGATGTATGACCCGGATCACGAGTGCTATCATCCGCCCTTATGCTTAGCGCATTAACCCCAGGGGCAAATAA